>NZ_BAABEM010000050.1:0-190045 GCF_039540155.1 Gibbsiella greigii
ACTATATCGTTGGGTATTACAGTGCACTCAGGCCACACGAATATAACGGTGGGTTACCACCAAACGAATCGGAAAACCGATACTGGAAAAACTCTAAAGCGGTGGCCAGTTTTAGTTGACCACTTCAGTTCAGGTTACGAGAAAATTCTACTTATGAACACACCCGTTTTTCGGGGGGATTACCGTACGACGGATGCATCAGTAAAATTCTGCTTAGTAGTATATTCCATCGCTGCCAGCAAATAGGAGGCTTTGAAAGTCACATCCTGATAATCCTTGGGCAACAAACTCTCATTCTCTTCAAACCGTTCAATAAATGCTGCGACTTCTTTGGGAGTGATAAGGCTAATATTATCTTTTCCGTTTCGAACAAACAGCTTTTGCTCTTCAGCATACAGAGTAAAAGGCAACTTCCTCGCCCCTGTAAACAACTCAACTGGTTGGTAAAAACACTCCAACATTAAATGATAGAAATCTTTATAAACCATGATTACTGCTCCCTTACCGCTTTATCATTCAAGAAATGCATGATGCAGTTGATTATCCGGTTGATCATTATGAGCCGTTATAGCCTCATTACTAGGGAAACAGTGGAAAGAAACTTGCCATTCACCTTTCACTAATCCACCAGATTCAAGATCAAAGGGCACACACCAAAGAGATAAATGTTCATCAAAACGGAATACCGGCAGCGGAGTATCAAAGTACTGATGACGTGGATAAATCAGCATCATATTCCCTTTCCCTTGCAGATACTTTTGCCCATAGGCGAACATCTGATACAGATCATTCTGGCTGATTTCATATTTTCTCAGACTATCATCAGCCCGGCTGTCTAATAGCTTCCATTTGGCATCCAGCACTATCACCTGCTCACCTGTGATAAGAAAGTCAGGTTTAAGCATGAACCATTGTTGGGATGTCCTTTCGCCAGTTGGCACATGCTTTAACAAATAATGACGTTTTGCCTGTTTAGTGAACTGATAATCGCGATGCAAAGCTAAAGCCAAACAACTTCCCACCCAGCATTCATATAATTTTTCCATCGGGAACAGCAGAGAAATCCCCTGATGCGGCCCATACTGAAAATCTGGATTCAGTTTTTCCAGAATAAGTTGGCACCATGGCTTAATGGCACGATAGCCATAGAGATATTTACCGTCGCTCCACTGCCCCATTGGCTGCGTTGCACTACCATAAATCGGCGCTATGTCGTCCAGTTGATGGCTAAGTATATTCGCCTGCCGCCAACTTTGACCCTCTTTAGTCATTTTAAGCACCCAATCCAGCGCCGTACGTAGCAGACGGTTTTCGATACGCTGGGGGGAAAACTCCGCATAGCGTACATGAAAATGAGCACCGCTACCCGGCGGCTGTCTCATTTGTGCCGTTACATTCAATTGACCACGGATAAAAGCGCTGTGTTCGTCTTCAACAAGATGATAGTCGAAACGTAACCCTTTGCGCACCAAGTCGGTAAGATGCCGCAAAAACTCGCTGATAATCCACTCATGTAAAGGCTGGTTGCTTCGTTGTAATGCAGCCTGATTAGCCTCTCGGGGTGTGATCCCCAAAGAGGCGCTGAGCATTCGCCGTAAAAGCACACGCAGAGATTCTGGCTCTACTGGGGCTTCAACCGTGGTTTTTGGCAGGATTTCGATGGACTCGCCATTCGGAGATTGTAGATAACCGACATAGCTCCCCAGGCGCAAAAACTGCTTCCCTTCACGGCTGAGTATTTGAGCGCTGCCACCCCACTTCTGTTGCAATTGCTCAAGCCAGGAAAAGGTTGCCTCAGAGACAATCCCCAAATCCATACTGGCTGGTTGAGAAGTATCACAGGTTAACAAAGCATATTCCCGAACCTGAATCATCATGCGACGATACCCTGATAAGCTTCCGCCGACACAAATGCACGTTCATTGATGCGAAAACGCCTGTCAGATAAACTGCCTGCAATATCTTTCGGGAATAGTTCAGAAAATGACGGTAATTGCGCTGCCCGTTGTAACAGGATAAAACGGTTTTCTTTAGCTTTCACAGAATCATTAAGCACCCAACCCATGCGTTCATAGTCATCAAAGAAATACTCTCGCAGCAATGGAATGATTTTTCCTTGAAATATGCTAGCAAGACAAGCCTCGCGCTCAGCGTTGCCTTCTATATTTTTTAAAGGCATAAAGTAAGCGTGGCCAATCATATGCTCACTATCCAGCAGCGCTTCAATACGTTGATTAATACGTGTTAATAACTGTTCGACGTCGACTCCAAATGCGCTAATCCCAGCCAGCAAATCCGGCCGCGCAGGCATTTCTGTAAAGCTAAAACGCCGTCTTAACGCCAGGTCCATTTGAATGAGCGATTTATCAGCAGTATTCATCGTTCCAATGATAAAAACATTTTTCGGTACTAAAAATGTTTGTTTCGAATAGGGAAGCATCAGCGATCGTTCATCGTCTGCCCCTTGCCGTTTGTCTGGCTCCAGAAGCGTAATCAGCTCACCAAAGATCCGGGCAATATTGCCGCGATTGATTTCGTCTACAATCAGAACATGTGGAAGATCCTGACTATCGGCATCGTCAACAGGGGCTAACAGTTGAGTCAATTTTTCACGATCAATCGTTGTATCCTGCAGCTCATACAGTGTCATCTGAGATAACGACTTAGTGAAGATTTGCTCTTTAGGAAGGCTTGGGGTGTATGTTCTTAACCATTTAACCGAACGCATTTGATGATAATATTTACGCTCATCATTAGGTAAGTAACTATACTTACCCCGTAATTTCAGCAATCGCACGAAACTTATGATTCCCATCAGATACAATAATTACATCGCCGTTCTTAATGATATTTTTAAACGTATTCACGGCAGTACCCATATAATTACTGGTGCCTTCCGATGATTTTTGCTCTGATACTATTCGTGCTTTAACTGATTTATAGGTTGAGCAATTACTGAAATCAATATCCTCTCCCCAACCTAACAGGACATAATTGTTCGCCAGACACTCCTCATAAACATCCCCTTCTCCCTCCATGGTATTTCCCAAAGACATTTTCCAGATACGTCGCCCTTCGAGGGAGATAGGTTGCGTTGCACTCCCCTGAACCTTTACCCTGGCATTCAGGCACAGCTGTTTAAAAATACCATCGACAACTTCGTAGCGAAGCGTACCCGAGCTTTCATCAGTGGTAGCGCGGATCCCTTCAATAAAGTCTTCATAAGAGAAGCTCTGGTGGAAAGTAGTAAACATAATGCGCTGCTTTTCTACCAACTTCTGATAGCGCTCTTTCACCCGCTCCCGTAGGTCACTGCCATGATGTTCCTGCGTCGCTTGTTGATACCACGCATTATCCGCAATTCTGACCGCCATTTCGGTGGTAGCGTAGGTTTTACCTGTGCCTGGTGGGCCAAAGAGGATCTGGTTTAAAGGAAATATCATGGGCTGTTCCTTATTTTCGTTATCTTGCGTCATGTCGGAAAAGGCTGCTGACGACCGAGCGCCGCACAGTAATGTCACTAGTTTTTGCAGAGCCTCAGGCGATTCAACATCGGCCGCAAAACCATATTGCGACATCCCATTGTCTTTCGGGTAACGGCGGTAACTGGTGCTTTTTACTTTTTCCCAAAGGCAGTGAATCCCAGCAATACGATCGACTTCCGCCCGTAAGGCAAGGGTTTCTGGCGCAAGAACCAATGGGCTTTTACTAACAACGCCATCCTGCTTACGTTTGACATACAGATACTTTCCGTTGCCAAGCGCATGCTCGGAGGCATAGCTTGGCTCGAATTTTCCAGCCTCAAGCCGGTAACCCAATTCATTCAACGCCTGGTATATCTCCAGAGAATTCAGCATTTCCTACACCACTCCTTGATGAAAAAGTGTTAAGCCCCTTTCAACATATCAAACACCACACGGGCAAAGCCTTTCGCCAGTTCAGGATTAGAGAGATACTGCATCATCATATCCTGCTGGGCGTCGTTGCTGTCCATGACGGCATCATCAATGGCTTTCGGGAAATCGCCCAGCATCGCCTGTTCGCGCGTATTGTTCGCAATCTGGGTCATCACCGCCTGGTTTTCTGACAGCTTGTCGCGCACCGCGAAGGCGTAATTGATCATGTCTTTATCGGTCAGATTATCGGTAACGAACAGCTCATTAAGACGGGACAGGATGTTTGACAGAAACTCTTCTTTCTTGTCCTTCGGCTTCGCCGTTCCGACATCATTACCCGGTTTGATTTTGTAATCTTCTGCATCCTCTTGCAGCTTCAGATGCTGCTCGTGGAGCTTCGACAGGCGATAATGGCTCATCTCCACGTTGCTTAAATCAATCTCATCGTCTTCGATGTGCTGCTCATGCAGCAACGGACGCAGGTGGCGGGCAAACAGGCTCAGCTTTTCCAGGTTCTTGTCGTCGTAATCGACGATTTGCGACATAAACTCGTAAAAGCGGACAAAGCTGCCGAGATCTTTCTTGAAGATATCCAGCTTACTTTTTTCTTTCTCGCACTCTTTGAAGTTGTTTTCCGCATTAGTGATCAGCACAACATCGCCGGTTTTCTTGGTGCGTTCAAACATCTCTTTAGCCAGCACGTAAGCATCAATCGCCGAGGTGTACCGATGCTTCCAGCGCTCCACCGCAGGTTTGCAAATATTGCTAATGGCGGCGTTGGATTTGTTTTTGCTGAAGAACGCCTCGCAGAACTGCTCCACTTCGTTCCACAGGAAAATGCCGCTGGTCCGCAGCTTTTCATAAAGCTCAAAAACAAGCTGTGGATCGCTGACATCCGTCAGTTCGGCTGTCTGGTAGTACGGCTGAAAAGCCCCCAAAATTTCATCGGGTTCGTTGTAGAAATCGAGCACAAACGTGCCGGACTGTGCCTTCCCCGGATAGGTACGGTTCAGGCGTGACAACGTCTGTACGCACTCCACGCCGCCCAGTTTTTTATCCACATACATGGCGCACAGCTTGGGCTGGTCAAAACCGGTCTGGAATTTGTTGGCCACCAGCATCACCTGGTAGTCGTCGGTATCAAACGCTTTACGCATATCCCGGCCTTTCAGGCCAGGGTTCATGTTGATTTCGGTAAACTTCTGATTAAGCAGCGCAAGGCTGTTGTAGTCATCTTCATGGAATTCAACTTCCCCGGAGAACGCCACCATTGCGCTTATCTTGTCGTACTTTTGCTCGGCGATGTATTTATCAAACGCCAGCTTGTAGCGCACCGCCGCCTTACGCGAACTGGTCACTACCATCGCTTTCGCCTGGCCGGCCAGTAAGTGCATCACATGCTTGCGGAAGTGCTCAACAATCACCTTCACTTTCTGCGATACGTTATGATCGTGCAGCGAGACCCACTGGTTCAGTTTGATTTTCGCTTTTTTGCTGTCCACTTCCCGGTCAGGGTCGTTCAGCTTTTGCAGCAGCTTGTACGCCACTTTATAGTTGGTGTAGTTCTTCAGCACATCAAGAATAAAGCCCTCTTCGATGGCCTGCCGCATGGAGTAAACGTGGAACGCCTCCGGCTTGTTGGTTTTTGACGCCGGTTCCAGCGGATTAGGACGACGGCCAAACAGCTCCAGGGTTTTGGCTTTCGGCGTGGCGGTGAAGGCGTAATAGTTGAGATTGTTGCTGCCTTTACGCGCGGCGACGGTGGCATCCAGAATATCTTCGGAAGACATCTCCACATCGTCATCCGTCTCTTCGGTCATCAGCACTTCTTTCAGCTGACGCGCCGTAGAACCGCTCTGCGAGGAGTGCGCTTCATCGGCAATCACCGCATATTTACGCTGCTTGAGGCTGACGCTGTTTTCAATCGCCTTCAGGACAAACGGAAAAGTCTGGATGGTGACGATGATAATCGGCTGCGAGTTTTCCAGCGCGCTCGCCAGCTTCTCCGATTTAGAGCCGTCGCCCTCTTTATTATTGATACGCCCGACCACGCCGTCCTGATGTTCAAACTGATAGATGGTGTCCTGCAACTGATCGTCCAGCACGGTGCGGTCCGTCACCACAATCACCGAGTGGAACTGCTTCTCGCCATTTTCATCGTACAGGCGGGAAAGCTGATGGGCCGTCCAGGCGATAGAGTTCGATTTGCCCGACCCGGCGCTGTGCTGAATCAGGTATTTATTGCCGGTCCCTTCTGCTGTTGCGGCGGTGATCAGTTTATTCACTACGTCCCACTGGTGATAGCGCGGGAAAATCAGGCTCTCGCTTTTGTACTTCAGGCCAATAGCGTTTTCTTTTTCGACGATTTGCAGATGCACAAAACTGGCGAGAATTTTCAGCAGATTGTCCGGCAGCAGCACCTCATTCCACAGGTAGCTGGTGGCGTAGTCGTTGGCATCTTCCGGGATATCATTCCCCGCGCCGCCGTCATGGGTGCCTTTGTTAAACGGCAGGAAGATGGTTTTATCGCCCTCGAGTTTGGTCGCCATAAACACTTCGTACTGGCTGACAGCAAAGTGCACCAGCGCACCGCGTTTAAAAGTCAGCAGCGGTTCAGGCTTATTGGTGCCGGGGTCCTTCGGCAAACGCGTTTTCTTATATTGCGTGATGGCGTTTTGCACCGTCTGCTTAAATTCAGACTTCAGCTCCAGCGTTGCCACCGGCAGGCCATTGACGAACAGCACTAGGTCGATACGCCATTTTTTGGTTTTTATGCCCGACTCTTCAAACACATCTTTCGAGGCGTGCGGGCTGTAAACCAGCTCCGGCACAATGCGGCAGATATTCTGCTGATAGCACGCAAGGGTTTCCGGGTTGAGGTTATGCTCCGGTTTGAACTGGCACAGGGAAAAACGGGCGTTATGGCTTTTGATGCCATGACGCAGTACGCCGAGGGTGCCGTAGGTGCGCGACAGCATGTCGGTGGCGTTGATATCCGCTTTTTTAAGCTGCGCCACCAGCGCATCGAGGAAATGACGCTCGGTATCGGTAGGGTAAATTTTGGCAAACTTCTCCCACTCCTGCGGCTGGGTGGTTTGCACAAAGGTCAGCGCATCCTGCGAGTACAGCGCACGTTCGCGATCGTAGCCGTCCGTTTTGCCACGAACCCAGCCTCGATCGATCATCTGCGCGATGATTTCATCCTGGAAAATCAACTCTTTGGTGCTGTCCATGCTCATGCGGTGGCCTCCTGTGGCTCCTCAACGCCCTGCGTGTCGGGGGCAACCCAATCGCGGACGTCGATTTTTCCGGTGACGGCGGCGGAGATCAGGGCGGTGCGGCGTTCTTGGAGGAGACGGATACCTTTTAACGCATTTTCTTCCAATGTCTCAAAGCGTTTCATTTGATCTGAAACGCTCTTAATTATCGAATGCTGCTCATCAATAGGGGGAACCGGGATCAAGCCATTGGCAAGATACTCATGCTCAATACTTTCTACTGTAGCACCTTCTTTTGTCCATTCTAACAACAAAGAATTGACGTTTCCGTTGATAAAATACGCAGCATAATGAGCTTTCATTCTTTCATTGAATTTTAACGCTTTCATATCCTGATTCATCGTAACTTTTACGATATTTATAGCCACAGGAATATTTCGTTGAAGAATTCCAGAACGAACGACCATGAGCAATGAACCTTCTTCAACATAGTTTGTTGAAGATTCACTTACTGCTTTTGGTGTAACATGATCTTGAGTTTCTGAAATCCAAAAAGACTTCATATCTTTTGGCGAAACCCATGGAACAGTCCCCCCTTGCCAATAAGATAAGTTATCTTTTGTAGGAGTGCCCCCCCCACTAAAATTGCATAAGTATTTAAGTGGTACGAGTTCCCAATGTTCCGGCACTTCCCCCAACCACTCAACACCAGAATCTTTCATCGGCACATCAGGGTTTAGCCCTTTGGTGACGGCATGGCTAATCACCGCCTGTCGTTTTTCTTTCAGCAGTTCAATCAGTTGCTGTTGCTTCTCGATCAGGTTATCGATTTTTGCGGTTTCGTGATCTAGGAAGCTGTATATTTTTTCCTGCTCAACCTTGCCAGGAAGCAGAAGTTCAATATTTCTAAACTCATCAGGATCTAAATCCCACTGATTTACTCGTATGCCTTTGGAACGACTCAAATATTGGGTGACATAGATGGGGTTACGAAGCAGATAATGCACATATTTTGGATGCGCTAACTCAAAAAGAGAGTTATTGGGTTGGTAAACAAAGTACGCAGGACTAACTATTCCTTCATACTCTGAAATTGCGATTGATCCCTGCCAGGCTTTCATTTTATTCATGACCAAATCATTTGGTTGAACCAACTGATAAGGGGATAAATCTTCTGAGGGCTTATTATTGTTATCATCCCTGCTAGATTTTGGTATGACACCATAGTCCCGGTATACAGAGAGCAATTCTTTCTCTGTATATCCGGTTCGCTTAATTCGGGAAAACAACCTGGATATAGATATGGTTTTCCAGTGACCCGGAATATCTCCCAACCACTCAACCCCAGAATCCCTATACTCCGGATACGCCTTATACTTAGCCATCAGGAATGTACCTCCTGCAGCAGCTTCATAATTTCGGCGCTGACAGCATCCAGATCAGCATCAATTTCTTCTAACGGGCGCGGTGGCTGATAGACATAGAAATGACGGTTAAACGGGATCTCATAACCAACAATCCCCACTTCACCATCTTTCACATCGCGCTTATCGGCGTTGATCCACGCGTCATTCACATGTGGCAGCACTTCCGCTTTGAAGTAGTTTTCAATCAGATCGCTGGTGGACACTGCCGGGTTCAACGGCACGTTCTCGTTATCGCGCAGCTCGCCGTCCTGTTCAAACTCAACAACCTTGCCCTTGTATTCAAACGCGCCATAGAGCGGCTGGGCAGTTTCTTTCAGCACCTTCTTCACCACCGGTTCGGCATCCGGGTTTTTGGTGGTGATGGCGTCGACAAACTGCTTGTTTTCTTTGGCGTCCAGCTTCACGCCAGCGGTTTTGATGGCCCCTTTCAGGGTCAGCAGGAACTGGTTGAAGTCATTGCTCACCCGCGTTTTACCACCCGCCTGCGTACCCAGAGCCGTCTGAATCTGCTGCGCTTTTTCCATCAACCCGCGCTGCGCCAGCCACAGCTTGCTGTCGAGCAGGTCTTTAATCTGTTTCTCTTTCAGCTCGGCAAACTCGGCTTTGATGATGGCGCGGGCTTCGGCTTCCAGCCCGGAGAAGTCACCGTAGTTTTCCTCCTGCCATTGGGATGCGAACTCGTCATACAGGCGTTCCATCGGCGCATTAAACGGCTTCGGCGCAAAGCGCAGGCTGGCAACAGCTTCATCCGTCAACTGGGCGGACAACCGCAGCGGGCGCTCAATGGTCAGGCGGCGATAGCCAAAGTCGGTGCTGTTAAAGATTTTGCTGGCGAAGGTTTTCGGTACTTCGGTTTTAGCGGTGGCAGGCTGACGGCCACGGTTAGATTTTTGCTCGGCAGCCTTTTCCAGACCCAGTTCTTCCAGGGTTGTGGCATCCACCGCTTCAAAATCACCGAAGGTCTGGGTGATCAGCTTGATATCGTCCTCGCCCATCAGGTTACGCTTCGAACCCAGCGATTTACGCATTTTGCCGCACAGGTTGGTGCCATCAATCAGTTGCACTTTGCCTTTACGCACAGCGGCTTTCTTGTTGGAGAGGATCCAAACGTAGGTGGCAATGCCGGTGTTGTAGAACATGTCCGTTGGCAGCGCGACGATGCCTTCCAGCAGGTCGGCCTCGAGGATATAGCGACGGATTTCGCTCTCACCGCTGCCCGCCCCGCCGGTAAACAGTGGCGAGCCGTTAAGGATAATCCCGATACGCCCGCCGTTGCTCACGGTGCCATCCACGTTGTGGTTGTCGCGCATTTTGCTGATCAGGTGCATCAGGAACAGCAGCGAGCCGTCGGAAACACGCGGCAGGCCCGGGCCAAAGCGGCCGTTAAAGCCTTTCTGCGTGTGTTCGTCGTTAATCTCACCTTCAATCTTTTTCCAATCCACGCCAAACGGCGGGTTAGAGAGCATGTAGTCGAACTGATCCAACGGCAACTGGTCGTTCGAGAGGGTGTTACCCAGCTTAATACGGCTGACGTCCTGACCTTTGATCAGCATATCGGCTTTACAGATAGCGTAGGATTCCGGGTTCAGCTCCTGACCAAAGGCGCGCATCACCGCATTTGGGTTTTGCTTATAAACGTATTCCATGCCCGAAGAGAGAAAGCCGCCGGTCCCGGCCGTCGGGTCGTAAATGGTACGAATGATGCCGTCTTTGGAAAGCGCATCATCATCATCCCTGAATACCAGTGACGTCGTTAAATCCACAATATCGCGTGGGGTAAAGTGCTCACCGGCGGTCTCGTTGGAGCTTTCCGCGAAACGACGAATCAGCTCTTCAAACACCAGGCCCATTTCATAGTTGGAAATCGCTTTCGGGCTTAGGTCGGTAGTGGCAAATTTCTTCACCACTTTAAACAGCAGGTTAGCGTCTTCCAGCAGGCCGACGAACTCACTGAATTTGAAGTGCTCGAAGATTTCCCGCGCGTCCGGTGAGAACGACTGGACGTAATTCTCCAGGTTGGCTTTGATGTCGTTCTGCCCCATCTTGCCCAGATCCATCTTCGAGGTGTTGAAGAAGGAAAGCCCGCTGGCGCGCAGCAGAAACTTCTCTTTGGCATCTTCAGGCAGTGGGCTGGTTTTTAATTCATCATATTTCGCCACCACCGCGTCTTTGGTCTCCGCCAACACACACTCAAGACGACGCAAAAGCGTAAAGGGAAGGATCACGCGCCCGTACTGAGACTGTTTGAAATCACCGCGCAGCAAGTCAGCCACCGACCAGATAAACGCAGCCGTTTGAGAGAAGTTAGTGTTAGTCATGAAGCCCTCGGAAGAGATCGCCGCCATAGTGCAAATGTGCACAGGCAAAAATTCAATTTTAGAATGCAGTACGCAAAATAATACCCGCAAGCAGGGCTATCGCAAACGATACAGGGCAAAGAAATGAACCGTGGGTTGAATGATCGCCTGATCTGCGCCCTCCCGCGGGTGACTGGCTACAATTCAACTGATAGAGTATGTATTCACCTATCTATTCATTAAGTGATTCAACATGATGCCTACTCGCTCCGACACGATACGCCAGTTGCTCAGCCAGGGGCCGATGCCAACCAGGCAACTCATTGAAATATTAAATATTAGTCAGCCAACGATGTCCCGTGCATTGAAGGTTCTTGGCGATGACGTCGTTCGAATCGGGGCGGGTCCATCTATTCAATACGCCTTACGTGATACCTATCGCGGATTCAGGTCTGCACCTATTTACCGCATCACCGATGAAGGGCGTATTACGTCTCTTGGCGAGCTCATTCCGGTTCGTCCGAACGGATTTGTCATGATGCAGACCGACAACGTGAGTCTCTATAGCGACGGGCTGCCGTGGTGGCTGTTTGACATGCGGCCACAGGGGTATCTCGGGCGAGCCTACGCATCGACGTATGCGGCCGAGCTAGGCCTGCCGGCAAATCCAGATGAATGGGCAGACGCAGACGTGGTTAGGGCGTTGCTCACACAGGGTCATGATGCTATCGGCAACCTACTGATAGGGGAGCAGGCACGAGAGCGTTTCCTGGCGATGCCGGAACCTACCCCAGTTGAGCGCGCCACAACGTACCCCGCGCTGGCGCTGGCGGCTGGTGCCGGTGAGGCGCCAGGATCATCGGCAGGAGGTGAACAGCCGAAATTCTGCACCTATACAGAACGTGGTCATGTGTTAGTGAAATTCTCGGCCCCGGACGATAACCCGGTTAGCGAACGCTGGCGCGACCTTCTGCAGGCCGAACACCTGGCGCTGAGGGTGCTTGGTGTAGAAACAGAGGTATTTGATTTTGGTGGCCAGCGATTCCTTGAGGTGCCCCGCTTCGATCGCGTTGGCCAACTGGGGCGTATCGGCGTCTTCTCGCTGCGGGCGCTTGATGCAGAGTTTGTCGGCAATGCCAGAGCCTCCTGGCCTGTTCTGGTCAAGAACCTTGTCACGCAAAGGCATGTCCAGCCAGAGGCCGCCGCCGGCAGCGCTCGGCTTTGGGCATTCGGAGCGCTGATCGGCAATACCGACATGCACCACGGTAACCTGTCGTTCATCAGTCGCCACGGTCGCCCATATCACCTCGCGCCGGCCTACGACATTCTGCCTATGGGGTTTGCTCCCAGAACGGGTGGCGCAATCGTAAACGAGCTTCGGCCGGCGTCACTGCCGGACGTGATCAGCGGGGATACCTGGCGGGAAGCGCTAAACTTGGCTGAGAACTTCTTTGCGATAGCCAGCGGTTGCGACCGCTTCTCCGCCAGGTTCGCCCCATGCCTTGAGGCATTACATCGCCACCTTGACGAGGCCAGATCGCGCATCGCCCGCCTGGAATAAAAGACATATTCAGCTTTACGTATTCTCACATTTTTCAGACTTATCACCTGCAACTTGAAGTATGAAAGGTATATCAGTCCATTGATGAGCAAGTGGTGAGATTGCGGTTCAACCCACCACCGCTGTCTTACTCACAACCAAATACCCCAAATGAGGTATTCCCGTATTCGAGCGTATCTTGATACACTCGCTATTGCGTTACTATATAACATAACAAAATCATCTCCTCCGTCGATGCCTATCGCAGGCCGGGCGAGATAACGGCTACCCAAACCCAATGTTGCCAGGGACCGAGGCCCAGGCAAGTAGTACGCTGCACGATAGAGTACGCGTAGACATCAGCGCAGCCAGGCAGAGCCTAAAAACAGCAACATTTATCTGGCGCGGAAATGAGGAAAATAAGCCATATAAATAAACGGGTTAATTACGCCCACGAAAAAACATTTATGGTATTTATGACTGAAAAAAAACGGTGAGCGAATTCCAGAATTCGCCCCAGCAGGGTAATATTTTCCTCACTTAAGAATAAAAGATTATGTTTACTGATCTGCGTATACATCTGCCATTAAAACAGATTTTCATTCATGATAACTTGCGGTTATATCAGTATACCAAGAAATATATTCATGCCTGAAGAAAAGTGAGCAAGATATTAATCTAACGGTTTATTGACGAGTATAACAACGCTAAAAGCATTAAGTTAATCAAAAAAAACACAATAAAAACAACATAATAATAAAGAAATTGGTGAGGGATATTTATTTTTACCACACCAATAAATTTCAATTTAAATATAAAAAAACACCAAATGGTTATTCCTGCACTGGCGTTAGTCTTGCTATGTTCCGTATTACTCCACGGATCGATGGCATTGCACAATTTATTTTTACCTCGGGAAACGACAACGATGAAATTACCCCTATTTTTGGTGGCAGTTACTGTTGCAATCAGCCTGGCACCGAATGCTTTTGCTACCACAGCCACAGAAACACTGGTGGTCACCAGTACAGAGGCAAGCAGCTATCCCGCCGCTTCTGATTCAGGCATGCTGGCCGTGGGGTCCAGCTCCAGGCTGGAATTAACCGATAAAGAAATACCGCGCCATACCGAAACCATCAGCCAAAAAACCTTCGCGGCGAAAGGTAAACGCACGCTGACGGAGGTTGTCGAAACCGCCCCAGGGTTATCCGGCACCACCTCCCCCACCCAGTCAAACAGCGTTTCCCTGCGGGGGTTTATGCCGGTTTCCTGGCTTTATGATGGCGTGGAAGTCCCTGGCAGCACCATCCAGGGCGGCGATCCGGTGCATTATGAAAATATCGATGTGCTGTACGGCACGGGTTCGGTCATCAACGGCCTGAGTTCGGCCGGCGGCAGCATTAACCTGATCCCCCGCCGGGCATCATTCAGTGCGCAGCCCGTCGAGCTGGATTACGCCTGGTCGAGTTTCGCCAGCCATCGCGCCCATCTCGGGGCGGGCGGTGCGCTGATAGATAAACTGGCGGCCGGCCTCGTGGATATCAGCGCAGCCAGCATGGGTAGCCAGGTTGAAGGCGAGCGCCAGCGCCCGCAGCGGGTAACCGCCGCCCTGCTGCTAACGCCGACCGACAATATCCAGTTGGCGTTTAACCTTGATCGCATGCTGAGTGACACACATGACCCCTATTTCGGCACGCCGCTGATCGATGGCAAGGTTGATAAGAGCTTACGCCACACCAACTACAACAACCTGGAAGACGCCTGGATCCGCAGCCAGGCAACATCGTTCCAGGCAACACAGTCATGGTTCGCCACGCCGGAACTGTCGTTTGAAAATAAATTCTATTATTACAAAGGGTTTCGTGAATGGCATAACGCCGAACGTTATTATCCGTCAGCGGCGCAGCCGGGCTATATCACCCGTGATTCCTTCGGGGATATCGCCCATGATGACAAGCTAACGGGCAACCGCACCACGGTTACTCTTGCCAGGCCCCTCGGCGCCATGGAAAACCGTGTGGTGGCCGGCGTGGATTTCAACAAACGCGAGTTTCAATATTACTCTAACGGCTTTGCTGGCGAAGATACCGTGCCGCTCGTCAACCCGCCGAAAACCCCGTTTAGCAGCGGCAATGCCCCGGGCCGCGCCCCTACCCGCCATATCACGCAAAATCAGTATGCGCTGTTTATTGAGGATAAGCTGTACCTCACGGAAGCCTTCGCCCTGCTAGGCCAGGCCCGTTATACCCACCTGGACATGGACTGGAATTTCCAACAGCAAAACCAGAGCGTTAATCATCGCTACAGCTTTCTCACCGCGGCTATCGGCCCAAGCTGGGACATCACCGAAAACATCACGTTGTACGCCAACTACGCCACGGGTAAAGAACCGGGCAGCGATCTGTTTTTTATCAGCGCGGCGCAAACCGCGCTGCCGCTTACCGCCGTGCAACAATATGAGGCCGGCGTGAAGGGCAGCTTTTGGGCCAAACGCGGCGAAGTCAAGCTGGCGGTGTATAACCTGCAGAAAAAGAACCTGTATCAACAGGATGCGCTGCAGACCGATGTCTGGCACGCAGTCGGCAAACAGACATCTAAAGGCATCGAGCTAAGCGGTTCACTTCAGCCACTTAGCGGCTTAACGCTGGCGGGCAACCTGGCCTATACCCATGCCCGTTTTGATGAGTATCAGCAAGGCACGCAAAACCTTTCCGGCAAAACGCCGCGCTATGTGCCGCAATGGACGGCAAACCTGTCGGGCCGCTACATGGCGACGCAACGCCTGGGCCTTGGCGCACAGCTCCACTACGTGGGCAGCAGCTATAACGACGATGCCAACAGCAACAAAATGGGCGAATACATCACGGCTGATTTGGCAACGGACTACGCACTGCTGCCGGGCGTTACTGTGGGCGCACGGGTACGTAACCTCACCGATCGCTTCTATAGCTGGCAACGCACGTATTCCACGCAGATGCTGATCGCACCGGGCCGCAGCTATGAAGCATTCGTCAATATGCGCTTTTAATGATGCGGCATCTGATCTTGTGCATGGCGTTGCTGGCAGCAAGCGCTGTCAGCCCGGCACGTTCTCTGGTGCTGACAAATTGCGGCCAGCAATGGCACTTTGACCGTGTGCCCGAGAGAACGATTGTTTACTCCCATTCCACACTGGAGAACCTGTTGGCTCTGGAGTTGGGCTCATCCATTATCAGCGTGGTCGGGTACAGCAAAGAGCAGGACATTGCGCCTTCTCCTTGGACGACGGCGGCAAAGCTGAAAGCACGCTTTGACAGTGCGCCCTGGTCGGGCGAAGCCTTGCTGGCCGCACGGCCGGATTTCATCTATTCCGGCAGCTTCTATTGGTTCAACAGCCCAGAAACCCCCAACCGGCATCGCCTTGCCGGCTGGGGGATTGCAACCTGGCTTAGCGAGAGCGTCTGCCACGGGCTGCAAAGCGGGCTTCAAACGCCACTGACCTTCGCCGGCATTTTTGCGGAAGTGCGCAACATCGCCCGCATCTATGGCGTTCAGCCACGCGCTGAAAACCTGATCCAACAACTGCAACGGCAGGTAGACGCCGAGCTGCAAAAGGCCCGCCAACTGCCCGCCCAACGCATCCTCTGGTGGTATTCCGGTATCGGCACTCCTTTTGTCGCGGGCAGCCACGGTGCGCCAGCGCTGCTCACCGATGCCATCGGCAGCCGGAACGTCTTCGCCGACAGCCCGGCGCTTTGGCCCGCCATGTCCTGGGAGGTTATCGCCGAGCGGGATCCCGATCTGCTGATCATTGGCGATCTGCGCCGGGCCCAACCGGGCGACAGCGCGCAAGAAAAAATCGCCTTTCTTGAAAACAACCCGTTAACCGCAGGCATGAAGGCCGTGCGGGAGAAACGCTACATCATTTTACCGGGCTACGACATGGATCCCTCCGTCAGATCCATTCTGGCCCTTAAACGCCTGGTATCGCAGATGCGATCATTAACAGAGGAAGATGAAAATGGCTTTTCCAGCCCGTGAGTTACTGAACAATTGGGACGCGCAACAAAGCGCTTATATTGCACATCGTGAGGCGCGTTTTGCCGCGGTGCTTGACGTATTGGCCATGACGTTTGGCGATGATTTCCACGTCATGGATATTGGCTGCGGCCCAGGCTCCTTCAGCCTGCGTTTACTGAACCGCTTCCCACAGGCGCGCGTAACGGCGATAGATCTCGATCCGCTGCTGCTGAAGGTGGCCGAAGAAGCCTTGAGCGAACATCGCCAGCGCATTGATTTCATCCACGCGGATATTGCATCGCCGGCCTGCTTCAGCGCCATCACCGATAAGCCGCAAGCCGTGGTCTCCAGCACCGCCATTCACTGGCTGATGCCGGAGCAGCAGACCGTGCTTTACCGCGCCATCGCCCATGTGCTGGTCGAAGGCGGCGTCTTCATGAATGCCGATCATCAGCGCTTTGATACACGTAGCCCCCGCCAGAAGGCCCTGGCTGAAATGCACGACGAACACACCCAGCAACAGGCCTGGCAACAGGGGACGCCAGACTGGGACACCTGGTTTGATGATGCGCTGAAATACGCCCCGCTACAGGCGTTGCGCTCGGAGCGCGAGCAGGCGTTTGCCGGCAGGCCAATGCCGGTGCCGACCGGCATTAACTTCCAGCTTGCCATCCTGCAACAGGCGGGCTTTGCCGAGACGGGTACCGTCTGGCAGTTCCTTGATGACTACGTGATTGCCGGCTGGAAGTAGCGTGAAGCGCCAATGGTTGCACTCCCTCGCCCTGCGCCTGTGTTGCCTGGCGTTCTGCCTGCTGCTGGCGCTTTGTTTGGCGGTGATGCATGGCCCGGTCGTCTTTTCGCTAAAAGAGGTGGTGAAGGCAGTGCTGGCCGGATATTGGCAGAGCGATACGGAAGGCACGTTGCATCAGCGCATTGTCTGGTCTTTACGGTTGCCCAGAACCTTACTAGCGGCGCTGGCGGGCGCCGCGCTGGCGCTCACAGGCACGGTATTGCAATCGCTGACGCGCAACGCACTGACCGATCCCTGGGTGCTGGGGATCTCTTCGGGGGCTGGCGCGGGAGCCGTCGTGGTCATCGCAGCCGGCTGGAGCATTGGCTGGGCGGCGGTTCCCGCCGGCGCCTTCTGCGGCGCCATGGTGGCCTTTGCGCTGGTGCTGCTGTTGGCACGCCGTTCCCTGTCTGGCCCATCGAGCCAGGTCGTCTTAACCGGCGTGGCCGTAACACAATTGCTTTCGGCGTTCACGTCATTAATCACGCTCTGGAAAACCGACGCGGATACCACGCGGGGTGTGATGTTCTGGCTATTGGGATCGTTTGCTCAGGCCGACTGGCTGCAGGTCGGCCTTTGCGCACTGGTGCTGGTTGCGGTTTTTCTGCTGTGCGGCTGGCACGCGATCGCGCTGGATGTGCTGTCTTTCGGCAGCGCCACGGCGCAGTCGCTGGGGGTGGCGGTGGGGCCGCTCAAGCTGCTGATGTACTGCCTGACAACGCTGCTGACCGCCGTGATTGTTTCCTGCTGCGGCGCCATCGGGTTTATTGGGCTGACGGTGCCGCATATCGCGCGCATCGTCATCGGCCACCGCCATCGCTGGCTGCTGCCGGGTGCGATGCTTTGCGGGGCCATCGTAGCCGTGATGGCGGATACCCTGGCGCGCACGCTCTTTGCACCGCGGGAACTGCCAGTTGGCATTTTAACAGCATTGCTGGGCGTGCCGGTGTTCCTGTTGCTGATCGCCCGTAGCCAACCCAGATAATGCCCCCTGGCGCCGGGCTGAATGCCCGGCGATACCGCTTAGCGATACGTCATGGTAAAGGTCGCATTCCCGTTTGCCACCCCAGGCGTAATCGTCGCCAGGGTTTGGTAATAGCGCGCCACCATCGGTATGCTGAACGCACCGTCAGCCGTCACCGTACCGGCACTGAACGCCGTCCCCAGGGTTATCGGGCTGCTGTTGTATAAAAGCTGGATACCCACGCCAGTTGCCGCACTGCTGGAACCCGCCGCGGAAGACAGCGCAAGAACCCCCTGCGCATTGCTCGCATCATTGGTGCCATCGATTTGAATATTCACTTTGGTGCTGGCGTCGCAGTTCAGATCGACGCTGAAGTTCTTGCTCCCTTCCGCAGGCGTTGAGCCGACCCCGGTAAACAATTGCTTCTTAACATCGCCCATGTTGACCGTGATATTGGTGTTGTTAACCGAGCAGGCAACGGCTTTTACGCTCCCCCCGGTAATGTTGGTGACCAGGCCGTCGAAGTAGCTGCCGGAACTGGTCATAAACTGCATTTTACCCGCCGTCCCGGTTGTCAGCGCACCGGAGGTGATCGGCCCGGTTTTTATCAACTCAAGCGTCACGGTGGCGGAGTCAACAATCGATGTCGTCACCGAAGCCGAATAGTTTATCGGCTGGGCCGGGTTGGCATAGTAGGTGCCCGCGCGGCTTATCCTGATACCCACCCCGGCGAGGTTAGTGGGATAGATATTGTTGCCCAGCGCGGTGCCGGAACCATAAGCCAGCACAAATTTACGTACATAGGTTGAGGCAGTACACACCGCCACTTGCTGGGCCGTATTTGTAGTGTTCGCCGTGGCGATAACCGAGCCGACGGCCGCATCGCGCTGTACCAAAACGCTGCCAAAATTGACGGACTGATTGAGCGGGGTTGCGCTCCCTGTCGTGCAGTTCGCTGCCAGGCTATCGGCGGCGTAACCTAAAAACAGAGAAAGCGGTAATAAACAACGCAACAAACCCAAAGCTTTAAAATGACGCATTATCCCTATCCTATTTGCACGTAGCGGTTAGACGTTGTACGGATGAGGCGTTCTCTTTCTCCGTAGGCAACACAATATCGGCAATACACCGCTGGCTTTCGCCTTCTCCCCAAATGACTTTCAACTTGCTCTTTTCCGGCATCCCGCTTAAATAAACCTGGCTATTGGCATCCACGATACCGCTGCTGGTGCTATCCTCCGGCGCGATCAGGCTGACCATGGCGCCAAAGGGGATATTTCCGCCATCGTGTTTTAAGGTCAGCATAATTCGGCTACCCAAACGCGTTTGGAAATCAGCCAGCACAACGGCCCCCTGCGTTGGGATCACCGTGCGCGTATTGGTATCGATATCAACATCTTCCGCTAATGTCTCGGTATCAATCGCAATACGGTTTTTGCGGTAGGTGGTCACATACGGCACCACGGTATAGCCACGCCAGTCGGTGTATACCCCGGTATTATTTTGCACGTGTACGCCGGCAGCGCCCGGCGCCCTGACCAGTGACAGCGTTTCGCCTAATGCCTGGGACAGGGTTACGCCATACGGGTGAACCAACAGCCCACCTTGCAAGCCATAGTTGATTTGCTGTGAGTACTTGTTGTAGTTGTAACCGGCGTTGACTTCACCATAGGTACTCTTATAGCTGGCGGATGCCAGGCCGCTGGCGCCCGCACCGCGGTTGCCATAGCTTTGCTGCACGTTATAGCTCAGGTTGTTATCCGCCAGCGCGGTGCCGCTTAGCCCAACCGACTGCTCGGCTTTGCCGTGTTTATCGACGTTGGTGGTTGAAGTTGCCCAGCTGTTTGGCAACCACTTGCTTAATGGGATCTGCACCGCGAAGGAAAAGATCTGATCGTTACCGTCGCCGCTCGGCGCTTGCGTATAGCTATAGCTGAGGCTGTAGTTGATGCCGTCATGGCCGAAGTTATACCCGGCGCCCAGGTTGCGTTCATAACCGCTCTGCCGCCAGAAATCCTGCTGATAGCCGGAAATATAAATATTCCCCGCGTCGCCAATGGACTGGCTGACGTTAAGCTGCACACGGCTTCTTTTATTGTAATTTACCCGCCAGGCTTCACCTTTCGTCGCTTCCAGCTCATTGGCTTCGGTGAAGTCATAATAACCACTGGTCGAATAGCGATAGCCCGCCAGAGTAAACGAGGTGCCGCTTTCAGCAATATCTTTGGAATATTGAAAACGCAGCGATTGCCCCTGGTGATTGCCTTCGTGCTCCAGCCGGGTGCGCGCCTCGGTGACATCGAAAGACAATGACCCCAGATCGCCAAAGCCGTGGCCCACGCCAAGCAAGAAAGAAAGATAGTCTTTGGAGGATATCTGCCCGGCATACACCGAAGTGTCGCCCGGTAGCCCGTAGATCAGGCTGGCCTGGGTAAAGTTGGGTTCACGGGCGCCGTTCAACAGCGAACGGTATTTCCCCACGCTCACGCCATATTTCAACCGGCCTTCACGCTGCATGATCGGCACTGCGGAATAGGGTTGAATGAATTTTCTTTCTTGGCCGTTGGCTTCTTTCACCGTGACTTCAAGGTTGCCGCTCGAGGAAGTGGGGTAAAGATCGCTGATAGCAAAAGCGCCGGGCGTCACGTAAGTCTGATAGATGACATAGCCATTTTGCCGTATCGTCACCTGCGCATTGCTTTGGGCAATCCCACGCACCACCGGTGCAAAGCCACGCAGGCTGTCAGGCTGCATATTGTCATCCGAGGCCAACTGCACGCCGCGAAATTGCACGCTGTCGAAGACATCGCTCGGCGTGTAGGCATCGCCGGCGGTAAACTGCCCTTTCACGCGCTCAACGTCATGCTGCACATAGGTATTGATACTTTTCCACTGTGAGCCGGAATTGTCGCTATTGATATAGGTCGAGTAATTGCGCAGGCGCCATCCCCCCAGGTTCAGGCCGCTGCGCAGGTTAAGATAATAGTTGTTGGTACTATTATTCTCTTCACCGCGGTTTTTCTTATCGTAACGGCTATTCGCCCCGGTGAAGGCATAGTTCAGCATTAACGCATTAATCCCCTGATCCCAGAGTTTGGCGTCAACATAGCCACGGGCCTGCTGATCCATAAAAATCTGGGGAACGGTGATGTCCAAACGTTGCTGCCCGAAATTCAGCTTGGCATTGGCATCGGGAATATAGGCGCCAAGGTCGGTGATTTGCTCGCCGCCGGCCAACCCCAGCAACTTATCGGAAGCCGAGGTGCGTACCCCCAGCTGTTTTAATCGGTCCGGTGTGAGTACAGGCTTCAATCCCTTATCGGTGTCAACGAACGTCACATCCGCCACATCCATAATTTCCCCGTTGAGATAGATATCAACGCGGTAAGTACCGGGCGCCTGTTCCCCTTCCTGGCTAAAATGATCGAGGCTGACGTTTTGCACGCCGGGGTGATCGCTGTGCAAAGCATCGGGGTTAAAATAATCTTGAGAGAAAGAATCCGCGGCGTAAGCACTTAGTGCTACTGAAACAATCAGGGCTATCGGCCGGATTCGGTACAAATTTTTATCTTTGTTCTTGAAACACCCTCCTTTGCGCTGCATCACCTGCTCCTTATGAAATTCTGTTCAAAAAATTAAATACCCGCTTCAGCGACGGACGAAATCCCGCCAAAGTCGTTGATCGCACGCCAACTCACTTTGCCGTTGGCCGCGGCGTTCTCATGCCATTGCCGGGTTGATTTAGGCGCGATCATTCCAGGTTCAGCGATTTCCCTGCCGTTTATTTTCAGGCTATAAAAGGAGATGTAATACGGCGTATCATTGCGAGCCTGCAGTTTCCCCTGGGCCGAACTGAACTTCAGTTCTTTAAAAGCCTCATCGGCATTGCCAGGTAATTTCGCCGGGCGATAAAACATCTTAATGCGTGTATTGACCGTAATTTGCAGCTGGTTCACTGCGTGCGGATCGGATGAGGGGATAGATTTCACATTGACGATATATGCTGATTCTTTATCGTCCGGTATAGCACCGCCGACGCGGACGATCCTGACGATATTTTCCTGCCCGGCATCCAGACGAAATAAAGGCGGTGTGATAATGAAAGGGACCTGGCTTTTATCATTGTCATCAACATTATCAAACCAAGATTGAATCAGGTAAGGTTTACTTTTATCAGGGTTGCTGATTGATAAGGATGCTTCTCTTTTACTTGCATCGTAAACAACCCGCGTTCCCCCAACGACGATGCCAGCCTGTGCCTGGGCAACGCCTAACAGGCCGATCATAATAATAAGGTTCTTTTTCCAGAGGCTCACGAGACTCTCCCTATCCTAGCCATTAATTAACCAGCCTAATTTTATATTCTTAACTAAGCAGTTGGCGTAATCAGCCAACTGCTTAGGCTACAAATAATACTTAGTTATAATTAACGGTGAAGTTAGTTACCGAGTTTGCCGTACCGGTACCGACAGACGAAGCCGTTGCCATGTATTTAGCAACAAAGTTCAGCACATTCGGGCCTTCAGTGGTGATAGTTTGTGATGCAGAAGCAGAAGCAACCGGGATTTGCGTGGTGCTGTCGGCTTCATACAGGGCAACCCCGACGTTGGTCGCGGTTTGGCCGCTACTCAGCGCTAGGATGGACTGATTGGTGGCGTTGGTGGTGCCGTCAAATTTAACGCTGGCCTGGGTAACGGTCTGCGGGCAGTTGGTCAAATTAATAGAGAATTTGGTTGGGGCGGCAACGTCACCCGCAGCAGCAAAAGCCTTGGCGCTTACATTGCCCAGGTTTACGGTCTGATTTGCTGATGCAGTATCTACAGTACATGCCTGATCGGTAATATTACCGGTGAAATTAATCGTCCCGTCTGCAGCTTGTGCGATGTTGAATAATAACGCCGCGCTAGCAATGGCCGCTGCTGTAAATTTAATTTTCACAATATATCTCCTTGATAACGATCTTATTCATAGCCATGAGGTGAGTATTTCCTGAAGCGATGCGATTTATGCCCCAATAAATATTGCATCACAATCCGCATCGATTAATAGCTTAGCCGACACGATAAAGATATGTTCATCAATAGAGGAAAAGTGAAATATTCAGAATGATAAGGCCAATAACTAAAAACAAACAAATGAAAAATTCAAATTTAGTCAACAATCCGAAAACAATATCTTAGAAAAAACGTCAAAGCATCATTGTCAATGTGAAAAATAAAAAAATAATCATGGGTAATATTCTTAATAAATAAAATCCATCATACTTTATTTATGGTAAATATCCTAAAAGAACTTAACATGCATAAAGATATAAAAGTGAAACATATCCCCATTAAATGGTTTATTTATCGCATCATATAATTATCAATAAAAGTAAAAAGCAGTGGGGCGATGAAGGTTTATTATTACACCCAAAATAATTCGAGTTGCAGGTGATAAAAAGCCGCCTGGTCACCAAGGCGGCTTATTGACTTATGCTTCACATCGTGGGATTACTTGATGCCGCAACCGGCGCATTTATCATTTTGGATCTGTTGGAAAAAGTCATTGCCTTTATCATCCACCAGAATAAACGCCGGGAAGTTCTCAACTTCAATTTTCCAAATGGCTTCCATACCCAGCTCCGGATATTCCACACATTCCAGGCTCTTGATGCTCTGCTGCGCCAGCACCGCCGCTGGGCCGCCGATGCTGCCCAGGTAGAAGCCACCGTGTTTGTGGCAGGCATCGGTCACCTGCTGGCTGCGGTTGCCTTTCGCCAGCATGATCATGCTGCCGCCGTTGGCCTGCAACAGGTCAACGTAGGAATCCATACGCCCGGCGGTGGTTGGCCCCAGAGAACCTGAAGCATAACCCTCCGGCGTTTTGGCCGGGCCGGCGTAGTAGATCGGGTGATCTTTCACATACTGCGGCAGCCCTTCACCGTTATCCAAGCGCTCTTTCAGCTTCGCATGGGCAATATCACGCCCCACGATAATGGTGCCGCTCAGCGACAGGCGGGTGGAAACCGGGTATTGCGAAAGTTGCTTGAGGATCTCGCTCATCGGGCGGTTCAGATCCACCTTGATGGCATCCCCCTCGCCCGCCTGGCGCAACGCTTCTGGAATATAGCGTGCCGGGTTGCTTTCCAGTTTTTCGATCCAGATCCCTTCGCGGTTGATCTTCGCTTTGATATTACGGTCAGCCGAACAGGACACCCCCATGCCGAGCGGGCAAGAGGCACCGTGGCGCGGCAGGCGGATTACGCGGATATCGTGGGCGAAATATTTGCCGCCGAACTGCGCGCCTAACCCCAGGTTCTTCGCTTCTTCCAGCAGTTCCTGCTCCAGTTGCACGTCGCGGAACGCCTGGCCATGTTCGTTGCCTTCGGTTGGCAGCCCATCATAATAACGGGTGGAAGCCAGCTTGACGGTTTTCAGCGTGGCCTCTGCCGACGTACCGCCGATCACGAAGGCAATATGGTATGGCGGGCAAGCCGCGGTGCCCAGCGTGCGCATTTTATCCACCAGGTAGTTTTTCAGTTTGCCCGGCGAAAGCAGCGCTTTGGTTTCCTGGTACAGGTAGGTTTTGTTGGCGGAGCCGCCGCCCTTCGCCATGCACAGGAACTTGTACTCGTCACCATCCACGCTGTAGAGATCGATCTGCGCCGGCAGGTTGGTGCCGGTGTTCACTTCTTTATACATGTCCAGCGCGGCGTTTTGCGAATAGCGCAGGTTATCTTCGGTGTAGGTGTTGTACACACCGCGGGTCAGCGCTTCTTCATCGCCACCGCCGGTCCAGACGCGCTGGCCTTTTTTACCCATGATGATCGCCGTGCCGGTATCCTGGCAGGTAGGCAGAATGCCTTTGGCGGCGATTTCAGAGTTGCGCAGGAACTGCAGCGCCACGTACTTGTCGTTTTCGCTGGCTTCGGGATCGTCAAGAATCGCAGCGACCTGCTGCTGGTGGGAAGGGCGCAGCATAAAGGCGGCATCGTGGAAGGCCTGTTGCGCCAGCAGGGTGAGCGCTTCAGGTTCAACTTTCAAAATCGGCTGCCCTTCAAACTCACCCAGCGATACGTGTTCGCGGCTCAGCAGGTAGTATTCCGTTTCATCTTTCGCGAGGGGGAACGGCGCCTGGTAATGGAATGGTTTATTTGACATTGTGCTCTCACTTTATTATCAGTGGCCGCCGTGGCTTGGCTTATTCACCGGGAAGCACGCCGGCGGCATCAAGTTTGGATAGCTTAGCGGCCAGCCCATCACCGGGCTAGCCGCATTAATTCAGAACATCATCGTCATCCACGGATAACCGATCACCAGCAGGCCAATCAGGAAGATTGCGCCAAAGATAGTGCCCAGCCGCCAGTAGTCGCCGGTCGGCAGGTAACCGCTGCCGTAGTAAATCGGGCTTGGGCCGGTGCCGTACGGGGTGATGATCCCCATAATCCCCAGCGACGTCACCATCATCAGGCAGAACACCGGCATATTCATGCCAGGGATAGTCGCGCCGATGGTCAGTACGGCCGGCAGCAATGCCGTGGTGTGTGCAGTGTTGCTAGCAAACAGGTAGTGCAGCAGATAGAAGGCCACCACCAATACGATGCACGCCGTTCCAGGGGCAATACCGCTCAGCAGCGCGCCGCCCTCTTTGCCCAGCCAGGAGATAAAGCCGGTCGACGACAGGCCATCAGCCAACGCCACCAGGGTGGCGAACCACACAAAGGTATTCCAGGCGGCTTTGTTGCCGGTAATGTCGCTCCACTCCAGTACCCCGGTCCACAGCATCAGGCTGACGATCAGCAATGCTGCCATCGCCGGCTCAATCCAATTGGCAGCGAAGATCCACATCACCAGCGCACAGCACACGAACACCAACAGCAGGATTTCATTGCGGGTCAGCTTGCCCAGTTTGATCAGTTCCTGTTGCGCCCAGCGCGGCACTTCGTCGTTAAATTTTACTTCCGGCGGATAGAGCCAGTAAGCCAGCAGCGGCATACCCAGGATCAGGATCACGCCCAGCGGCAGGAAGGCCAGGAACCAGGTGCCCCAGGAAATGGTGATGCCGACAATGCTTTTCACCAACGCCAGCGCCAACAGGTTCGGCGCCAGCGCAGACAGGAACATGGAGCTGGTGATACAAGCCGAGGTAATAGCCACCCACATCAGGTAAGAACCAATCTTGCGGGCGCTCGGATCGTTCGGTTTGGAACCGTACAGCGGCGGCAGGTTGGCGATAATCGGGTAAATCGTCCCACCGCTGCGCGCGGTGTTGGATGGCGTGAACGGCGCCAGCAGCAGATCCGCAAAGGTGATGGCATAACCCAGCGTCAGGCTACGGCGGCCGAGATATTTCACCAGGATCAGCGCCAGGCGGCGGCCGAAACGGGTTTTATCGTAGCCGGCGGCAAACATGAAGGCGCCGAAGATCAACCACACGGTAGAGTTGCTAAAGCCGCTCACCGCCCATTTGAAAGATTGCGTCGCCAACTTAAAGTTGGGCGCGGCCATTTGTTCGGGGCTAAACAGCACCCATTGGCTGGCCAGTGCGATGATCACCACACCGCTCAGGCCAATCACGGCGCCAGGCTGCGGCTCAAAGATCAGGCCGATAATGACGCCCACGAAAATAGCGAAAAAATACCACGCATGCGGCGCCAGCCCGGAAGGAACCGGCACCAGCAACAGCAGCACGGCAACCACTATCGGCAACAGTGTAAAGATCAGGCGGTTTTTCTTGCCGCTTGATGCTTTGTTGGCCGCGTTAGGATCGGCCGTTTTGCTTTTCGATTTCATCGTCATTGAAATAGTCATGGTCATTATCTACAAGTAGTTAAGAATCTTTTTTTCTGCCCAGCGCGTTTTGGCGGTTTGCTTTGATAAAGCATCAGGCACCGTGCCCTGGGGGAATACATTCTGTGACTTCTTTAATTTTTTTACTTTTTTTAGTTTTTTAATGCTGACAAATTAATTATCCCCGACGCGCATATTTTGCTATCGGAAGAAATAAATGATCTGAATGTTATTTATTAGTATAACCATTTTTCGATATTTACAGCAGTTGATCTTGATCAAGAAACAACGGTATAAAATAAAAATTAGTTAACTTGAAAATATGATGGCCTTTTTTAAGTGGGCTGTCATCACCGAGATATTTTTCGTTACATCAAAGTAACCATTGTGGCTAAAAGTGCCGAAAACAGTGGGGATGACACATTTCGATCATCTAAACACATTACATAAAATGCTGACAAACCCAGTAATGATGCGGTTTCGCGCCTTCAGACAAAATACATTTAGCCCGTTTTTGGATAAGTAATTAAAATGTTAATCGTTATTAAATATGTAACCTTTTTATTTTAAAACTGATAATAACCAATCTCACCGCGTGAATCATCCTCCGTAAATAGTTATTTAACTAATGTAATCAATTTTGAAACTAAAAACACAATACTATTAGTTGTATGAAATCGACGAGAAATAAAACGAAAAATAGGCGTCCGATAACGAATTTAAAGAATTCTAATTTTTAAATTTTGGAGTTGATGAGTATGAACAGTCACGATCAATTACTGAGCCCATTTACCCTTCCCAACGGTACTCAGCTTAAAAACCGTATTTTAATGGCGCCAATGACGACCTGCACCGGGTATTTTGACGGTAGTGTCACCAGTGAACTGGTGGGATACTACCGCGAACGCGCCGGCAGCATTGGGACAGTCATCGTCGAGTGCGCCTTTGTTGATGATAAAGGACTGGCATTCCCAGGCGCCATCGGCATCGACAGCGACGACAAAATCGCGGGGCTGCGTAAAATCGCCCAAGCGATTCAGGCCAAAGGCTCCAAAGCCGTGCTGCAGATCTATCACGGCGGCCGTATGGTGGAACCTTCTCTGATCGGCGGCCGCACGCCGGTTGGCCCAAGCGCCATCGCCGCCCCGCGTGACGGCGCCGCAACGCCCAGCGCTTTGACCACGCAGGAAGTGGAAGAGATGGTCGGTAAATTTGGCGAGGCGGTACGTCGCGCCATCAAGGCCGGCTTTGACGGCGTGGAAATCCACGGCGCCAACACCTACCTGATTCAGCAGTTCTTCTCTCCGAACTCCAACCAGCGTGACGATGAATGGGGCGGCAGCCGTGAGAAACGCGCCAGATTCCCACTGGCGGTGCTGGAAGCCACCCATAAAATGGTGCGCCAGTATGCCGATCCTTCCTTCATCATCGGTTACCGCTTCTCACCAGAAGAAATCGAAGTACCGGGCATCCGCTTCGACGACACCCTGTACCTGCTGGAACAGCTGGTGGAACTGGGGCTGCACTACCTGCACTTCTCAATGGGTTACACCCTGCGCCCGTCCATCGTCGATACCAACGACGCAACGCCGCTGATTAAAAAATACGTGGCCATGCGTTCAGAAAAACTGGCGCAGGTACCGATCATGGGCGTCGGCGGCGTGGTCAACAGCACCGATGCGGAAGAAGCTATTGAACACGGTTACGATCTGGTGGCCGTGGGTAAAGCCTGCATCGCCTACCCAGATTGGACCGATCGCATCAGCCACGGCGAAACGCTGGAACTGTTCATCGACAGCACCCAACGTGAAGCGCTGACCATCCCGGAACCGCTGTGGCGTTTCTCGCTGGTGGACGCGATGATCCGCGATATGAGCATGCCGACCGGTAAATTCAAAAGCGGTGTGTTCCAGGAAAAAGTCCAAGATGAAGCCAACGAACTGCTGATCAACGTCAGCCTGGAAACCGATCGCATCGCCGATATCGAACTGGCCGAACAGCCAGAGCTGGATGTGTCCTTCGTTTCCAGCTTCGAAGTGATCCGCTCACGCATTCTTGACGCCAACAGCCCGCACGTAGACGCGGTCAGCGGCGCCACCACCCAGAGCGAAGCGGTGAAAAAAGCCGTCACCAAGGCCATCGCCAAATCCTGCAAAGCCATGGCGCTGGAAGAAGGCACCCTGGAGCCGCCACGCTACGACGTGGTGGTGATTGGCAGCGGCGGCGCCGGCCTGGCGGCAGCCATTCAGGCCAGCGACCACGACGCCAGCGTGCTGATTATCGAGAAAATGCCGACCATCGGCGGCAACACCATCAAGGCCTCGGTGGGGATGAACGCAGCGGAAACCCGCTTCCAGAAACTCAAAGGCATCGCTGACAGCAAAGAGCTGTTCTATCAGGAAACCCTGAAAGGCGGCAAAAACAAAAACAACCCGGCACTGCTGCACCGCTTCGTTGAAAACGCGCCGGAAGCCATTGAATGGCTGGCAGACCGCGGCATTGTGCTGAACGACATCACCATCACCGGGGGAATGAGCATCGATCGTACGCACCGCCCGGCGGATCGCTCTGCGGTGGGCGGCTTCCTGATTAGCGGCCTGGTACGCAATATCAACCAGCGTGAAATCGACGTGATGATGGATACCGACGTAAGCGAGATCCTGATGGAAAACGGCGCTGTCAGCGGCCTGCGCGTGGTGAACGATGAGAACGAAACCCAAACGGTTTACACCAAAAGCATCGTCATGGCGTCCGGCGGTTTCAGCGCCAACCAGGAAATGGTGGTGAAATACCGCCCGGATCTGGCAGGCTTCGTGACCACAAACCACCCAGGTGCGACCGGTAGCGGCATCGCCCTGCTGGAGCACATCGGCGCTGGCACCGTGGATATGGGGGAAATCCAGATCCACCCGACCGTGGAACAAACCACCTCATACCTGATCTCCGAAGCAATACGCGGCGGTGGCGCCATCCTGGTCAACCAGAAGGGCGAGCGTTTCTTCAATGAAATGGAAACCCGCGACAAAGTCTCCGCGCAAATCATCGGGCTGCCGGAAAAATACGCCTATATCGTCTTTGATGAGCAGGTGCGGATGAACAACAAGGCCGCAGACGAATACATCAGCCGCGGGTTTGTGATCAGCGCAGACAACCCACGCGCACTGGCGGACAAGTTGGGGATGGATATGCACGCCTTCCTGGCGACGCTGGAGCGCTACAACCTGTTTGTTGAAAAACAGGATGACGAAGACTTCGGCCGTAAAACCGCATTGCGCCACCCGATCAATCAGGGGCCGTTCTACGCCATCCGCATCGCCCCGGGCGTGCACCACACCATGGGCGGGGTAACGATTAACACCAACACCGAGGTGCTGGATGCCAACCAACGGGTGATCCCTGGCGCTTACGCCGCCGGTGAAGTGGTCGGCGGTATCCACGGTGGTAACCGTATCGGCGGCAACGCCGTCGCCGATATCATTATTTTCGGTACTATGGCTGGCCGTAACGCCGCTTCCTGGGCGCGCCGTTAATCACAGGCCGCCAGCGCCCCGCCAGGGGCGCTGGCTTCGCACCTCTCCCTACGCCAAAATGGGTCAGGCTCTTTACGCCGTCAACCAGCCAGGATCCCGCTATGCCATCTGAAGCCCGCGTCTATTCCTATTCTGCCGTTTTGATGGGCTCTCCCATCCTGCTCAAACTGTTCGAAGATAACCAACCGGTTGCCGCCGCCGTTTTCCGGCTGATTAAACAGCAGGAAGATCTGCTGACGGTAAACCGCGCGCACTCCCAGATCATGAGCATCAATCAGGCCGCTGGCCGGCATCCGGTCGTGGTCAGCCCGCCGGTTTTTCGCCTGATTCAGCGCGCCAGGGCGGTCAGCCTGCTGGAAAACAGCAGCTTTAACTTCACCATCGGCCCGCTGGTGAAGCGCTGGAAAATCGGCTTTCAAGGCAACAGCGTGCCGCCACAGCACGAACTGCAGGCGCTGCTGGCGCTGACCAACCCGGCCAACGTGATCCTCAATGCCAACGAATGCTCGGTGTTGCTCGAAAAACCCGGCATGGAAATCGATCTTGGCGCCATCGCCAAAGGCTACATTGCCGATTTGGTGCGGGATTTATTACAACGCCAGCAGATCCGGCATGCGCTGATCAACCTGGGCGGCAATGTACAAACTCTCGGCGCGCCGCCGCACGGCGAGCAAAACGCCTGGGCGATTGGCCTGAAAAAACCTTTCGCCGACGCGGAGTCGATGATTGGCGTGATCAATGTGGCCGGTAAATCGGTGGTGACATCGGGCATTTACGAACGTTACTTTGAGCTGGATGGGCGGTTGTATCACCATATCCTCGATCCACGCACCGGCTATCCGCTTGATAACGAGTTGCTGAGCGTCACCATCATTTCAGAAGACTCGATCGACGGGGATATTTACACCACCCTGCTGTACGGCATGGGGGTTGAACAGGGGCTGGCCTACGCGGCAAGCCTGCCGCACATTGAAGCGATCTTTGTCACCAAGACGAAGCGTGTGCACCTCTCCTCGCAGCGGCAGTTCCATTTTACCCTGCTTGACGACAGCTACACGCTGGCGTAAACCGCGCAAACGCGCCGTCAGGCGCGTAATATCCAGCGGCCAACAAAAAAGCCGCAGCGTTATCCGCTACGGCTCTCTAAACCGGCTTAACCGGCGGTTACTGGCAGTACTGCTGTAATAATGCGATGTGTTCCGCCTGCACACGGTAGCGGTATACCGGCCGGCCGGTGGCGCCATAGTGGATACTGGTGAACAGAATATTGATTTCTGTAAGCCAGATCAGGTATTTACGGCAGGAAACACGCGAGATATTCACCGCCGCTGCCAGTTCATCCGTGGAAAACTCAATCCCCGGGTGCGCATCAATCCACAGGCAGATGGTGCGCAGGGTTTGCGGCGTTAAACCTTTCGGCAACCGCTTGGTATCCGGCGCCGCCGGCTGGTTACCGTGGATCAACCGGTCCAGATCCGATTGCTCATAGTACTGCTGGTTATCCATCAACGCCCTTTTTTGCTTCCAGGCGGTTAGCGCCTCTTCAAAGCGGGCAAACTGGAACGGCTTAATCAGGTAGTCAACCACCCCATAGTGCAGCGACTTTTTGATCGTCTCCACGTCCGCCGCGGAGGAAATCATAATCACATCAATCGGGCGGCGAGAACTGCGCAGCACCGGCAGCAGATCCAAGCCGTTATCCTGCTGCATATACACATCCAGCAAAATCAGATCAATCGGGTGTTGCGGGTTTAACACCATCGCCTTGGCCTGCTCAAGCGTTGAGGCGATACCACAGCATTTGAACCTGGGGATCTGAGCGACATAGCAGCGGTTAAGCTCTGCGACCATCGCATCATCATCGACTATTAAAACATTGATCACGTGCCTGTCCTCTCACTATCCCAGGGGAGTTGTATATAAAATTGGGTATACACGCCCGGTTCAGATTCCACGGTAATGGAACCGCCCAGGCTCTCTACTTGCTGCTTGGCCAGAAAAAGACCCACGCCGCGGTTTTCGCCTTTCGACGAGAAGTCCTTTTCAAAGATGGCCTGCAGGTGTGCCGCCGGGATCCCTGGCCCATCATCGCTCACCTCACAGGTGAGCCATCCGTTCTGATAATGCAACAGCACGCTCACTTCGCCATCGGCCTGCCCCTGCATGGCATCCAGTGCGTTCTCGGTCAAATTCCCCAGTGCGGTAATCAGCACCGCCACCTGCTTTTCATTGTCGTTATCCGGCAGGTGGGAATCTTCCATGAGGGTTAAGTGCAGCCCGCTATCCCGGGCCCGGTTGATCTTGCCTAACAAGAAGCCGGCGATCACGGGGGACTTGATTTTTAACTGCAGGGAGCCGATTTCTGCCTGGTAGTTATTGGCGGTTTTAATGATGTAATCTTCAAGCTGGGCGTAGCTTTTCATATGCAGCAGGCCAAGAATCACATGCAGCTTGTTCATGAATTCATGCGAGCGTTCACGCAGCGCATCCACGTAGTTTACCATGCCGCTCAGGCGCTGCATCAGTTCGCTGACCTCCGTCTTATCCCTGAAGGTACAGATCGCGCCGATAATCTTGTTGCCGCTGCGCACCGGGACGGTGTTAATCAACAGCAGCCGCTCCTTAAAATTGATTTCCTCATCTTGTACTGGTTGGCCGGTGCGCAACACCTCACGCAGCGAAGCGAGCAGGCCGGCGGAATCGCCGCTGCCGTCGGCCAGTGTGCCAGGGGCGCTGCTGCTGCCCAACAGCATCTGCCGGGCCGCCTGGTTGGTCAGGGTGACGCGCGCACTCTCGTCCACCGCAATCACCCCCTCTTTTATCGACAGCAGCATCGCCTCATGCTGCTCAAAAAGCTGCGAAATATCATAGGGCTCTAAGCCGAAGAGGATCCGCTTGAGCACCAGCACAATCGCCCAAATGCCCAGGCTGCCGACCAGAGCGCCGAATAATACCGTCCAAAGGATGCTCCAGCGGCTGGTGTTAATCTGCTGGCTGACCTGGCTTAGCGAGATACCGACCACCACCACACCGATCTGCCGCTTCTGGCTATCATAAACCGGGGTGAAAACCCGCAGCGCCTCCACCAGCACCCCGTGGTTCACCGCCACGTTCTCACGCCCCCGCAACGCAGAATCAATATCACTGCCGATAAAACGGCGATTAATCAGGTTGGGGTTGGGATGGGAGTAGCGAACGCCGTCCATGTTGGTGACAACCACAAACAACAGGCCATTACGTTTTCGCACCGCACTGGCGATCGGTTGAATAATGTTGCTGTCGACAGGCTGCGTCAGCCCGCGCTGTATTTCCGGCGAGTCCGCCAGGGTGCGGGCGAACGCCAGCGCCACATCCTTGACGCCGTCGCGGGTCACATGGCTTATTTGAAAGAAATACAGCGTATGAACCACCAGCAACACCGAGACGATCACGGCACTGACCATCAGCGTGACAAAGAGGCTAAATTTCATCGGGCGCTTACGCACCGGCAGAAGTTCTTGCGAGTCGCTCATTAGTGCCCAATACAGTGAAGGCCAAGCGGCTATTATCACCGATGCCGCGCATTTGTTAAAGACAGAGCGTAAAATGTGCCGCACCAACCAGCAAGGAGCACCACCATGACTACGGATAGCAGGCATTCACGCTATACACTGCGGCCCTATCAGCGCACGGATTTGGACGCGGTGCTGAACGTATTTACCGGCGCCGTGCGCGAAGTGGCCGCCAGGGACTATACGCCGCCACAAATTAATGCCTGGGTGCAGGTGGATCGCCACGCCTTCGGGCAACGCTGCCTCAACCCGGTAACCTGGGTGGCAGTAAGTGGGCACACCCTTGTCGGCTTTACCCACCTTGAACCGCAAAACCATCTGGATATGCTGTTTGTTCATCCGGCCTGGCAAGGGAGGGGGATCGCCACACGCTTATTGGCTTGCACCGAGCGGGCGGCCGCTACCGGCGGGGCAACGCAACTGTTCACCGAAGCCAGCATCACCGCCCGGCCCTTTTTCGCCAGACGCGGTTTCCAACTGCTGGAACAACAGCAGGTCGCGCGTCATGGCCAGTCATTGACCAACTTCCGCATGGTAAAAACGCTAGCCGCTGAACGTTAGCGGCCTCCACACCTTAATAACATTACGCCCCCAAAGAGGGGGCGTAATGGGTCGGCGTATGGCTGACGGTAGGGATTATTTACCCACGTCGATACACAGGTACTTCATCTCGACATACTCTTCGATGCCGTAGCGCGAACCTTCACGCCCCAGCCCAGACTGCTTCACGCCGCCGAACGGCGCCACTTCGTTAGAAATCAAGCCGGTATTCACGCCCACCATGCCGTATTCCAGCGCTTCCGGCACCCGCCATTGGCGCGCCGCATTCTGGGTGAACACATAAGCCGCCAGGCCAAACTCGGTGTCGTTCGCCAGGGCAACGGCTTCGGCTTCGTCCTGGAAACGGAACAGCGGCGCAACCGGGCCGAAAGTCTCTTCTTTGGCGAAACGCATCTGCTGCGTCACGTCGGTGACTACCGTCGGCTGGAAGAAAGTGCGGCCCAGCGCGTGCAGTTGCCCGCCGGTGGCGATCTTAGCCCCATTTTCCAACGCATTGGCAATGTGGCTTTGCACCTTATCGACCGCCGCTTCATCGATCAGCGGCCCTTGCGTGGTGCCTTCCGCCGTGCCGTCGCCCACCTTGAGCTTTTCAACCGCCGGCACCAGCTTTTCCACCAGACGATCGTAGATACCGTCCTGTACATAAATCCGGTTGGCGCACACGCAGGTTTGGCCGCTGTTGCGGAATTTGGAGGCCATGATGCCCGCCACTGCCGTATCCAGATCGGCATCGTCGAACACGATCACCGGCGCATTGCCGCCCAGTTCCAGCGACAGCTTTTTAATCGTAGGCGCGCATTGCGCCATCAGAATACGCCCCACCTCGGTGGAACCGGTAAAGCTCAGCTTGCGCACCACCGGGCTGTCGCACAGCACTTTGCCCACCTGCGCGGCTTCGCCGGTAACGATTTGCAGTACGCCGTCCGGGATGCCGGCATCCTGCGCCAGTTTTCCCAGCGCCAGCGCGGTCAACGGCGTTTGCTCCGCCGGTTTCACAATCATCGTGCAGCCGGCGGCCAGCGCCGGCGCCGCTTTACGGGTAATCATCGCCGCCGGGAAGTTCCACGGCGTAATGGCCGCACAAACGCCGATCGGCTGTTTCAACACCACCAGGCGCTGGTTAGCCTGCGGCGCCTGCAATACGGCGCCGTCCACCCGTTTCGCCTCTTCGGCAAACCAAGTGATAAACGAAGCGGCATAAGCCACCTCGCCACGGGATTCCGCCAGCGATTTACCCTGCTCGGCAGTCATCAACTGCGCCAGATCCTCCTGCGCCGCCATGATGTTGTCTGCCCAGCGTTGCAGCAGCGCGGAACGCGCTTTGGCGGTCAACTGCTTCCAGCCGTTTTGCGCCTGCTGCGCCGCGTCAATGGCCTGTTGCGTTTCTTCGCTGCTCACCAGCGGCACCGTGGTCAGCGTGACCCCGGTTGCCGGATTGATTACCGCTTCACGTTTGCCGCTCAGCGCATCGCGCCATTCGCCGTTAATCAGGCACTGGCTACGCAGCAGGTCGGCATTGTTCAGTTTCATGCACATCGCTCCTCAGTTGGTCAGCGCTCGGCCCAGGATACCCAGAGCCTTGTTGAACTGGTCGTCAGGAATAGTCAGCGGGTACAGGAAGCGGATCACGTTGCCGTTCACACCACAGGTCAACAGCAGCAAGCCCTCTTCCAACGCTTTTTGTTGCACCTTGTGAGTATAGGCGGCGGAAGGCTTGCCGGTTTGCGGATCGTTAAATTCAACCGCTACCATCGAACCTAAAGCGCGAATATCGGCAATCGCCGGGCAGGTGTTGCGCGCCTGCTGCAGGAATTCCACCAGGTGTTGCCCCAGGCGCTGCGCCCGCTGGCACAGTTGTTCTTCTTCAATCACATCCAACACGGCGTGCGCAGCGGCCACCGCTAATGGGTTACCGGCATAGGTGCCGCCCAGCCCGCCAGGCCCTGGCGCATCCATCACTTCGGCACGGCCGGCAACCGCAGAGAGCGGAATACCGCCCGCCAGGCTTTTCGCCATGGTGATCAGATCCGGCTTGACGCTGTAATAATCCATGGCAAACAGCTTACCGGTACGGGCAAAGCCGCTCTGCACTTCATCCGTCACCAACAGGATGCCATGCGTGTCGCACAGTTCGCGCAGCGCCTGCATAAATTCGGCCGGGGCAACGTTAAAGCCGCCCTCGCCCTGAACCGGTTCCAGCACGATGGCCGCCACTTGTTTTGGATCGATATCCGCTTTAAAGATCCGCTCCAGGCTGTGCATCGCATCTTCGGTGCTGACGCCATACAGCGCGTTCGGGTACTGGGCGTGGAAGACGGAGCCAGGGAACGGACCGAAGCCCAGCTTGTACGGCGCCACTTTGCCGGTCAGCGCCATGGTCATGTAGGTACGGCCATGGAAGCCGCCGCCAAAGGTGATGATGCCAGGGCGGCTGGTATAAGAACGGGCGATTTTAACCGCGTTTTCAACGGCTTCTGCACCGGTGGTGAAAAAGGTGGTTTTACACGGCCCTTCAATCGGCGCCACTTGGTTGATACGCTCGGCCAGCGCCACATAGCTTTCATAAGGGACGATCTGGTAAGCGGTATGGGTAAATGCCCGCAGTTGTTTTTCAACGGCAGCGATAACTTTTGGGTGGCGGTGGCCGGTATTGAGCACGGCAATCCCGGCAGCAAAGTCAATCACCTCTCGCCCTTCCACATCCCACAGGGTGGCGTTTTCCGCACGCTCGGCGTAAAAACCGCACATAACCCCCACCCCGCGCGGGGTAGCATCCTGACGACGTTGATCCAACTCTGCATTTTTCATGGTGTTCTCTCCGCTTACTGCCATCTGTACGATTTGCCCACATGCGGGGCCCAATACCCTTTATGTACACGGGATGTGGCCCTATAATCGAGTGCCAGTTACGAATAATTTAGGGATCCAATTGCGCTCTCTGTGTGGTGACCTGTTGTTGCAGCGTCTGGGCGAACAGCCCGATGATAAGCTGCACAAGCAGTTATATAATGCGATCCGCACCTCCATTTTGGATGGCAGCCTGCCGCCGTCCAGCCGCCTGCCGCCCACACGCGATCTGGCGCAGCAGCTGCGCCTGTCCCGCAACACGGTGTTAACCGTCTATGAACAACTGCTGGCCGAAGGTTATGTGTTTTCACGTCAGGGCAGCGGGACCTTCGTGGCCGAAACCGTGCCGGACAGCTACCTGTCCGCCATCAGCATGCCGGTGGGCGAAGACGGCGCCGAACGCCCGGTCGAATTTTCCACGCGCGGCGCCAACCTGCTGGAACACGCCAGCGCCAGTCCCAAACAGTGGGGCGCCTTTATCCCCGGCGTGCCCGACGTCAACGTGTTCCCGCATCAATTGTTCAGCAAGATCCAGGCCCGCGCCAGCCGCCGCCCCACGCCGCAACGCCTCACCTACAGCAATCAGGGCGGCAGCCCGGAACTGCAGCAGGCGCTGGTGGATTACCTGCGGGTTGCACGTTCGGTGCGTTGCCAGCCCGAACAGATCCTGATCACCGAAGGCATCCATCAGGCGATCGATTTGGTCACACGCATGTTGTGCAACCCCGGCGACGGCGCCTGGATAGAAGAACCGGGCTACTGGGGGATCCGCAATATCCTGCGCATGAACGCGGTCAATCTCTGCCCGCTGCCGGTGGATGAAGCCGGCATGGTGCCCCCCGAACAGCCGACTACGGCGCCGCGGCTGATCTTCGTTACCCCATCGCACCAATACCCGCTCGGTTCGGTGATGAACCTGGCGCGCCGCCAACGGTTGCTGGCGCTGGCGCGCAACAGCGGCAGTTGGATCGTCGAGGACGATTACGACAGCGAATTCCGCTTCTCCGGCCAGCCCATTCCGGCGCTGCAAGGGCTAGAGGCGGATGCGCCGGTGATTTACATCGGCACCTTCAGCAAAACCATCTATCCCGCGCTGCGGCTGGGCTACGTGGTGTTGCCCAAGCCACTGATGCACGAACTGAAAACCGCCCACGCCGAACTGTACCGCGGCGGGCACCTGCTGATTCAGGCGGCGCTGGCGCAGTTTATCGACGAGGGCCATTACACGGCGCACATCCGCCGCATGCGCCTGCTGTACGCCAGGCGGCGCGCATTCCTCACCAACCTGATCGAACAGCACCTGGGCCCGCACGCGTTGAATGCGTTCAACAGCAACGCCGGGCTGCACCTGGTGCTCAACCTGCCGGACGAAGCCGACGACGTCGCCATCGCCAGCACCGCCGGCGCGCGCGGCGTGCTGGTACGCCCGCTCTCGCGTTATTACATGCTGCCGAACCGCCGCCGCGGCCTGCTGATGGGCTTCGCCTGCGTGCCGGAGCAGCAAATGGCGGCAGCGTTCGCCATCCTGCTGGAATGTATCCGCGCCTAGATCGCTCATCAACGGCGCCACAGATTCATGACCCCCATCACATTCAGCGCAAGCGCCGTGCCTAACCCCGCCCACAACGGCTAGATTTATCTCATCCGACCACTTAGCTATGGCCGTATATAACAACAACAAGCGCACTTTTTTCACCCGCTGGAGGCAACCATGAGCGCATATCCCCACCTGCTGGCACCGCTGGATCTTGGCTTTACCACCCTGAAAAACCGGGTGCTGATGGGATCGATGCATATCGGCCTGGAAACATTGCCTGACGGGCCGCAGCGTATGGCGGCGTTTTATGCCGAACGCGCAGCGGCCGGCGTTGCGCTGATCGTCACCGGCGGCATCGCTCCCAATGAGCAGGGCGTGGTCTACCGCGGCGCCGCCACCCTGTGCCTGCCAGAGCAGGTGGCGCACCACCGGGTTATCACCGACGCGGTGCACCAGGCCGGGGGAAAAATCGCGCTGCAAATCCTGCATGCTGGGCGCTACAGCGCCCAACCGCATCCCGTCGCCCCCTCCGCATTGCAGGCGCCGATCAGCCCGTTTATGCCGAGCGCCATGAGCGAACGCGAAATCAAGCAGACCATCGCAGACTTCGCCAACTGCGCCGCCCTGGCCCAACTGGCGGGCTACGACGGGGTGGAAGTGATGGGATCTGAGGGGTATCTAATTAATCAGTTCCTGGTGGCGCGCACCAATCAGCGCGATGATGCCTGGGGCGGCGACATCGAAAAGCGCATGCGCTTTGCCATTGAGATCGTCCGCGCCGTGCGTCAAACCGTCGGCCGGGAATTTATCCTGATCTATCGGCTATCGATGCTTGATCTGGTGGAGAACGGCGCCAATTGGCACGAGATCGAACTGCTGGCGCAGAGGGTGGAACAGGCGGGCGCGACGCTGATCAACACCGGCATCGGCTGGCATGAAGCGCGTATTCCCACCATCGCCACGCGCGTGCCGCGCGCGGGCTTCAGTTGGGTTACACAGCGGCTGATGGGCAAGGTCCGCATTCCGCTGATCGCTACCAACCGCCTCAATCAGCCGGCGGTGGCGGAGCAAGTACTGGCGCAAGGCTGCGCCGATATGGTCTCAATGGCGCGGCCATTCCTGGCCGATGCCGAATTCGTCCGCAAAGCCGCCGAAGGCCGTGCCGATGAGATCAACACCTGCATCGGCTGCAACCAGGCCTGCCTGGATCAGGTGTTCGTCGGCCAGCCCGCCTCTTGCCTGGTCAACCCGCGCGCCGGCCGGGAAACCGAGCTGCCGCTTCACCCTGCGGCCGCGCCAAAGCGGCTGGCCGTGGTGGGCGCTGGGCCGGCCGGGCTGGCATTCGCCACCGCTGCGGCGCGGCGTGGGCACCGGATTACGCTGTTTGACGCCGCCGGCGAGATCGGCGGCCAGTTCACCATCGCCAGGCAAATCCCCGGCAAGGAAGAATTTAATGAAACGCTGCGCTATTTCCGCCGGCAGTTGGCGCTGTTGGGCGTTACGCTGCAATTGGGCCGGCAGGTGCAAGCACCGGATTTGGCGGCATTTGACGAAGTGATCCTGGCGTGCGGCATCGTGCCGCGCACCCCGGCGATCCCCGGCATCCACCACCCCAAAGTGCTGAGCTACCTGGACGTGCTACGTGATAAACAACCGGCAGGCCGGCGCGTGGCGATTATCGGCGCCGGCGGCATTGGCTTTGATACTGCGGAATACCTGAGCCAACAGGATAGCGCCGGCGGCCAGTCCCGCGCGGCGTTTAACCGTGAATGGGGCATTGATGAGCAGTACCGCCACCGCGGCGGGCTGGCGGCCGACGGGCCGATAAACATGCCGCCGACGCGTGAGATTTGGCTACTGCAACGCAAAGCCAGCAAGGTGGGCGAAGGGCTGGGCAAAACCACCGGCTGGATCCACCGCGCCAGCCTGGCAAAGCACGGCGTAACCATGCTGAGCGGCGTCAGCTATCAGCAGATTGACGATCGCGGCCTGCACATTCTCCACGCCGGCCAGGCAAGCTGCCTGCCGGTGGATAGCGTGGTGATCTGCGCCGGGCAAGAGTCGCGCCGCGAGTTGCAGCAGCCCTTGCTGGCGATGGGGAAAACCGTGCACCTGATCGGCGGCGCAGACGTTGCCGCCGAGCTTGATGCGCGCCGCGCCATCGAACAGGGCACCCGGCTGGCGTTGGCCCTATAGCCTAGTAACGCCGTGCGCCGGTTTTCACAGATTTCAGCACCAGGAATTTCTGGTTAGAGGCCACCGTGGTGCAGTTGCCGAACAGGCGTTTAAGCTTCTGGTAGTAGTCCAGATGGCGGTTACCGACGATGCGCAGTTCACCGCCCACCTTCAGGCAGCGCTTGGCATCCAGGAACATTTGCCAAGCGGTGTGATCGGTAATGGCATGTTGCTGATGGAACGGCGGGTTGCACAACACCGCCTGTGCGCTGCCGCCGTCAACCCCGGCCAGGCCATTGTTCACATTGAACTGGCAGCGCACCAAATCCTGCGGCAGGTTGTGGGCCACGTTCAACTCGCTCGACGCCACCGCCATATAGGATTCATCAACAAAGGTCACCTGCGCCTGCGGGTTTTGCGCCAGCGCCGTCAGGCCGATAATGCCGTTGCCGCAGCCCAGATCGATAATCTCGCCGTCCAGATCGCTCGGCAGGTGGGCCATAAACAAGCGAGCGCCAATATCCAGCCCACCGCGCGAAAATACGTTGGCGTGGTTGTGGATCAGCATATCGGTGCCGTCCAGCAGCCAGTCGGTGGTTTGCGCTGCTGCCGGCGGCACAATATCCGCCACGTCGCAGTGAATCAGCCGCGCTTTTTTCCACGCCAGGCTGGTGCGCGTTGGCCCGAGCACGCGCTCAAACAGCTGCAGGGTAGAAGTATGAACATCGCGCGCTTTGGCGCCGGCGACGATCACGGTATCGGCCTCCACCACATTGCGCAACGCCCGCAGTTGCTGCTCCAGCAGCGCCAGGGCTTTGGGGATCTTGATGATCACCAGAGCCGGGGTGGCCGGCAGCGCCGCCAGGCTGCTAAGCAACGTAACCCGCTGCGGATCCAGGCCGTTAAGCTGCAGGTTGTGCTGAGTGGCCAATTGGCTCATGTAGGAATCGCTGATGCTGTAAGGCTGGCGCTCGTGCAACGCACAGGTCAGCGTGCCGAAAGCATCGTTAAAAATCAGCACGGGCCGATCGCCGGCGCTGTGGCTATCAACCTGTTGCAGCAGGTATTCATCCGCAGCTTCCCATGCCTGCAACTGGGTTGCTTCTTCCTGTTGGGGATAACGCTCCAGCTCAAGTTGCCGTGTTCCCAGATCGAGTTGGCTCATTGCCCCTCCTGACTGATAAAATTTGGGCTGTTTATCCCCTAAAAACGCCCGGCAGTAAATGTTTTTCGTCAATTCCCGCGCATCTTTGCGCTTGTTGGCCCCCACCAGCATGAAATCAACCGCCCAGGGCGGGACTTGCATGAGAAAACCGCCTACAATAATCCGCCTGATTGCCCGCCAAGAGCCGATACGCATGCCCGAACTCGCTTACCTGCAAGGCTACCCGGAACATCTGCAAAGCCAGGTGCGCCAGTTGATTTACCAGCAACGGCTGGGGGAAGTGCTGCTACAGCGTTACCCGGACGTCCACACCTGCACGACCGACAAATCGCTCTACCAGTTCACCGTCGAACTGAAAAACCAGTATCTGCGCAACGCCCAGCCGCTGAGCAAAGTCGCCTATGACGGCAAGATCCAGGTGATGAAACATGCGTTGGGGCTGCATACCGCTATCTCACGCGTGCAGGGGGGCAAACTGAAAGCCAAAGCGGAAATCCGCGTGGCGACGGTGTTCAAAAACGCGCCGGAAGACTTTCTGCGGATGATCGTGGTGCATGAGCTGGCGCACTTGAAAGAGAAAGAGCACAACAAGGCGTTTTACAGCCTGTGCTGCCACATGGAGCCCAGCTATCACCAGTTGGAGTTCGACACGCGCCTGTACCTGACGCACCTGTCGCTGTTCGGCGAACTCTATATATAACAACCACGTTCTCATCACGGTTCGCCTGGCGGCCATCGCATGATAATCTGCTATCTTCATGGCTTGGGAACCGGAGTTATCTATGATTCGCTTTGCCGTTGTCGGCACCAATTGGATCACGGAACGCTTTATCGACGCCGCCCACGAGTGCGGCAAAATGAAACTGACGGCCATCTATTCACGCCGGCTGGAACAGGCGCAGGCGTTCGGCGCCAATTACCCCGGCGCTGCGTGTTTCGACTCGCTGGCGGCGCTGGCGCAATCCGACACGATCGACGCCGTGTATATCGCCAGCCCCAACGCCCTGCACTGCAGCCAGTCCCTGTTGTTTCTGCGCCATAAAAAACACGTTATCTGCGAGAAACCGCTGGCCTCCAATCTGAACGAGGTGGAACAACTCCTGGCCTGCGCGCGGGAAAACCAGGTGGTGCTGTTCGAGGCGTTCAAAAGCGCCCACTTGCCCAATTTTTTAGCGCTGCAGCAAGCGTTGCCAAAGGTGGGCCAACTGCGCAAAGCCTTTATCAACTATTGCCAGTATTCCTCGCGTTACCCGCGCTACCTGGCCGGTGAAAACCCCAACACCTTCAACCCGCAGTTTTCCAATGGCTCGATCATGGACATCGGTTATTACTGCGTCGCCAGCGCCGTCGCGCTGTTTGGCGCCCCGCAGTCGGTGATCGCCAGTGCGACATTGCTCGCCAGCGGCGTAGACGCACATGGCACCGCCGGCCTCAACTACGGCGATTTCGACGTGATCATCAGCCATTCCAAAGTTAGCGATTCGGCGATCCCAAGCGAAATCCAGGGTGAGGCAGGCAACCTGATTATTGATAAAATCGCCGAGTGCCAAGGGGTGGTGCTGGCGCCGCGCGGCGGGAATAAACAGGATCTGGCTCAACCGCAGCATATCAATACCATGCTGTACGAAGCGGAAGTCTTCGCCAGCCTGGTGGAACAGCGCCAGGTAGAACACGCCTGGCTTGATCATTCACGGATAGTTGCCACGCTGCTGACGGAGATCCGCCGCCAGACCGGCGTCGCATTCCCTGCCGACAAGGAAATAGCATGAAGCCACTGTTACTGATGCAAACCGGCGATGCGCCGGAAGCCGTTCAGCGTGAACGCGCTAACTTCACGCAGATGTTTGTACAACAAGGCCATATCGCCACCGAGCGCCTGCAAACGGTTTTTCTGCCCGCTGGCGAGCAACCGCTGCCGCCCGAAGCATACTGCGGCGTGATCATCACCGGCTCGGAGGCCATGGTCTCTGAACGCTTGCCGTGGAGTGAACAGGCGGCCGAATGGCTGCGCCAGGCGATGCGCATTTCCCTGCCGATTTTCGGCGTGTGCTACGGCCACCAGCTGCTGGCCCATGCACTGGGCGGCAAAGTGGACTATCACCCGCAAGGGATGGAAGTCGGCACGCTGGACGTCACGTTGCTGCCAGCCGCCGCCCACGATCCGCGCCTGGCGGGCCTGCCGACGCGTTTTAAAGCCAACCTGATTCATTCGCAAAGCGTGTTGGAGCCGCCAGACAGCGCGGAGGTGCTGGCGCACTCGGCGCAGGATCCCTACCAGATCCTGCGTTACGGGCCCTATGCGTTAACCACCCAATTCCACCCCGAGTTCGACGGCGCCACCATGCAGAGCTACCTCAACTTGCTGGCGGAAAGCCATCCGCAGCGCCAGGCAGCATATCAGCACAAGCTACGCCAGGCCGGTGATACCCCCTTTAGCCAGCAGTTGCTGCAGGGGTTTGTCGCCGGGTTGGGCGCGCAGCTTAAGTGTTAGCAAAAGTTGACCGCCGACATATTTTGCATTACTTTCTGTTAAGCAAAGGGGAGTAACTTCATTGCCGGTTAATCGTCATTACGGTGCTTAGGCACCCGGTTACCGGGCAACTTGGTGTTCAAGGTGTCTACCTTCATCAATGTTGTAAGTGAGACCTTGCCGGAAGGCGAGGTTTGCTTGCAGCGTCACATAGCGGCTCGCGTCTTCCGACGCCGGCCGTTTTTGTTTTTTAAGGATACACTGATGATGAATACCGTAGGCACGCCGTGGTTGTGGGGCAGCTTTGCCGCCATTATCGTTGTGATGCTCGCCATTGATTTACTGTTGCAGGGCCGCCGCGGCGCGCAGACCATGACGCTGAAACAAGCCGCCTGTTGGTCGCTGGTGTGGGTTAGCCTGGCGCTGTTGTTTAACCTCGGCTTCTGGTACTACCTGAATGAAACCGCCGGGCGGGCGGTGGCCGATACCCAGGCGCTCGCCTTCCTCACCGGCTATTTGATTGAAAAAGCCCTGGCGGTGGATAACGTTTTTGTCTGGCTGATGCTGTTCAGCTACTTCGCCGTGCCGGCCAATCTGCAGCGTCGCGTGCTGATCTTCGGCGTGTTGGGCGCGATTGTGCTGCGTACCATCATGATCTTCGCCGGCAGTTGGCTGGTTACCCAGTTCGACTGGCTGTTGTACCTGTTCGGCGCATTCCTGCTGTTCACCGGTATCAAAATGGCGCTGGCGAAGGAAGACGATGCGGCTATCGGCGATAAGCCGTTAGTGAAGTGGCTGCGTGGGCACTTGCGCATGACCGACAACCTGGAAGGCGAGCGTTTCTTCGTGCGCCGCAACGGCATACTGTTCGCCACCCCGCTGGTTTTAGTCTTGATCCTGGTGGAATTGAGCGACGTTATCTTCGCCGTTGACAGTATCCCGGCGATTTTTGCCATCACCACAGATCCGTTCATCGTCCTGACCTCCAACCTGTTCGCCATCATGGGGCTGCGCGCCATGTACTTCCTGCTGGCCAGCGTTGCGGAACGTTTCTCAATGCTGAAATACGGCCTGTCGGTGATCCTGGTATTTATCGGCGTCAAGATGCTGATTATGGATTTCTTCCATATTCCCATCGCCATTTCACTGGGCGTGGTCGGCGGTATCCTGGCGATCACGCTGCTGGTGAATGCCTGGGTAAACCAGCGTAATGCCCGCCTGAACCAATAAGCACAGCCAACGTATGCCGGGGCGGTTCACGCCGCCCCACTCTCCCGGCGCTCTGTTAGCACGATCACAAAATCCCCCGTGACTCACCGTTGATGCCGCCGACAGAGCGCAAAATTTTCTCGCCCCTCTTTCCAAGCTTTCCCATTTGCTGAATACTTGCCCGGAAAAATATTTAGTTACAAATCACCATAAAAACATCCGCCGGCGTTTCTGCCGGGAATACGGGATTAATGCACAACATCACCGGAAAGTATTATGCAAAAATTACTCAAACGGATTTCCCAGGGCAGCCTGGTAAAGCAAATCATCATCGGCTTGGCCTGCGGGATCGTACTGGCTTGGTTATCCCCCGCCGCCGCCAGCGCGGCCGGCCTACTGGGCACGCTGTTCGTCGGCGCATTGAAAGCCGTCGCACCGCTGCTGGTTCTGGTGCTGGTTACCGCCTCCATCACTAACCATAAACACGGCCAGAAAACCAATATTCGCCCGATTCTGCTGCTCTATCTGCTGGGCACCTTTTCCGCAGCGCTGGTGGCGGTGATTATCAGCTTTATTTTCCCCTCCACGCTGGCGCTGGCGAGCAGCGGCGTGGATGTCAACCCGCCGGGCGGCATTGTTGAGGTGTTGGAAGGGTTGCTGATGAGCGTGGTGGCGAACCCCTTCCATGCGCTGATTAATGCCAATTACATCGGCATTCTGGCCTGGGCTGTCGGGTTAGGGATAGCGCTGCGGCAGGCGGCGGAAAGCACCAAAGTGCTGGTCAACGACGTCTCAAACGCCGTGACGCTGATCGTGCGCGCGGTGATCCGCTGTGCGCCAATCGGCATTTTCGGCCTGGTCGCCTCAACGCTGGCGGAAACCGGCTTTGGCGCGCTTTGGGGCTTTGCTCACCTGCTTATGGTGCTGATTGGCGGCATGCTGCTGGTCACGCTGCTGCTCAACCCACTGCTGGTGTATTGGAAAATTCGCCGCAACCCCTACCCGTTGGTATTCACCTGCCTGCGTGAAAGCGGCATTACCGCGTTCTTCACCCGCAGTTCGGCGGCGAATATTCCGGTGAACATGCAATTGTGCAAAAAGCTCGGCCTGGATGAAGATACTTATTCGGTGTCTATCCCGCTGGGCGCGACCATCAACATGGCAGGCGCAGCGATCACCATCACCGTGCTGACGCTGGCGGCGGTCAATACGTTGGGTATCCCGGTGGATATTCCTACTGCGCTGTTGTTAAGCGTGGTGGCGTCACTGTGCGCCTGCGGGGCTTCGGGCGTGGCTGGAGGATCGCTGCTGCTGATCCCGCTGGCCTGCGGCATGTTCGGTATCCCTAACGACGTGGCGATGCAGGTAGTGGCGATTGGCTTTATCATCGGCGTGTTGCAGGATTCGGCGGAAACGGCCCTGAACTCGTCCACCGACGTGGTGTTCACGGCGGCCGTCTGCCAGGCGGAAGAGCAGCGCCTGGCGAACCGCGAGCCGCTGCGGAACAATTAACGCTTAGTTTTCAGATACCAGGCGCCGCTTCGGCGCCTGTTTTTCTATCGCGAACGGATCGATGCCGCGGCGCAACAGGCGGCGAAAACGCAAAATATTAAATGCGTTCATCACCAGGAAACTGCCCTCAATCAATGAACCACCGATGGAACCCAGCCAAATATTATGGGTCACCCAGCAGGCCGTTGAACACCACATCACGCAACGCGTCGTCAGCCCACGGGTACGAAAGAGCGCCCAGGTACTGATCGAGGTGCCGAAAATCGGCAACAGTTCGATCCAGTGGTGAAAACGCGACAGCCCCATCACCAGCGTTAACGCCAGGAAAATCCACATTACCCACAGGCTGCAGGTGCGAATGGCTACCAGGTTGCGGCAGGCGCTAAGCACGGCGCTGCTACCGGCGGCGCTGGCGCCCATCAGAAAATAATGGATGCCGATAATCAGGCTATAGGCGGAAAGCTGCAGCTTAAAGCGCCGATCATCACGATTGAAGAAACTGGTGATGCCCACCAGAAAGGCCAGCACGCCAATAGACTGCGCAAACCAATAGAACGCCATGAACGACCCTGGAACGGAAAATGGAAATAAAGTGAAACAGAATGGACGTTTTATGCTACTCCTGCTCACAGATCTTTACAATGTGATCCAGCGCATAAAAATCAGCCAGTGCAAAAAAAACGGTCAAGAAACCACGGCCAATGTCAGGTAATGTAAAAACGGCGCAATCCCTGCCCGGATCGCCGGTTGCCGTGTAATATTCCTGCGGCGGCCGCTGATATTTCCCTGTTGCAAAACAAGCAATTTTGATACAGTTAGGCCACTTTTTTTACCCTTTTTAGCTTTAGGGCGGAACACGGATAGATGCGTTTGTTGTTTGCCATGCTAATAGCTGTTTTTTGCTGGGCCGGTTCGGCTTCCGGCAAAACGCTATGCACCACGCAAACCAAACAGGCGCCTGCCGCATTGGGTATTTTACTGGCGGCCAACGAGGCAGGGTTTTCCCCATTCGATCCGGCCTACCGATCGCCGCATACGGATTTGCGCCGTAAGGCGCCTGGCAAACTGCCGCTGCTATTACCACGGGTTCACTCCTACCCCAGTTCTCTGTCCGCTTCCGGGTTCCGAACGCCGGCCTATTGCCTGACGGCAGAGTTGGGCCTGTGCGGCGCCGTGCCGCGCCAGATCGCCCCGGCGCCCAGCCGGTTGGCCCTGGCCGACTGGACGCTGCATATCGGCAATCAGAACAACAGGCTCGGCGGTTGGAAAGAAAGTAATACACTGTACCGGGGAATGCTGACGTATCACTCATGACGGTGTCGCACTAACAGAACCATTAGAAAACAACACCGACGCTTCATTCCCAGCAATTTGGAAAACCCGCTTGGCCTGCGACCATTCGCGTTCTCGCTGGGGAAAGACCCAATAATGACGTTTTAGGAACACCCGATGGACATCATCAAACAATTGTTGGATGCCTTATGGCAGCAGGACTTTGAAACGCTGGCAAACCCCTCACTGGTGTGGACCCTCTACGCCATTTTGTTCATGATCCTGTTTCTGGAAAACGGCTTGCTGCCCGCGGCCTTCCTGCCCGGCGATAGCCTGCTGATTCTGGTTGGCGTACTGGTTGCCAAGGGCACCATGAACTTCCCGTTGACCATTTTCATTTTAACCGTGGCCGCCAGCACCGGGTGCTGGGTCAGTTATATACAGGGGAAATGGCTGGGGAATACGCGAACGGTGCAGGGCTGGCTCTCTCACCTGCCAGCCCACTACCACCAGCGGGCGCACCAATTGTTTCATCGCCATGGGCTCTCCGCCCTGTTGATCGGCCGCTTCCTGGCGTTTGTGCGCACTCTATTGCCGACCATCGCCGGGCTTTCCGGGCTGGACAACCTGCGTTTTCAGTTCTTCAACTGGATGAGCGGCCTGCTGTGGGTTCTGATCCTGACCTCATGCGGTTTTGCGCTGGGTAAAACCCCGATGTTCCGCAAGTATGAAGATCAACTGATGTTTGGCCTGATGCTGCTGCCGCTGGTGTTGCTGGTAGCCGGCCTGGTCGGCTCGCTGTTCGTGCTGTGGCGCAAGAAACGGGCGGCCAGCCAGGGGAAAGGCGTGTGATAAGCCAACGCCCACGCTGGAAACACGTGCTGATTATCTCGTTAGCCCTGGTGCTGCTGGCCGGCTTCCTGTTGCCGCGCATGATGCGTACCGAAAGCGAACTGCACATTCGCGCCAACCATCAGGGGCTGTCTTTGCCGGATGGTTTTTTTGTCTATCAGCGCCTGGACGAACGCGGCATTCGCATCAAAAGCATTACGCCGGAGGGGGATGGGCTGGTGGTGCGCCTGGATTCCCCGGAACAACAGGGGTTGGCCCGTGAAACACTGCAGGCCGTCCTGCCCCCCGGCTACACCATTGCCTTGAGCAAATCGCCGGTGCCGCCGCTGTGGGTGCGCGAGTTTGCTCGGGCACCGCTGAATCTGGGCTAAGAAGCAGCGGCAATATTTTGCAAGCTGCGCCTCATTCAGAATGAAAATGCTGGCGTCTGCGCTATTTATGGCTATGCTGAATTTAGCCTGGCCGATGAGCTAAGTTTTACTACCCTGCCTAATGGCAGTAGGAACCCGGTGTGTGTTTCACACCTTTTTAATAAGGAAATAAAATCATGCAGTTGCGTCATTCCCTGTTGTTAGCGCTCCCTTTACTTGCCTGCTCTTCTCTGTCATTTGCCGCACTGGAAGGCGGCTGTGCCAAGAAAGCGCAGGACATTCAGACACAAATCGATTATGCGAACCAGCACGGCAATACCCATCGCGTCGCCGGCCTGAAAACGGCGTTGGGCGAAGTGCAGGCTCACTGTACCGAAAGCGGCTTGCAGGCTGAGCGTCAGCAAGACATCAAAGACAAACAGCATAAGGTAAGCGAGCGCCAACGTGAGCTGGCAGAAGCGGAGCAAAAGGGCGATAAAGACAAAATCGCCAAGAAACAGAAGAAGCTGGCCGAAGCGCAAGAAGAACTGCAACAGGCACAGGCGAAATAATTTTTTTACTCCAGCGGATTTATCGATGAGAACCCCATTTCACGGGATTTTCAGGGAAAATAAAAGGGCTGATTAGAGAGATCAACCACCTCACGCCTTTGCCCCGCCGAATAAAATCCGCTATGTTGAAAGTCTGTCTCAGTTAAAGGAGTTATCGAACATGGCACATGATTCAAATGCAGAAAACTTACGCGCTGAACTGAAATCCTTAGCCGATACGTTGGAAGAAGTGTTGAACTCCTCCACCGATAAACCGAAAGCTGAGCTTGATAAGCTGCGTTCAAAAGCAGAAGGCGCGCTAAAAGAAACGCGCGCGCGTCTGGGCGATGCCAGCGACAAAATCGCTTATCAAACCAAACAGATCGCCGGCCAGGCTGATGAATACGTGCGTGAAAACCCGTGGACGGGCATTGGTATCGGTGCTGCCGTCGGGGTGGTGTTGGGTGTGCTGCTGGCGCGCCGCTAATGGCTGAGTATCCACAAGAACGTGCTCAGGGGCCCGCTAAAGGGCTCCTGGACGCTGGCCAGCGTATCATTACCATTCTGGTCAGCATGGTAGAAACGCGGTTACGCCTGGTCGCCGTCGAGCTGGAAGAGGAAAAAGCAAATCTCATCCAGTTGATTTTGATGGCGGGCTTAACCCTGTTATTTACCGCGTTTGGCCTGATGAGCCTGCTGATCCTGATATTCTGGGCCGTTGAGCCGGAATACCGCCTGATTGCGTTAGGCACCACCACCGCCGTGCTGCTGTTCCTGGCCTTGGTTGGTCTTATCTGGACCTTGGTCAAGGCACGCCGCACCACGCTGTTGAGCAATACGCGCAAACAGTTGGAGCTCGATCGCGCCAAGCTTGAAGGTAAAGCAGAATGAACAACCGCCAGTATCGCGAATGGCGAAAGCAAAGGCTGCTGAGCCAGATCCAGCAACAGCGCGTGGATCTGGCGCAGAACACCGCCGTGCTACTGGAAAAAACCGAACGGATTGATCGCGGTTGGCAAGCCTTGTTTGGCATGCGCAAATTTATGGCCATCGGCGCCAGTGTGGTGGCTATCTATGGTATCCGCCACCCCAGCAAGCTGATCCTGTGGTCACGCCGTGCGTTCGGTGCCTGGGGCACGCTTCGCCTGCTGCGTAAAACCCTTTCCACGAAATAACGTGCCGGCCAGGTCGCAGATGGCCGGCCCTTTTCGCTTTTCCCCCTGCCGCCGGTGGTTCCCGCTTCCTCTCCTGTATTCCCCCTGTGATTGCCGCCATTATCATTAGCAGACTACATGTCCATTTTTTTTGAAGAAATACAACAGTTTTACTTGCTAACAACTCAACACATTGCCGTTTAACATTCACTCCATCAACCAACCGCAGCCATTATCGGGCGGAAATAACGGCATATTGCCGTACCAACAGTCCTTAGCACATTTGGAGTGAATGATGAAAAAATTAGAAGATACCGGCCTGCTGGTCGCACGTATTCTGATGCCGATCCTGTTTATCGTTGCCGGTTACGGCAAAATGGGCGATGCCTATGCCGGCACCCAGCAATATATGCAGTCGATGGGCGTGCCGGGATTCTTGCTGCCGCTGACCATTCTGCTGGAGTTTGGCGGCGGCTTTGCCATCCTTTTTGGCTTCCTGACCCGCACGACGGCGCTGTTCACCGCAGGCTTCACCGTGCTGACCGCGCTGTTGTTCCACACCAACTTTGCCGAAGGTGCTAATCAGTTGATGTTCATGAAAAACCTGACCATTGCCGGCGGCTATATCGTGCTGGCGGTTGCCGGCCCCGGCGCATTCAGCCTTGATCGGCTGCTGAATAAAAAATGGTAAGCTACACTCAGATGACTGACAACGCGTGGTAGTAGTACCTACGTGACGAAGGAGAACCAATGGGACAGTTAGTGGATGGCGTTTGGAAAAACACATGGTACGACACCAAATCAACCGGGGGCCGTTTCAAACGCTCCACAGCACAGTTCCGTAACTGGGTGACCGCCGACGGGCAACCCGGTGAGCACGGCGCCGGGGGCTTTAAGGCAGAAAAAGACCGTTATCATCTGTACGTCTCCCTCGCCTGCCCGTGGGCGCACCGGACGCTGCTGATGCGTAAGCTGAAAGGGTTGGAGCACCTGATCCCGGTTTCTGTCGTGCACCCGCTGATGCTGGAAAACGGCTGGACATTCGCCAGTGATTTCCCGGCGGCAACCGGCGATCCGTTGTACCACGCGGACTTTCTTTACCAGATCTATCTGCGTGCCGATAGCCAATACAGCGGCCGCGTCACCGTGCCCGTGCTGTGGGATAAACAGCAGCAAACCATCGTCAGCAACGAGTCTGCAGACATTATCCGCATGTTCAACAGCGCCTTCGACGCCCTGGGCGCACGCGCCGGCGATTACTATCCCAGCGCCTTACGCGGCGAGATCGAAGAACTCAACGGCTGGATTTACAGCAAGCTGAACAATGGGGTATATAAAGCCGGCTTCGCCACCAGCCAGGAAGCCTATGACGAAGCGGTCAATGGGGTATTTGAGGCGCTGGCGCGGCTGGAGCAGATCCTCAACCGCCAACGCTACCTGACCGGGGCGCAACTGACCGAGGCCGATCTGCGGCTGTGGACCACGCTGGTACGTTTTGATCCAGTGTACGTCACCCATTTCAAATGCGATCGGCGCCGCATCAGCGATTACCCGAACCTGTATGGCTTCCTGCGCGATATTTACCAGATGCCGGGTATCGCGGAAACCGTCAATATGGCGCATATCCGCAATCACTATTACCGCAGCCACAGCACCATCAACCCGCACGGGATTATCTCGATTGGGCCGGCCCAAAACCTGGATGAACCGCACGGCCGCGACCAGCGCTTCCGCTGAACCGCAGGCGCTTACCTTTCCTGGCGGGCCAGCAAGCGTGGGATTTCACGCAGAAACCAGGCCTTGGCTTCGCCCATGCTGTCGCGCCGCCAGGCCATGATGATATCGGCTTCGCTGCTGTATTCCGGGCTCACTACGCGCAGGCGCCCCTGCGCAATATCCTGCTCCACCATGGCATACGGCATGGTCGCCACGCCAAGCCCCGCCAACAGCGCCAGGCGTTTATCCTCAATGCTGCTGACCGTCAGGCGCTGCTGTTTATCCAACAGTTGCACCGTCAGCACCGGCCGTTCGCGCGCGGTGTCCGCCACCGCAATACCGCGGTACTTCACGCGCGTGGTTTCCGACAACGGCTCCGCTTCTTGATGGATGGGGTGATCCGGCGCCGCGACATACACGTTCATCACCTTATACAGTTTGCGGGTGTTAACCTCGGACGAGGAGCGAAAATGCATATCAGGTGCAATCACGATATCGGCCCTCCCTTGCTCCAGCCGTTCCCAGGCGCCGGCCAGCACTTCGGTCAGAATCGACACTTGAGTATTGGCTTTCTGCGCCAGCTTATCGATTAACGGAAACAGCTTGCTGGCCGGCGACAGCGCCTCACAAACGATGGTCAGGTGCGGTTCCCAGCCACGCGCCAGCGCTTCGGCATCAGTCGTCAGCTTATCCGCCGCCTCCAGCAGCACACGCCCACGCTCCAGCAACATGCGGCCAACGTTAGTGAATTTGGTGCGATGCCCGGAACGATCGAACAACACCACGTCCAGTTCTTCTTCCAATTTTTGCATGGTGTAGCTGAGCGCCGAGGGCACACGCCCCAACTCGTCAGCCGCCGCTGCAAAACTGCCACGCCGATCGATGGCGTCCATTACCCTTAATGCTTCCAGCGTTAATGCCCGATCTCTGGCCATCGCGTCTCTCTGTCAGGAAATTTGAATATGCCAACCAGATTAACTGGCTAACAATCCGCCGTCCAGATGCTTACCATTAACTTCACCCTTTTAGAGAGCCGATCGCCATGATTACATGCAGAACAGCACAACAATGCGGGCAAGCTGACTTCGGCTGGCTGCAGGCTCGCTATACCTTTTCCTTTGGCCATTATTTTGATCCCAAACTGATGGGCTACGCCTCGCTGCGGGTGCTGAACCAGGAAGTGTTGGCGCCGGGCGCCGCTTTCCAGCCGCGCACCTATCCCAACGTGGATATCCTCAATCTGATCTTGCAGGGCGAAGCGGAATATCGCGACAGCAACGGCGAGGCCACACGAGCCAAAGCCGGTGAAGCCCTGCTGTTGAGCACCCAACCGGGGCTTAGCTATAGCGAACAGAATATAGGCAGCGAAACGCCGCTGACGCGGCTGCAGCTGTGGCTTGATGCCTGCCCGGAACGCAGCAACGAACGCATCCAGCGCTTGTCATTGGGGGAGCGGCGGTACACGCTGCTGGCCTCGCCGGATAGCGAACAGGGCAGCCTGCAACTGCGCCAGCAGGTGTGGATCCACCATCTGATGCTGCAGGCGGACGAACAACTCACGCTGCCGCTGCATGGGCCACGGGCCTATCTGCAATCGATCCACGGCACGATCCAGGCCACCGGCGCGCGCGATGGCAGCCACCGCCTGACCTGCGGCGACGGGGCATTTATCCGCGAGGAACCGCGCCTGACCCTGCATGCACAAACCGCCCTGCGCGCGCTGCTGATCGATTTGCCGGTGTAATACCGCCTGCCGGCGGCGCTGAAAAAAGAAAACCCCGCGCGGCGCAAACCGTGCGGGGTTACTTATATATAGAGGGAGTTGACCGGTAAGCCGGGTTCTGTCGTGGACAGTCATTCCTCTAGGCCAGCAATCGCTCACTGGCTCAAGCAGCCTACCCGGGTTCAGTACGGGCCGTACCATGTGAACCCCTATTTGGCCTTGCTCCGGGTGGAGTTTACCGTGCCACGAACTGTTGCCAGCCGCGCGGTGCGCTCTTACCGCACCCTTTCACCCTTACCTGATCCCGCTTGCGCGGGCCATCGGCGGTTTGCTCTCTGTTGCACTAGTCGTGGGCTTGCGCCCCCCAGGCGTTACCTGGCACCCTGCCCTATGGAGCCCGGACTTTCCTCCCCTCCACCTGTCTCCCCCAAAGGGACGGCAGTGAAGCGGCGACTGTCTGGTCAACTCCGGCGCGGATTATAGGCGGTTTGGCGCGGCTTGTATACCTGCCGCTATCGCATTGTGGCCGTCTGCCGATTAATTATCCGGCTGCTGCGCTAACGCGTGCTTATATAAGGCATTTTTCTTCACGCCATGGATCTCGGCCGCCAGTTGGGCCGCTTTCTTCAACGGCAGCTCCTGCTGCAACAGCGCCAGCGTGCGCAGCGCCTCCGGCGGCAGTTGATCTTCCGCCGCCTTGTGGCCTTCAACAATCAGCACCATCTCGCCGCGGCGGCGCATTTCATCTTCCTGCACCCAGGCCAGCAGTTCCCCCACCGGCGCGCCGTGGATCGACTCCCAGGTTTTGGTCAGCTCACGCGCCAGCACCACGTAGCGTTCTGGCCCCCAGACGGTGACCATGTCCTGTAAACTTTCCAGCAGGCGATGGGTGGATTCATAGAAAATCAGGGTGCGAGGTTCCTCTGCCAGCGCCAGCAGAGTATCCTTGCGCCCCTTGGTCTTCGCCGGCAGGAAGCCTTCATAGCAGAAGCGATCGGAAGGCACCCCGGCGGCGCACAGTGCGGTTGTCGCCGCGCAGGCACCCGGCAGCGGCACCACGCGCACGCCGGCCTCACGGCAGCGCCGCACCAGGTGATAACCAGGATCGTTAATCAGCGGCGTGCCGGCATCGGAAACCAGCGCAATGCTCTGGCCCTGCTGCAGCTTGGCCAGTAACTGATCCGCCTTTTGTTGTTCATTATGATCGTGCAGGGCAAACAACCGCGCGTTAATCGCGAAATGTTGCAGCAACAAACCGGTGTGGCGCGTATCTTCCGCCGCAATCAGATCAACGCTTTTCAGCACCTCTAATGCACGATGGGTGATATCCCCCAGATTGCCGATGGGCGTGGGTACCACGTACAGCGTTGATGCAGAAATGACTGATTGTTGGTGTTGATTCATTGTTTCATCCGGATTGCCGATTTAATATTGAGCATCTTGAAAAAAACATCACTGGATACAGTATGCTTTCATCAACATTCGTTCGTACCAAAGCAGGGCGTTTTGTGCCTGTTATCGTGGCAGCCTTCTTACTGGCCGGCTGCCCGGGCCAGGCCCCGCAGTCGCCGCCCGCCAATATCCAGGACGCCGCGAGCGCCAGCTCTGATTATTATCTGCAACAGCTGCAGCAAAGCAGTGATGATAACAAGGCTGACTGGCAATTACTCGCGATTCGCGCATTGTTACGCGAAGGCAAACTGCCCCAGGCCAACGCGCAACTGGGCGCATTGCCGCAAAATCTTAGCGCCTCACAGCAAACCGAACGCCAGTTACTGACCGCCGAACTGCAGTTGGCCAATAAAGATCAGGCCGCCGCTATCGCCACGCTGGGCGGCATCGACAGCAGCAAGTTATCCCCCAACCAGCGCGTGCGTTTTTATCAGGCGCAGATTGCCGCCAACCAGGGTAAAGCCTCGCTGCCGCTGATCCGCGCCTATATCGCGCAGGAACCGCTGCTGGCTGACAAAGCCCACCAGGACAACCTGGATCAAACCTGGCAGGCGCTGCTGGGGCTAAGCACGCAAGAGATGAACAACCTGGTGATCAATGCTGACGAAAACGTGCTGCAAGGCTGGCTGGATCTGCTGCACGTCTATCAGGACAACCGGCAAGATCCGGATCTGCTGAAGGCCGCCATAAAAGACTGGCAAAACCGCTATCCGCAAAACCCGGCGGCAAAGAGCCTGCCGACCGCATTAACCCAGGCGATGAACTTCTCGCAGGCATCAACGGCAAAAATCGCCCTGCTGCTGCCGCTGAACGGCCAGGCCAAAGTGTTTGCCGACGCCATTCAGCAAGGGTTTGAGGACGGGAAAAACGGCGTGGCCCTTTCTGCGCCGGCCCAACCACAGCCACAGCCGGCGGCAACCCCGCAGGCGGCGACGGGCAGCACGGCCGATGCCAATGCCGACGGCGCGGTGAGCCCTTCTGCGCCGGCGGTGGATAACGCCGCCGCGCCGGTGGCCCAACCGGCCGCCGCCCCAGCGCCAATCACACCGCCGCAGGCCGCCAATGCCCAGGTGAAAGTATACGACACCACTAGCCAGCCGCTGCCTGCCTTGCTGGCTCAGGCGCAGCAAGACGGCGCCACGCTGGTCGTCGGGCCGCTGCTGAAAAACGAAGTCGATCAGATTTCCACCGCCGCCACCAGCCTGAACGTCCTGGCGCTGAATCAGCCGGAAACGCCGAAAGACACGCCGAACATCTGCTACTTTGCCCTGGCGCCGGAAGATGAAGCGCGCGACGCCGCCCACCACATCTGGGAACAGCAAAAACGCCAGCCTCTGCTGCTGGTGCCGAACGGCACATTCGGCGATCGGGTTGCCAACGCCTTTGCACAAGAGTGGCAGGCACTGGGCGGCCAGAGCGTATTAAAACAGAGCATTGGCTCCACCAGCGAACTGCGCCAGATGGTCAACAGCGGTGGGATACGCATGACCGGCACGCCTGTTGCCACCAGCGCGCCGGCGGCTCAGTCGGTGACCATTGCCGGGCTGACTATCCCTGCGCCGCCGAGTGAAGCGCCAACCACGGACGGCAACGTTGACGCCGTGTATATCGTCGCTAGCCAGGCGCAGTTGACCCTGATTAAGCCGATGATCGACATGACCACGTCATCACGCAGCAAACCGGCGATGTATGCCAGCTCCCGCAGCTACCAGGCCGGCGCAGGCCCGGACTTCCGCCTGGAAATGGAAGGGCTGCAGTTCAGCGATATTCCGCTGTTGGCCGGCGCCAACCCGCAGGCATTGCAGCAGGCCAGTGCGAAATTCCACAGCGACTACTCGCTGGTTCGTTTGTACGCCATGGGCATAGATGCCTGGACATTGGCCAATCACTTTGCTGAAATGCGCCAGTTGCCGGGGTTCCAGGTTTCTGGCACTACCGGCGTGCTGACCTCTTCGCCGAACTGCGTCATCAACAGGAAACTCCCTTGGCTGCAATACCGTCAGGGAATGGTCGTTCCGGTCTCCTGAGCCAACGCGCCAAGGGGGCGGGCTATGAATTACAGGCCCGCCGCTATCTGGAACGCGCCGGGCTCACCTTCATCGCCGCCAACGTGGCGCTGCGTGGCGGTGAGCTCGATCTCATTATGCGTGATGGGCAAACCTGGGTCTTCGTTGAAGTGCGTTACCGCCGCAATGCCGCATTTGGCGGCGCGGCCGCCAGCGTGACCTATCGCAAGCAACAGCGCTTGCTGCACGCCGCCGCCGTTTGGCTGGCGGGGCGCGGAGCCAGTTTTGACACATCAGCTTGCCGTTTTGATGTATTGGCCTTCACCGGTAACCAGTTAGAATGGATACCCAATGCCTTCAATGCGGATTAATACCGGTGCCGGTCGGCCCTTTGAACTCGTGGATTAAAACAACGTGCTGGATAGAATCAAAGTCTGTTTTACCGAAAGCATCCAAACCCAGATAGCGGCGGCGGAAGCGCTGCCGGATGCCATCTCCCGCGCGGCGATGACGCTGGTTCAATCGTTGCTCAATGGCAATAAAATCCTGTGCTGCGGCAACGGCACCTCGGCGGCTAACGCCCAGCATTTTGCCGCCAGCATGATCAACCGTTTTGAAACCGAACGCCCCAGCCTGCCGGCCATTGCGCTCAACGCCGACAACGTGGTGCTGACCGCCATCGCCAACGATCGGCTGCACGATGAAATCTACGCCAAGCAGGTTCGGGCACTGGGCCATGCCGGCGACGTGCTGCTGGCAATTTCCACCCGTGGCAACAGCCGTGATATTGTGAAGGCGGTCGAAGCCGCGGTAACGCGCGATATGACTATCGTCGCACTTACCGGTTACGACGGCGGAGAGTTGGCGGGGTTGCTCGGCCAACAGGATGTTGAAATCCGTATCCCGTCACACCGGAGTTCGCGCATTCAAGAAATGCATATGCTAACCGTGAACTGCCTGTGTGATTTGATAGATAACACGTTGTTTCCTCACCAGGACGATTAAGGAACTGAGATGAAGCTTAAAGCCACATTTGCAGTGCTGTTCAGCGCCCTGCTGTTACAAGGTTGTGTCGGCGCAGTTGTCGTCGGCAGCGCCGCCGTTGCCACCAAAACCGCGACCGATCCCCGCAGCATCGGCACGCAGGTCGATGATGGTACGCTGGAAGCGCGGGTTGAAAACGCACTGAGTAAGGACGAACAACTGAAGAAAGATGCCCGCGTGGTCGCCACCGCCTATAAGGGCAAGGTGTTGTTGACCGGCCAGGCGCCGACGCCGGAGCTTTCCAGCCGTGCGAAACAGATCGCCATGGGGGTTGATGGCGCAACCGAAGTGTATAACGAAATCCGCCAGGGCACGCCGGTTAGCCTGAGCACCGCGTCGTCAGATACCTGGATCACCACGAAGGTGCGTTCACAGCTACTGACCAGCGACACGGTGAAATCTTCCAATGTGAAGGTGACGACCGAGAATGGCGAAGTGTTCTTGCTGGGCCTGGTTACGCAACAGGAAGGGCAGTCCGCGGCCCAGATTGCCAGCCAAGTGAGCGGCGTGAAGCATGTCACGACTGCGTTTACCTATGTGAAATAGCCCTCACCCCAACCCTCTCCTGCAGGGAGAGGGAGCAGCCCGAAGCCGTCTTTACAGTAAGTGACTCACTCTCGCCCTCTGGGTGTTTGCAGAAGAATATTCTCTAACATGCTCGTTCCCCGGTAGGCCTGGGTGAGGAGGTACAAACCCGTGCACCGTACGCCCCCTCTCCCACTGGGAGAGGGTTGGGGTGAGGGCGGAGGCTTCCTTTAGTTACGTGCTCTTTTAACGGATCAATCCAGCTTGTTTTCCTTTAAGAACCCTTCGCCGCCTAGTTGCCGCATCTGGCGCAGTATCCACTGCTGGCGTTGGATCACATAGCCTGAAGGCGCCGCCGGATTAAAGCGGTGCGGATTGGGCAGTACCGCCGCCAGCAGCGCGGCTTCCGAGGCGGTAAGGCGCTTGGCCGGTTTGTGGAAAAAACGCTGTGACGCCGCTTCCACGCCGAACACGCCGCTTCCCAGCTCAATGATATTCAGGTATACCGTCAGGATCCGCCGCTTGGTCCATACCAGCTCAATGCCGCTGGTGACACCCGCTTCAAGCCCTTTACGCAGCCAACTGCGGCCGTCCCAAAGGAAAAGGTTTTTTGCCGTCTGCTGCGACAGCGTTGAAGCGCCGCGGATACGCGCCGGCCGGCGTTCGTTATGGCTGAACGCCTTTTCAATCGCTTCGATATCAAACCCCCAGTGGTCGGGGAATTTTTGATCTTCAGCGGCGATCACCGCCAGCGCCATGTAAGGTGAAATGTCATCCATCGACACCCAGTCGGAATGGGCGACATAGCTGAAATCGCCGCGCAGCCAGGCGCTCACTTGCCGCTCAACCATCACGGCGGAAAATGGCACCGGCAGGAAGGCGAAAAGCACGATCCCGACCAGCCACAGGCCGACAACGGCGATAACGCCGCGCTTCAACCAGCCCAAAGCGCGCGCAACCAGGCCACGAGAAGAGTTACGCATTCGCCAGTTCCACTATCCGCGCGACCAGCTTATCCACCCCCTGCGCCACTTCGCCAATGGATTGGGCCAGCATATAGGCCGGCGTCGTCACCACGTTATTCTCATTATCAATGACAATATCGTCCACCGGGCAAGTCACCGGCACACCGCCCATGGCGTCAATCACCTCACCCAGATCGGGATCGTTGCCTATGGTTAAGCGCACCGGCCGATCGAGCAACTTCGGCAACAGCACAGGGGCGATGCATATCAGCCCAATTGGTTTATTCAACTTATGCATTTCTTGCACGAGCTTTGCCAAATCGGGATCGACATGACATTCTTCTGCCGCACTGGCAAAAGTACTGAGATTGTTCGCCGCGCCGAAACCACCGGGAACGATCAGCGCGTCCAAAAATGCGGCATCGGCCTGGGCCAGCGGTTGAATTTTGCCCCTGGCGATACGGGAAGATTCCACCAGCACATTACGCAATTCCGGCATAGCGTCACCAGATACATGATTAATAACAACATGTTGTGGCTTATCGGGCGCAAAACACACCGCCTGCACCCCGGCCCGGTCCAATGCCAGCAAGGTTAATACCGCTTCGTGGATCTCCGAACCGTCATAAACACCACATCCACTGAGTACCACTCCAACCTGTTTCATGCTCCATTCTCCCCATCAAGACCGGTGCCTGGCGCGCCAGTTAAATTTACAAATGCCAATCCACATCACACATTTTAATGAATCAACTCACAACAAGACTTACATTTACCCCGCCGTTAGCGGTATGATGGTAGACAACTAGTAACGGCTTGCGAGATGAAAATAGAAAAAACAACTACGCAGGTTAATGATTTCCCTGGTGTTGGCGCAATATTCGCGCACCCCGGCTCAGGCCGGGGTTATTTTTTTTCAGCGTTCTCAACCCATACACGCAGCACCGCCACGTCGTTACGCCACTCCTGTTTCAGTTCATCAACCCATTCCTGCACATTATCCCACCATGCCGGCAATGTTGGCGTTTGTATCTGTTGTGCCAGTTGTTGCAGGTGACGCAGCCCGACCGATCCCGCGGCCCCTTTGATCTTATGGCCTTCTTCAACAATGCCTTTCTGATCGCGTGCCGTCATATTGGAATCCAGCACCGCCAAGTAGCCAGGCATCATCTGTTCGAAAACTGCCAGGCTCTGGTGAATCAACTGCGGCCCAACCAGCTCCATGTACTGCTCCAGCATCGCGGTATCCAGTAGCGCTTCATTAATCTGCATCGCCTTGTGCTCCGTATTTTGAGGGGGGATCTGCGCCGGTTGATGATCCCAATAATGTTGAATCACCCGGGTGAGCGCCGGCACAGACAGCGGTTTGCTCAGTACGTCATCCATACCGGCTTCAAGATATTCTTTTTTGTCTTTCAGCACGTTGGCGGTCAGCGCAATCAACGGCGGCAACGACTGCCCGGCGTAACGGTGGCGCAGTTCGCGCGCGATATCCAGGCCGGTCATATCCGGCAGTTGAATATCCAACAGCACCAGATCGAACTCGTCCGGATCGAACATCGCCAGCGCGTCGTGGCCGTTCATCGCCACCTCAACGCTGTTGCCGAGCTTTTCCAGCACCGAGCGCGCCACAATCACATTCAGCTCGATGTCTTCTACCAGCAGGATATGCAGCGCCGGCAGCGGCAAATCATCCTCTTCCTGCGCCTCGCTCACCTCTTCCTCCACGGCCGGCGCCTTGATGATCAGCGTAAAGCATGAGCCGTGGCCGGGTTCGCTTTTCACCGTAATATCGCCGCCCATGCTTTGCGCCAGGCGCTTGGAGACCGCCAGCCCAATGCCGGTACCGGTCGCCGGGTGCCCGCCGCGCTGATCCTTCACCTGATAATACATGGCAAAAATCTTTTCCTGCTCATCCTCAGGGATCCCCATGCCGGAATCCTCTACCTCAAACAGCAGCAGATCCGGCTGTTCGCAGCGCACGCGCACCACAATCCGCCCCTGTGGGGTAAACTTCACGGCATTGCCGATCAGGTTCCACAGGATCTGGCGCAGGCGCGTGCCGTCGGTGATCACCTTATGCGGCAGCGGCAGTTGCGGCTCCATCACAAACTGCAGGCCTTTCGGCTGGGCCAATAGCCCGGAGAGGTTTTCCAGATCCGCCAGGAAGCCGGTAAAATCAATCGGTTGGTTATCCAACTGCACCTTGCGCCGCTCCAGCTTATCCATCTCAATGATGTCATTGAAAATGTTGCCAAGCGTGATGGCGCTAACGTGAATCGTCTTCAGGTATTTTTGCTGTTCCTCGTTGAGATCGGTATCCAGCAGGATGCGGCTAAGCCCGACGATGCCGTTAAGCGGCGTGCGCAGCTCGTGGCTGATGGTGGAGATAAAGGTGGTCTTATCCCGGCTGGCATTCTCCAGCGCGTCCTGGTAGCGCTTGCGCTCGGTAATATCGCGGCCAAAGCCCATCAGTCCATGGCGTTTGCCAACGCGATCGTAAAACGGCACTTTGCGCAGTTCAAAGCAGGCCTTACGGCCATCGGGATAGACCAACCACTGTTCATAAGTGAGCGAAACATTATGGCGGAACACTTTTTCGTCAGTCTCGACCACTTTATCGGCGATATCCTTGCCGTAGACATCATTCGGCGTCAAGCCGATCAGCTGTTTTTCGCTCTTGCCGGTTAGCAGCTCCATCGCGCGGTTGCAGCCGGAAAACTCTTTGTCTTCATTGCGGTAATACACCAGGTCCGGCGAGGCATCCAGGAACGAGCGCAGCAGCGCCGACTGTTGGCCCAGCTCAATCTGCGTCATCTCGCGCTGTTCCATCTCTTCCTTAAGCTTATCCATCACCTGCAGGCGCTCTTCTTCCGCCTTCACGCGGTCGGCGATTTCCTGATTGAGCTGGGTAATGTTGTCTTGCAGTTGTTGATTCAGTTGCAGATCGCGGTTGCGCATCTCTTCAAGCTTATCCACCAGCCTGGCCAGCCGCTGGCGCGACTCTTCCAGTTGCTCGACCACGACCGACAGAAAATAGACCGCCCAGGGGGTTATCAGCAGGCCGAAGAAAATAGAGCGCACCACGTCGATGCTCTCGACCTCGCCACGCAGCAGCATGGTCACCGCCATCTGTACCAGCATGGCCAGCACCACCAGCGCCGAGGCCAACAGCAGCGAAAAACGCACCAGCCCCAGTTTCACCATCAGATCAACGTAATACTGGGCTAATACCCGGATTTGCTTCATGAGCGGCTCCCAAAAACCATAATGACAGAATCATACCGCAAAACTCGGGGGAGATAAGGCGCCAAACGCCGACGGATAGAGAAAGATTGTGCGCTTGGCCGCGCTCACGGGCGGTAGTGCAACGGCGCAGCCAGCGCCGATCCCTGGCCGCCGTATTGCTGCAGGTAGTGCCCCACCGCCTGCATGCCGTTCCAGCGGTTTTCGCACCATAATGGTGCCAGCAGGGTTGGCCGCCGCGCGCTGGCGGAAATGCGGTGATAAACCACCGCGCCGGGGGTATGGCGGATCATTTCGCCGGCGCTGGCCGCATATTCATCCAGCGGCAGCTCAGCAATGCGCCCGGCCTGCCAGGCGCGCGCCATGGTGCTGCCGGCCACAATATGCAAAGGGTGCAGCTTGATGCCATCCACGCCGCAGGCCACCACCGCCTGGAGCGTCGCCAGATGGTCAGCGCGCGTCTCGCCGGGTAGCCCGACAATCAGGTGGCAGCACACTTTCAGGCCCCGTTCACGCGCCCGCTGCGTGGTTTGCTGGTAACAGCAGAAATCATGGCCGCGGTTGATGCGTTTCAGTGTTTTATCGTGCGCCGTCTGCAACCCCAGCTCGAGCCACACTTCATAACCGCGATCGCGGTAGCCCGCCAGCAGATCGAGCGCTTCCACGGGCACGCAGTCCGGCCGGGTGCCGACGCACAGCCCCACCATATCCGCCTGCTGCAACGCCTGGCGATACATCACTTCCAGTACCGCTACTTCTGCATAAGTACTGGTATACGCCTGGAAATAAGCGAGGTAGCGTTTTGCCCGGTTAACCTTGTGCGCCTGCGCCGCCAACTGTTCGCTGATGCTCTGCTGCTGCATCTGTTCATCGGCGAATGACGCCACATTGCAGAACGTGCAGCCGCCCCGCCCCAGCGTGCCGTCGCGGTTGGGGCAGTTAAACCCGCCGTGCAGCGTGAGTTTATGGATCTTTTCGCCAAAACGGCGTTGAAGATCCGCACCAAACGTATTGACTAATTCCGGCAACTGCATAATCTTGAGCGCTCTTTCTGTTCAAAGCCGCCGATGCTAATGACAAACGGCTTTCCCCGCGATGACAGAGATCAACCTGCCTTACCCCCGAAAATGCGAATGAATAATCATTCAACATAAATGCAAATAAACGCATTTGGCGCACAATGATTTTTTTTAATTTTGCGGGAGGGATGGCGGCCAATATGACAACGGTATTAAAAACAGTGACAAAAATCGCGCAAATTGAGTTTATCAGCATAAAACGCCACCATTCCCATTCGCACTAGCATGGTGCAGAGATTCAGGGCTTGCACTATAGTGATACAGTTCACATTTCCGTCTACTTGTACCAATAACTCATAAGCATAAAACGGGTGGTAAATAATATATTTTTCAAAATATTAGACGCCATTCTTCGTCTGCAAGCGCCATTTACCCCTATATTTGACCTGCGTAATCTTTCTCGCTAAGTTGGAAGTCCACTGGAAGCTTTCTAGACGGACAAAAGGTCACGTCGTCTCGTCATATTTATGCAGTAATTTAAGACTCCCTCTGAAAACAAGTCATTAACCACTTGTGATAGCCGTCACGAGAGGCTGCTAACGAAGGGCAAACGTGCTGATGGACGCTAGAAATAACGCCGCCTGACAGCCGGCCCGGAGATAAGAAGGCAGCTCGTAAACCGGTTATGGGAGTCGCACAGAGCCTGGGGAGGTTCACTGATTATGTTGTACGATAAATCCCAAGATAGGGACAACTGTGGTTTCGGCCTGATCGCCCACATAGAAGGCGAACCTAGCCACAAGGTAGTGCGCACCGCCATTCACGCACTGGCCCGTATGCAGCACCGTGGCGCAATCCTTGCCGACGGCAAAACCGGCGACGGCTGCGGCCTGTTATTACAAAAACCCGATCGTTTCTTCCGTATGGTTGCGGAGGAGCGCGGCTGGCGCTTGGCCAAAAACTACGCCGTGGGCATGCTGTTCCTCAGCCAGGATGAGGAAGAAGCCCGTGCCAGCCGCCGCATTGTGGAAGAAGAGCTGCAGAACGAAACGCTGTCGATCGTGGGCTGGCGCGAAGTGCCGACCAACCCGGACGTTTTGGGCGAAATCGCCCTCTCTTCCCTGCCACGCATTGAGCAGATTTTCGTCAACGCTCCTGCCGGCTGGCTGCAAAGTGATATGGAACGCCGCCTGTTTATGGCGCGCCGCCGCATAGAAAAACGTATCACCGATAAGGATTTCTACGTCTGCAGCTTCTCCAACCTGGTGACGATCTATAAAGGCCTGTGCATGCCGGCGGATTTGCCGCGCTTTTATCTCGATCTGGCCGATCTGCGTTTGGAATCGGCAATCTGCCTGTTCCACCAGCGCTTTTCAACCAATACCGTGCCACGCTGGCCGCTGGCGCAACCGTTCCGCTACCTGGCGCACAACGGCGAGATCAACACCATCGCCGGTAACCGCCAATGGGCCCGCGCCCGCGCCTACAAATTCAAAACCCCGCTGATCCCGGATCTGCGCGACGCCGCGCCCTTTGTGAATGAAACCGGCTCTGACTCCAGCTCGCTGGACAACATGCTGGAACTGTTCCTGAGCGGCGGGATGGACATCATCCGCGCCATGCGTCTGCTGGTGCCGCCGGCATGGCAAAACAACCCGGATATGGATCCGGAGCTACGCGCCTTCTTCGACTTTAACTCAATGCACATGGAGCCGTGGGACGGCCCGGCCGGCATCGTGATGTCCGACGGGCGCTATGCGGCCTGTAATCTGGATCGCAACGGCCTGCGCCCGGCGCGCTATGTCATCACCAAAGACAAGCTGATTACCTGCGCTTCCGAAGTCGGCATTTGGGATTACCAGCCGGATGAAGTGGTGGAAAAAGGCCGCGTCGGCCCTGGCGAACTGATGGTGATCGACACCCGCGCCGGCCGCATCCTGCACTCAAGCGAAACCGATAACGATCTGAAAAGCCGCCACCCGTATAAAGAGTGGATGGAAAAGAACGTCAAACGCCTGGTGCCGTTCGAAGAGCTGTCTGATGAGCAAGTGGGCACCCGCGAGCTGGATGACGCGCAGTTGGAAACCTACCAGAAGCAATTCGGCTACACCAGCGAAGAGCTGGATCAGGTGATCCGCGTGCTGGGCGAGAACGGCCAGGAAGCCACCGGCTCAATGGGCGACGACACCCCGTTTGCCGTGCTCTCCAGCCGTCCGCGCATCATTTATGACTATTTCCGCCAGCAGTTCGCCCAGGTGACCAACCCTCCGATCGATCCGCTGCGCGAAGCGCACGTGATGTCGCTGGCCACCTGTATCGGCCGCGAAATGAACGTCTTCTGCGAAGCCGAAGGCCAGGCGCACCGCCTGAGCTTCAAATCGCCGATCCTGCTGTATTCCGATTTCAAACAGCTGACCTCGCTGGAAGGGGAACACTATCAGGTCGAAACCCTCGATCTGACCTTCGATCCGGCACAGCAGGATCTGGAGCAAAAAGTCCACGCACTGTGCGAAGAAGCGGAGCAAAAAGTCCGCGCCGGCGCAGTGCTGCTGGTGCTGTCCGATCGCGCCATCAGCCCGAGCCGCCTGCCGGTGCCGGCGCCGATGGCCGTCGGCGCCCTGCAAACCCGCCTGGTGGAAAAGAGCCTGCGCTGCGACGCCAACATCATTGTCGAAACGGCCAGCGCGCGCGATCCGCACCACTTTGCGGTGCTGCTGGGCTTCGGCGCCACCGCCATTTACCCGTATCTGGCCTACGAAACGCTGGCCAGTCTGGTGGATGCCCAGGCGATGGGCGACAAAAAATACCGCGACGTAATGCTCAACTACCGCAACGGCATCAACAAGGGGTTGTACAAGATTATGTCCAAGATGGGCATTTCTACCGTCGCCTCTTACCGCTGCGCCAAGCTGTTTGAAGCCGTCGGCCTGCACCGCGATCTGACCAACCTCTGCTTCCAGGGCGTGGTCAGCCGTATCGGCGGCGCCAGCTTCAGCGATTTCCAGCAGGATCTGCAAAACCTGGCCAAGCGCGCCTGGCTGAAACGCAAACCGCTCGAACAGGGCGGCCTGCTGAAATTCGTCTACGGCGGCGAATACCACGCCTACAACCCGGACGTGGTCAGCACGCTGCAAAAAGCGGTGCACAGCGGCGAATACCGTGATTACCAAACCTATGCCAAGCTGGTGAACGAACGCCCGGTGGCGATGCTGCGCGATCTGCTGGCGATCAAACCGCAGGGCACGCCGATCCCGGTGGATCAGGTGGAACCGGCGGAATCGCTGTTCAAACGCTTTGATACCGCGGCGATGTCCATCGGCGCCCTCAGCCCGGAAGCCCATGAGTCCCTTGCGCTGGCGATGAACAGCCTCGGCGGTTTCTCCAACTCCGGCGAAGGCGGCGAAGACCCGGCGCGCTACGGCACCAACAAAGTATCACGCATTAAACAGGTAGCCTCTGGCCGCTTTGGCGTCACCCCGGCGTACCTGGTTAACGCCGACGTAATCCAGATCAAAGTGGCGCAGGGCGCCAAGCCGGGCGAAGGCGGCCAGTTGCCGGGCGATAAAGTCACCCCGTATATCGCCAAGCTGCGCTATTCGGTACCGGGCGTAACCCTGATTTCGCCACCGCCGCACCATGATATCTACTCGATCGAAGATTTGGCTCAGTTGATCTTTGACCTGAAGCAGGTGAACCCGAAGGCGGTGATTTCGGTGAAACTGGTCTCTGAACCGGGTGTTGGCACCATCGCCACCGGCGTGGCCAAGGCCTATGCCGATCTGATCACCATCGCCGGCTACGACGGCGGCACCGGCGCCAGCCCGCTCACCTCCGTCAAATATGCCGGCTGCCCGTGGGAACTGGGCCTGGTGGAAACTCAGCAGGCGCTGGTGGCCAACGGCCTGCGCCACAAAATCCGCCTGCAAGTGGACGGCGGTCTGAAAACCGGCGCCGACATCATTAAAGCGGCGATCCTCGGTGCGGAGAGCTTCGGCTTCGGCACCGGCCCGATGGTGGCGCTGGGGTGCAAATACCTGCGTATCTGCCACCTGAACAACTGCGCGACCGGCGTCGCCACGCAGGATGAGAAGCTGCGCCGCGACCATTTCCACGGCCTGCCGGAACGCGTGACAAACTATTTCAGCTTCATCGCGCGTGAAACCCGCGAGATCATGGCGGAACTGGGCGTGAGCCAACTGGTGGATCTGATTGGCCGCACCGAGTTCCTGACGGAGCTGGAAGGCATTTCAGCCAAGCAACACAAGCTGGATCTGTCGCCGTTGCTGCAAACCGCCACGCCGCATCCGGGCAAAGCCCTGTACTGCACCGAAGGCAGCAACCCGCCGTTTGACCAGGGGCTGCTGAACAAGGAGCTGATGGCGCAGGCGGAACCCCATATCGAAGCGAAGCAAAGCAAAACCTTCTACTTTGATATCCGCAATACCGATCGTTCTGTCGGGGCAACGCTGTCCGGCGCAATTGCCGCGGCGCATGGCGATCAGGGCATGGCGGCAGATCCGATCCGGGTGCACTTCTCCGGCACCGCGGGCCAGAGCTTCGGCGTCTGGAACGCCGGTGGTGTGGAAATGACCCTGACCGGCGACGCCAACGACTACGTGGGCAAAGGCATGGCCGGCGGCCGCATCGCAGTGCGCCCACCGGTGGGCTCAGCCTTCCGCAGCCATGAAGCCAGCATCATCGGCAACACCTGCCTGTATGGCGCCACCGGCGGTAAACTGTTCGCCGCCGGCCGTGCGGGCGAACGCTTTGCGGTGCGTAACTCCGGCGCCATCACCGTGGTGGAAGGCATCGGCGATAACGGCTGCGAATACATGACCGGCGGCATCGTCTGCGTGCTGGGCAAAACCGGCATCAACTTCGGCGCCGGTATGACGGGCGGCTTCGCCTATGTGCTGGATGAAGACGGTGAATTCCGTAAACGCGTCAACGCAGAGCTGGTGGAAGTGCTGGACGTCGATCAACTGGCCATTCACGAAGAGCACCTGCGCGGCCTGATTACGGAACACGTGCAGGCGACAGGCTCTACGCGCGCGGAAGAGATTTTGGCCAACTGGCCGGAATGGGCGCCAAAGTTTGCGTTGGTCAAGCCGAAGTCCAGTGATGTCAAAGCATTGTTGGGTCACCGTAGTCGTTCCGCAGCCGAGCTGCGGGTTCAGGCGCAGTAAGAGGTTATTAATGAGTCAGAATGTTTATCAATTTATCGACTTGCAGCGCGTTGATCCGCCGAAAAAACCGCTGAAGATCCGTAAAATTGAATTTATCGAGATTTACGAACCGTTTTCAGAAACCCAGGCGAAAGCGCAGGCCGACCGTTGTCTGGCCTGTGGCAACCCTTACTGCGAATGGAAATGCCCGGTTCACAATTACATTCCAAACTGGCTGAAGCTGGCGAACGAAGGCCGCATTATGGAAGCGGCCGATCTGGCGCACCAGACCAACAGCCTGCCGGAAGTCTGCGGTCGCGTGTGCCCGCAAGATCGCCTATGCGAAGGCTCCTGTACCCTGAGCAGTGAGTTCGGCGCCGTGACCATCGGTAATATTGAGCGCTATATCAACGATAAAGCGATCGAGATGGGCTGGAAGCCGGATATGTCCAACGTGCAGCCCACCGGCAAACGCGTGGCGATTGTCGGCGCCGGTCCGGCCGGCCTGGCCTGTGCCGACGTGCTGACCCGCAACGGCGTAAAAGCGGTGGTCTACGATCGTCACCCGGAAATCGGCGGCCTGCTGACCTTCGGCATCCCGGCGTTCAAGCTGGAAAAAGAAGTGATGGTAAAACGCCGCGAGATCTTCAGCGAGATGGGCATTGAATTCCAGCTCAATACCGAAGTCGGCAAAGATATCGCTATGGAAACGCTGCTGGCCGACTACGACGCCGTGTTCCTGGGCGTGGGTACCTATCAGTCGATGCGCGGTGGGCTGGAAAACGAAGACGCGCCGGGCGTGTACGATGCCCTGCCGTTCCTGATCGCCAACACCAAAAACCTGATGGGCTACGCCTCGCCAGAGCACGAACCGTACGTCAATCTGCAAGGCCAGCGCGTGCTGGTGCTGGGCGGCGGCGATACCGCGATGGACTGCGTTCGCACCTCGGTGCGCCAGGGCGCCACCCAGGTGAGCTGTGCCTACCGCCGTGATGAAGCCAACATGCCGGGTTCCAAGCGTGAAGTGAAGAACGCGCGCGAAGAAGGCGTTGAATTCAAGTTCAACCTGCAACCATTGAGTATCGAACTCAACAGCGCTGGGCGCGTATGCGGCGTGAAGATGGTGCGTACCCAGTTAGGCGAGCCGGATGCCAATGGGCGCCGGGCGGCGGAACAGGTGCCCGGCTCGGAACACGTTCTGGATGCCGATGCGGTTATCATGGCGTTCGGCTTCCGCCCGCACAAAATGGAATGGCTGGCCCAGCACGACGTACAGCTCGATAAACAGGGCCGTATCGTGGCGCCGGAAGGCTGCGAAAACGCCTTCCAAACCAGCAACCCGAAAATCTTTGCCGGGGGCGATGCGGTGCGCGGTTCGGATCTGGTGGTGACGGCGATCGCCGAAGGGCGCAAAGCCGCCGACGGCATCATGAACTACCTGGAAGTCTGAGCCGGCAAAGCCTGCTTGCGCTAACGAAAATGCCAGTCAGTTGTACTGACTGGCATTTTTTTATCGCCTGGCAAACATGGCCGCGTTGGCTTACACCGCGTTGAGCGCCGCCAGCGATTTATCCAGCGCCCCGACCAGCCAGTCGATATCCTCGCGCTGGAAAGCCAACGGCGGGCGCAATTTCAGCACGTTGCCATACGGCCCGGCAACCGAGGTCAGCACCCGGTTTTCACGCAGCTTTTCGATCAGATCCAGCGCCAGCTGCTTGTCCGGCGTTTTTGTTTCACGATCGCTGACCAGCTCAAAGCCAATGAACAACCCGGCGCCGCGCACATCCCCCACGCATGCGTATTTGTCCATCAACGTACGCAGCGCCGCCAGCAGCTCTTCCCCGACGACCCGGCTATGCTCCTGCAAGCCTTCGTCTTTAATCACCTGCAGCACGGCCTGCGCAGCGGCCATCGCCACCGGGTTGCCGCCAAAGGTATTGAAGTAAGGGATTTGATCGCTAAATGCCGAAAGCACGGTATTTTTAGCCAGCAGCGCCGACACCGGAATGCCGTTGCCCATCGGTTTACCGGTGGTCACAATATCCGGCACCACGCCGTGGCGGGCAAAACCCCAGAAGGCATCACCGGTGCGGGCAAAGCCCGGCTGCACTTCATCGGCAATGAAAATACCACCGTTTTTATGCACCACGTCCACCGCCTGCTGCAAGAAGCCTTTCGGGCCAGGCAGCACGCCGTCGGAAGAGAAAATGGAATCCGCCAGGAAACCGGCGAACTTGATGCCGTGCGCGGCCATATCGTCGATTTGCTTTTGGATCTCGTTGGCAAACCACGCCCCCAAATCCGCCGCGCCAACGCGGTAACGATCCGGCGGCGGCACCAGGCGGGTGGTGGGCGCCAATGCCTGGCCGCTGCCCAGCGCCGGCGAAGCCCCGGAGGTTAAATCGCTGGTGCCGTGGTAAGCCTCCTGGCTGACGATGATGCCGGTGCCGCCGCTGTAAGCGCGCGCAACGCGAATCGCCAGGTCGTTGGCTTCAGAGCCGGTGCACATGTACATCGCGCGATCGATCTCTGCCGGCATGGTGGCCAGCAGCGCTTCTGAATAATCCAGGATGCGCTCATGCAGATAACGGGTATGGGTGTTGAGCTGCATCATTTGCTGATGCACCGCCTCAATCACCGCCGGATGGCAGTGGCCGATACTGGCGACGTTGTTATACACGTCAAGATACTGATTACCGGCGGCATCCCACAGATACTGGCCTTTGCCGCGCACCAGGTGCACCGGCTTACGGTAAAACAGCCGATACGACTCCCCCAGAACCTGCTGGCGTTTGTCGGTCAGTTTGCGAATGTCGGCATCCAGTTCGTCCGCATGCTCGGCGCGAAAACTGTTGGTATCCATGATTGTTGAACGCGTTGCCATGGTCACTCCCATTCAAAGTGGTGTAAGGCTGATTAGAGAACAAAGGATCGTCAGTACCCTCATCTGCCCACTATCATGGCGTATTTTTATTAAAATGCAATAAAATACACAACTACATATTAACGCACAAAATCAGGGCATGGCATTGCACTTTTTTGGATCAGCGTCACCGCCGGCACTGCGGCAAAGCGGCCAAAAAAATCTTTTGCAAAACAGCGACAAAAAAGCACAAAATCACCCAATACCCCGCAAAGGGCAACACGCGCTCACCAACCGAAGAAAACTATGCTGCAGGAAACCCGATTGCATCGCATCCGTGCCCTACTCACCACGCTTAACCAGGTGAGTACGGAACAAATTATCAAAGAACTGGGCATTTCACGTGAAACCGCCCGGCGCGACATTATTGAGCTTGAATCGCAAGGGGCGGCGCGGCGCGTTCACGGCGGGATCGTGGCGGTTGATACGGCGCCGGAGCTGCCGCTCAACGTGCGCAGCACCGTGCAGGCCAAAGAAAAGCGCGCCATCGCCAGAGCGGCGGCACAGTTGCTGCACCCAGGCCAGACGCTATTTATCGATGCTGGCAGCACCACCACCATGCTGGCCGAAGAGCTGCGTTCACTGGCCGGCATCACCATCATTACCAATAGCCTCAATGCGGCGCTGGTGTTGAGCGCCACCGAAGAATATGAAGCGATGAAAAACACGGTGATCCTGCTCGGCGGCAGCATGCAGGCCGGGGCCAAAGAAACGCGCGGCGATCTTACGGTCAACGAGATTTACCGCTATCGCGCCGACGTAGCGATGCTTTCTCCGGTAGGGATCGACGCCCGCAGCGGCGCCACCAGCTTCCACCCGTATGAAGCCGCCATTGCGCGGGCAATGGCGCAACAGGCAAACCAACTGGTGCTGCTGGCCGATCACAGCAAGCTCGGCGCAACCAGCCGAATGGTTTACGCCACGCCGAGTGAGATCGCGCTGTTGATTACCGATAGCAACGCCGACAAGCAGCCGGCTTTCGCGGCGCTCAAGCGCGATTTGCCACGGGTATTGATCGGTTAAACCGCTGGCCTGAAGGCAAAAAAAACGGCCCCGTGTTGGGCCGTTCTGTCGTCTGGAAAAACGAGCGGTAGCAAAGCGTTACTTCACCACGCGCAGTGCCGGGCGGCCATCACGCGGCGGCTGCGGCGGCTCATCATCCGGCCCGTTGTCATCGCCAGTATCCGGGCGATCGCCATCGATAACCGAGAGATTATCAGCCGGCGCGCTATCTTCAGCGCTGCTTTCGGCTTCGTTGCCCGCCTCATAGGCCGGTTCCGATTCGAACAACGTGCCCGCGCCGTTTTCACGGGCGTAGATCGCCAGCACAGCGGCCATCGGTACCGAGACCTGGCGCGGCACGCCGCCAAAGCGGGCGTTAAACAGCACGCCATCATCGCCCAGTTGCAGATTGCCCACCGCGCGCGGCGCAATGTTCAGCACAATCTGGCCATCGCGGGCAAACTCCATCGGCACCATTACGTCAGGACGCGTCACATCAACCACCAAATGCGGCGTCAGGTTGTTATCCAACAGCCAGTCATAGAAGGCCCGCAGCAGATACGGACGGCGCGGGGTCATCTGAGACATATCCATAACGCTTAGCCCCGGGTCTGCAAGCGCATTTCACGCTCGGCTTCGGTCAGGGATGCCAGGAACGCATCGCGTTCAAATACGCGGGTCATGTAGCCTTTCAGCTCTTTTGAACCCGCACCGCTCAGCTCAATACCCAGCTGCGGCAAACGCCACAACAGCGGCGCCAGATAGCAATCCACCAGGCTGAACTCTTCGCTCATGAAATACGGCGTCTGGCCGAAGATCGGGGCGATCGCCAGCAGTTCTTCGCGCAGTTGGCGGCGGGCGGATTCTGCCTCCTGGCCGTTGCTCTGCTCGATTTTGTACATCAGCGAATACCAGTTTTTCTCAATGCGCAGCATCATCAAACGGCTTTCACCACGCGCGACGGGGTAAACCGGCATCAGCGGCGGGTGTGGGAAACGCTCATCAAGGTATTCCATAATGATGCGGGATTCATACAGCGTGAGCTCGCGATCAACCAGAGTAGGCACCGTTTGGTAGGGATTGAGGTCAATCAGATCCTGCGGCAGGTTATCCATATCAACCTGCTCGATCTCGACGCTAACACCTTTTTCCGCCAGTACAATACGTACTTGATGGCTAAAAATGTCGGTCGGGCCAGAAAACAGCGTCATTACCGAACGTTTGTTGGCAGCGACAGCCATGAAAACCTCCAAGTTATTTAGAAAATACTGCGAATAGCCAACGCTCCCCGCCAGCTTTCAGACTGCAGTGGCGCTTTCGCTTGCCCTTTGCTGCACGTGAAATCTATCGGGTATACCCGTCATACTTCCAGTGCGGGTATTTCAGGCTGCTATCCTGAATGGTCTTGACCGCAGCCAGCAGCTGGCAGATAAACCTTGGGTCTGGGGAAACCGGCCTCGGAGGTAAACTGACGGCAACTGCTCGGCGAACAGGCGCAAAAGTGGATAATAGTTTACCAGATTTTGTCTGTTTTGTGGGGGCCGTGCGGCCATTTCGTGCTGAATTGTTTTGCCCGCCATCGATTCCGGCGGCGCGCGCCGAACGCCAGGCATAAAAAAACCCGGTGAAACACCGGGTTTTCGCGTAAACCATACTGCCGGAGCAGTAAAAATTAACGCTTGGAGAACTGCGGACGACGGCGTGCTTTACGCAGACCGACTTTCTTACGTTCAACTTGACGAGCATCACGAGTGACGAAGCCAGCTTTACGCAGTTCAGAACGCAGAGTCTCATCGTACTCCATCAGTGCACGGGTGATACCGTGACGGATAGCGCCCGCCTGACCGGAAATACCACCACCTTTAACGGTGATGTACAGATCCAGTTTACCAACCATGTCAACCAGTTCCAGCGGCTGGCGAACTACCATGCGGGCAGTTTCGCGGCCGAAGTACTGTTCCAGGCTGCGTTGGTTGATAACGATGTTACCGTTGCCCGGCTTGATGAAGACGCGAGCGGCGGAGCTTTTGCGGCGACCAGTGCCGTAGTATTGATTTTCAGCCATTGCCATTAATCCCGATTAAATGTCCAGAACTTGCGGTTGCTGTGCCGCGTGATTGTGCTCAGTGCCCGCGTAAACTTTCAGTTTACGGAACATTGCACGACCCAGCGGACCCTTTGGCAGCATGCCTTTAACCGCGATTTCAATCACACGCTCAGGACGGCGGGCAATCATCTCTTCAAAGGTCGCTTCTTTGATACCACCGATGTGGCCGGTGTGGTGGTAGTACATTTTGTCATTACGCTTGTTGCCGGTTACAGCAATTTTTTCAGCGTTCAGAACGATGATGTAATCACCGGTATCAACGTGCGGAGTGTATTCCGCTTTATGCTTGCCGCGCAGACGACGAGCCAGTTCAGTAGCGAGACGGCCCAAAGTTTTACCGTCCGCATCAACAACGTACCAGTCGCGTTTTACGGTTTCTGGTTTAGCTGTAAAAGTTTTCATTAAAAGCTTACCCAATAATTAGTTACACGTTGGTGAACACCCAAACGCTCGAAAACAGTTGAGGCTCACACGACCATCAAGTCCAGCAAACCTACCCCTTCGAATAGCCATTGCCGGCACTATAAAGTTTTTGGGAAAAAAACTTTGTTGTAACGTGGGGTCGCAAGATTATAGAGAAGTCGCTTGCAAAGATCGAACAGTTTTTGAATTGAAAAGGCATTTATCTGCCGAAATGGGCCCGGAGAAGCGGGCCCCGAATGCGATCACGGCAAATGCGGGCGCTGCAGGTACGCTTCGCTCTGCATCTCTTGCAAGCGCGACAGGCAGCGCTGATATTCAAACTGAAGCTGTGTGCCCTGATAGATTTCCGCCATCGGCGCGGCCGCGGCGATCACCAGCTTAACGTTGCGCTCATAGAATTCATCCACCAACGCCAGGAAGCGCCGCGCGGTGTTTTCCGCCTCCATGCCCATGATCTGCACATTGTACAGCATAACGCTGTGGTACAGCCGCGACAGCGCAATATAGTCGAGCTGGCTGCGCGCTTCTTCGCACAGGGTATGGAAATCAACCGCCAGCACGCCATCTACTGCGCGGATCGCCGGTAACGGGCGGTGGTTGATCGTCAGCACCGGGGCATCGTCGCCGGGCCGGCCCGCCAGCCGCAGGAACATCTGATCCATTTCCTGCCGCGTTTGCGCGTTCAGCGGCGCCAGATACAGATGCGCTTGCGTTAGCGTACGCAGCCGGTAGTCAATGCCCGCGTCGACGTTCATCACCTCACAGAACTCATTGATCAGCGCGATCGCCGGCAGAAAACGGGCGCGCTGCAACCCGTTGCGGTACAGATCGTCCGGCGGGATGTTCGAGGTCGCCACCAGCGTAATGCCGCGGGCGAACAGCGCCTGCAGCAGCGTTGCCAGCAGCATGGCATCGGTAATGTCCGAGACAAAAAACTCATCGAAGCACAGCACGTCGGCCTGCGCCTTAAAGCCGTCGGCGACGATCTCCAACGGGTTTTCATGCCCTTGCAATTCGGCCAGTTCCTCATGCACCCGCAGCATAAAACGGTGGAAATGCAGGCGCAGCTTGCGATCGCCGGGCAGGCTGTGGAAAAACAGATCCATCAGCCAGGTTTTGCCGCGCCCGACGCCGCCCCACATGTACAGCCCCTGCACCGGGCGCGTTGCCGCCGCCGGGGCGCTCTTGCCCAGCCAACGGCTGAGCGCGCCGCGCAGCCCGGCGGCCTGTGCCGGCGCGGCCGGCGTCCGCTGTAGCAACTCATGGTAAATCCCCTCCAGGCGGGTAACGGCCTGGTGTTGAACCTCGTCGGGCTGATACTCGCCCGCCGCCAGCGCCTGCTGGTAACGTGCTAACGGTGACTGTGCCTGCATCTGTTCCCTATTTCCTAAAACATTTAGCCTTTTTATCAATCAAGCTGCGGCCTGCATGCCACCTCCGCCACATCTTGAAATCTAATTACGGCTAATATTTATTTTGCCAATTTTCGACGCTTATCGGCGCTGCTTCGCACCGTTATCGCCACCGTTATCGCCACTGCGATAACCACTGTGCCCCGCCGAGCCGCGGGCAAAAGCGCATCAGGATTCCACTTGGACAAGGTTAACGGTTATAGTGGACATTATTAAATGAAAAATCCCTGCGGAACAACGAAGTCAAAATAGGAGTCATCATGACCTGGGAGTATGCGCTGATTGGTTTGGTGGTCGGTATCGTCATCGGTGCGGTAGCGATGCGTTTTGGTAACCGTAAATTACGTCAACAACAGGTTCTGCAAAACGAACTGGACAAGAGCAAAGCCGAGCTTGAAGAATACCGCCAGGAGCTGGTTGGCCACTTCGCCCGCAGCGCCGAGCTGTTGGATAACATGGCGCGCGACTACCGCCAGCTGTACCAGCACATGGCGAAAAGCTCGAATAACCTGCTGCCGGATCTGCCGATGCAGGATAACCCATTCCGCTATCGCCTGACCGAGTCCGAAGCGGATAACGATCAGGCGCCGGTCGAGATGCCGCGCGACTACTCTGAAGGCGCCTCCGGCCTGCTGCGCGGCGAGCCGCGCCGCGACTAATCTTCTGGTTTCAGCCCGTGGGCTCGCTCCCCCACGGGTTTTACCTTCCGCCCGCTTGATTATCCCCCGCCCGCCGTCACGCTATCCTTTACGGACCTTTACGGAACCCGGTGAACTTTTCACGCAAATTCACGGTCTTAGAGTTCACCAGCATGTCGTCTGTATTCTATTATCATTATTACACCAGCAAGTATTGAGAGAGTTATCATCAATGAATAAAAAATCTTTAATCCTTAGTATATTAGCGATGGCTATCGGTTTATCCGTCGCCGCTGTGCCGGCCGCCAACGCCACGCTGCCGGTGGCCGTTCAGGGGCAACAGATGCCGAGCCTGGCGCCTATGCTGGAAAAAGTCTTGCCTGCGGTGGTCAGCGTCCATGTTGAAGGCACCCAGGTACAGAGCCAGCAGTTGCCGGAAGAGTTCAAACGCTTCTTCGGCCCAAATTTCCCCACCCAGCGGCAAAACGCCCGCCCGTTTGAAGGGCTGGGTTCCGGCGTGATTATCGACGCCGCCAAAGGCTATATCCTCACCAACAACCACGTGATCAACAACGCCGACAAAATCAAGGTGCAGTTGAACGACGGGCGCGAGTTTGACGCCAAGCTGATCGGCCGTGATGAACAAACGGATATCGCCCTGCTGCAGGTGAGCGCCACCAACCTGACCGCCGTGAAAATGGCCGATTCCGACCAGTTGCGCGTCGGTGATTTCGCCGTTGCCGTGGGTAACCCCTTCGGCCTCGGCCAAACCGCCACCTCCGGCATTATTTCCGCGCTGGGGCGCAGCGGTTTAAACCTGGAAGGACTGGAAAACTTCATCCAGACCGATGCGTCAATCAACCGCGGCAACTCCGGCGGCGCGCTGGTCAACCTTAACGGCGAGCTGATCGGCATCAATACCGCCATCCTGGCGCCTAGCGGCGGCAACGTCGGCATCGGCTTTGCCATCCCAAGCAACATGGCGCAGAAACTGAGCCAACAGTTGATTGAGTTCGGCGAAGTGAAACGCGGCCTGTTGGGCATCAAGGGCAGCGAGATGACCGCGGAAATGGCGAAAGCATTTAATACCACCGCCCAGCGCGGCGCCTTTGTCAGCGAAGTCATGCCGAAATCTGCCGCCGCGAAAGCCGGCATCAAGGCCGGTGATATTCTGACCTCCATCGATGGTAAGCCAGTGAGCAGCTTCGCCGAACTGCGTGCCAAAGTGGGCACCACCGCGCCGGGCACCACCATCAAAGTTGGCCTGCTGCGCGACGGCAAGCCGCTGGAAGTGGCCGTTACGCTGGAAAATAGCGAAAGCGCCAGTACCAATGCCGAAACCCTGTCGCCGGCCCTGCAGGGCGCATCGCTTAGCAACGGCGCGTTGGCGAGCGGCGATCCGGGTGTGAAGATCGACAACGTGGCCAAAGACAGCCCGGCTGCACAGGCTGGCCTGCAGAAAGGCGATGTGATCATCGGCGTTAACCGCCAGCGTGTGAAAAACGTCACCGATCTGCGTAAGGTGCTGGAAGCCAAGCCGCCGGTGATGGCGCTCAACATCGCCCGCGGCGGTGAAACGCTGTATCTGCTGTTGCGCTGATTTGGGTTAAACAACCGGGCACGGTAACATTACTGTGCCCGGTTAACTCATGTTATCCTCCGTGGATAACTTCTCTCACATACTAAAACCCCATGTTCGCTAATCTGTTACGTTCTATCGTTATTGGTCTGATCGTCGCCGGGCTGCTGCTGGTCGCCCTGCCCATGCTGCGCCACACCAATAGCCTGTTTGCAGAAAAGCGTGAGAACACCAGCAGCGAAGAGCCACTGAGCTTTAATAAGGCAGTGCGCCGTGCCGCGCCTGCGGTGGTCAATATTTACAACCGCAATGTCGACGGTTCCGTCAATGCCCTCTCGCTCGGCTCGGGGGTGATCATGAACGAGCGCGGTTACATCATCACTAACCGCCATGTGATCAAAGACGCCCAGCAAATCACCGTGGTGCTGCAAGACGGGCGCAAGTATGAAGCTTTGCTGGTCGGCTCTGATGGCCTGACCGATCTGGCGGTGTTGAAAATCGCCCCGGGCAATTTGCCGGTCATCCCGATCAATGCCCAGCGCGTCGCACACGTCGGCGACATCGTGCTCGCCATCGGCAACCCCTATAACCTGGGGCAAACCATCACGCAGGGGATCCTCAGCGCCACCGGGCGTATCAGTATGAGCACCACCGGCCGCCAAACCTTCCTGCAAACCGATGCCTCGATTAACCACGGCAACTCCGGCGGTGCGCTGGTGAACTCCGTGGGCGAACTGATTGGCATCAATACCCTCACCTACGACAAAATCACCGACGGCGAAACCCCTGAAGGGCTGGGCTTTGCCATCCCGGTCGCGTTGGCCACCAAGATCATGGATAAGCTGATCCGCGACGGCCGGGTGATCCGCGGCTATTTCGGCATCAACGGTGCCGAAACCCTGCAGGGCGGCATCATGGTCACTAAAATCGAACAAGACGGCCCGGCGGCCAACGCGGGGTTGCGCGTTAAAGACATTATCATCAAGGTCGACAATAAACCGGCGGTATCGGTGCTGGAAACCATGGACCAGGTGGCGGAAATCCGCCCGGGTACCGAGATCCCAGTGGTGGTGGTGCGCAGCGGTAAACCGATGACGCTGAAAATGGTGGTGGGCGAGTTCCCTGAGTACAGTGATTCAAACAGCTAACGGCCGGCATCGGCCCATTGTCGCCGTCGCCATAAAATAAAACCCCCTCTCACGCTTGGCGAGAAGGGGTTCGGCAAACCACCGTTGGGCAGCGATTACTCGTCTGTTTCTTTCACTCGCTCGATATTGGCGCCCAACGCGCGCAGCTTGTCTTCAATACGCTCATAGCCACGATCGATGTGATAAATACGGTCAACCGTCGTCACGCCGTCGGCAATACAGCCGGCTAACACTAGGCTGGCGGAAGCGCGCAAATCGGTCGCCATCACCTGCGCGCCGGAAAGCTGCTCAACGCCATGGCAAATCACAGTGTTGCTTTCGATTTCCGCACGGGCGCCCATACGAATCAGTTCAGGCACGTGCATGAAGCGGTTTTCAAAGATAGTTTCGGTGATTACCCCCGTGCCTTCCGCCACCAGGTTCAATAGGCTGAACTGCGCCTGCATGTCGGTCGGGAAGCCGGGATGCGGCGCCGTGCGCACGCTGACCGCCTTCGGGCGTTTTCCATGCATGTCCAGGCTGATCCAGTCCTCGCCGACTTCGATATCCGCCCCTGCTTCGCGCAGTTTCGCCAGCACCGCATCCAGCGTGTCTGGGCGCGTGTTGCGGCAAATCACTTTACCGCCGGAAATCGCAGCAGCCACCAGGAAGGTCCCGGTTTCGATACGGTCTGGCAACACGCGGTACACGCCGCCGCCCAGGCGCTCTACGCCCTCGATGGTGATTTTATCGGTACCCGCGCCGCTGATTTTGGCGCCCAGGGTGTTGAGGAAGTTCGCCGTATCGACGATTTCCGGCTCACGCGCGGCGTTTTCAATGATGGTGGTGCCCGTCGCCAGCGTTGCTGCGCTCATGATGGTGACCGTCGCGCCCACACTCACTTTATCCATGACGATATGCGCGCCCTTCAGGCGGCCATCGACAGAGGCCTTGACGTAGCCTTCTTCAAGCTTGATCTCGGCGCCCAGTTGTTCAAGGCCGGTAATGTGCAGATCGACCGGGCGGGCGCCAATTGCGCAGCCGCCGGGAAGGGAAACCTGGCCACGGCCAAAGCGCGCAACCAGCGGGCCTAGCGCCCAGATGGAAGCGCGCATGGTTTTCACCAAATCGTACGGCGCGCAGTACTCATCAACGCCGCTGGCATCCACATACACGGAACCATTGCGCTCAATTTTGGCACCCAATTGATTGAGTAGCTTAATGGTGGTGTCGATATCCCTCAGTTTGGGAACATTCTGCAGCTCGACCGGCTCTTCCGCCAGCAAGGCGGCAAACAGAATTGGCAGGGCGGCATTTTTCGCCCCGGAAATAGCCACTTCCCCACTCAGGCGGGTCCGGCCCTGCACACGAAATTTATCCATTTGACTACTCTCAGTTATTCATTCAACAAGCCGCTAGCCGAAGGGACGAGCCGCCTTAAAATCCATTGAGTTTGCGATCACGCTGCCACTCTTCCGGCGTAAAGGCCTTGATCGACAAGGCATGGATGCGGTTATCAGCGATATACTCCATCAGCGGCGCATAAACCGTCTGCTGTTTTTTTACGCGGCTCATCGCGGCAAACATCTCACCCACGACGATCACCTGAAAGTGACTGCCGTCACCCGAAACATGTACTTCATCCAGTGCCAACGCGTTCATCAGCACGTCTTTAATTTCATTATTTTCCATAGTATCCAGTTCTGCTGCAAAAGGATCATAAACAGCCTGACATCTTAGTGGAATACGGCGCGTTCTTAAACCAAAGAAAAACGCACAAAGGCGGGGGCTGGAGTTTTTATTGCTGCGGAGCGGGTGTGGAACACGCGATAAAAAAATGCCGGTCATGCATAGCTGACCGGCATGTGATTGCCAGGTGATGGGGCGTTACGCTTCTTGCACAGCGCCCACCGGCATGATGTCGCGCAGATTATAGAGCGTAATCAGGGTGTTGAGCTTATCGGTAACCCCATCGATACGCAGATCCACGCCGCGCTGCCGCTGCTGTTCGCGCAGATGCAGCAACAGCGCCAGGCCGGAGGAATCAACGCGCTGCAGTTGCGCCACGTCGATGGCCTTTTTGCCGGCCAGCAGCTTATCGCGCTGCTGCCACAGCGGCAGCAGGGTATCGCGATCTAGGTAGCCGCTTAGCACCAGCCGATCCTGCTGTTCCTCAAAACGCAGTGCGTCCGCCATTACTTTTTCTGATCCAGCGTAATCGGCTGCTGTGCAGCGGCCTGCAGTTGTTTCGTCAGCCCGTCCACACCGGCGGTGCGCAGGGTGGAGGCCCATTCGTTCTGTTTGGTGGTGATCATGCTGACGCCTTCGGCAATCATATCGTAAGCCTGCCAGTAGCCCGTGCGGGTATTTTTGCGCCACTGGAAGTCCAGGCGCACCGGCGGGCGGCCGCCGTTATCAATGATGGTAACGCGGATAGCGATAATGCTGGCATCGCCCAACGGCTGTTGCGGCGCAATCTGGTACGTTTGCCCATGATACAGCGCCAGCGCCTGACCGTATGCCTGCTCCAGATAAGACTGGAACGCGGTGAAGTAGGCTTCACGCTGCGCCGGGGTCGCGTCTTTGTAATAACGTCCCAGCACCAATGCACCCGCATATTTCACCTGCACATACGGCATCAGTTCTTCATGCACAATGGTACGCAGATAGTTGGGATCCTGCTTGATTTTCGGCTGTTCGTTTTTCAGGCGATCGAAGGTTTTCTGTGCCGCCTCTTGCATCATGCTGTAGGGGTTGGTCTGATCTGCCGCCATTGCCAGCGGGGCAACTACGGCCAGCAGAGCGACCATCATTAAACGTTTAAACATGCAGGCTTCCTCTCTCAGTGTTCAGGGGTCGGTTGCGGTGCGCTACCGTTAGTAGGTGCCGCGGCCGCGTCTTCCGGTTTGGCTGCGCTGTCCTGGCCGCCGCTTTTATACAGGAATTGGCCGATCAAATCTTCCAGCACCATGGCGGATTTGGTGTCTTGAATAGAGCCGCCGTTCTTCAGAATGGCCGTGCCCATTTCCGGATCCTCAAACCCCATGTTCAGCGCCAGATACTGCTCGCCCAGCAGGCCGGAGGTGCGGATCGCCAACGAACTGGTATCGGGAATGTGGTTGTATTGCTCTTGAATATCTATCGCCACCCGCGGGGTATAGGTATTGGGATCGAGCGAAATATCCGCCACGCGCCCAATCACCACGCCGCCGATCTTCACCGGGGAACGCGCTTTCAAACCGCCGATATTGTCGAAGGTGGCGTAGATGCGATAGGTGTGTTCGCTACCGATTGATTTCAGGTTGGCCACCTGCAGGCAGATAAAAATGATGGCGCCCAGCGCAATCAGCATGAATAGCCCAACCCAGATTTCACTCTTCTTCGTTTGCATCGAATCAATTCCCAAACATCAGTGCTGTCAGCACGAAATCCAATCCCAGCACCGCCAGCGACGAGTGCACCACGGTACGGGTCGTTGCCCGGCTAATTCCTTCGGAGGTCGGAATGGCATCGTAACCGTTAAAGATAGCAATCCAGCTAACGGTAATGGCAAACACCACGCTTTTGATCAGGCAGTTGAGCAAATCCTGCCGCCATTCGACCGCCCCTTGCATCGCCGACCAGAAAAAGCCGCTGTCGATGCCCTTCCAATCCACACCCACCACCGAACCGCCCCAGATGCCGACGGCCACGAAGATGATCGTCAATAACGGCATGCTGATAAGCCCGGCCCAAAAGCGGGGGGAAACAATACGGCGCAGCGGATCGACCGCCATCATTTCCAGGCTGGAGAGTTGCTCCGTCGCCTTCATCAAGCCGATTTCCGCCGTCAACGCTGAGCCGGCGCGGCCGGCGAACAGCAACGCGGTGACCACCGGCCCAAGCTCACGCAGCAGCGACAGCGCCACCATCATGCCCAGGCTGGCTTCCGCGCTGTACGTGGTGAGCACCAGGTAGCCCTGCAGCCCCAGCACCATGCCGATAAACAGCCCGGAGACCATGATAATCAATAACGATTGCACGCCGACGTTGTATAGCTGCTTGATCAAGAGCGGCCATTGCTTACGCGGCTCAGGCCGCCCAACCAGCGCGCCGAACAACATCAAACCGGCACGCCCGAAGATGGCGCTGGTATGGATGCCGCGGCGCCCCAGGGCCGCTAACGCCTGTAATAACATAAGGATACTTACTCCCTCTTACCTAGCAGATCGGCCTGATAATCGCCGGCCGGATAACGAAACGGAACCGGCCCATCGGCAATACCATCCAGGAACTGGCGCACGCGCGCATCGGGGTTGCTTTGTAATTGCTGCGTGCTCCCATGTGCAATTACATGGTGATCGGCAATCAGATAGGCATAGTCGGCAATGCTCAGCACCTCCGGCACGTCGTGCGAAACCACAATGCAGGTGATGCCCAGCGCATGGTTCAATTCATCGATAAGCTTCACCAGCACCCCCATGGTGATAGGATCCTGGCCAACGAACGGCTCGTCGAACATGATCAAAGCCGGGTCCAGCGCAATCGCGCGCGCCAGCGCCGCACGCCGGGCCATGCCGCCGGACAGCTCGTTGGGCATCAGGTTGGCCGCCCCACGCAGCCCCACGGCCTCGAGCTTCATCATCACCGTGCTGTGCAACAGCGGCTCCGGCAAACGGCTGTGTTCCCGCAGCGGATAAGCGACGTTTTCAAACACGCTCAGATCGGTAAACAGCGCGCCCGACTGGAACAGCATGCTCATTTTTTTACGTGCGTGATACAGCTGGTGCCGCGAGAGCGCCGGGATATTATCGCCATCAAACCAGATTTCACCGCGATCGGGCGCCAACTGGCCGCCAATCAGGCGCAGCAGCGTAGTTTTGCCTATGCCGGACGGCCCCATGATCGCCGTAACCTTGCCACGGGGAACCACCAGGTTAATGTCTTCGAATACCAGCCGATCGCCGCGAGAAAAATGCATCCCGCGCACTTCGACCAGATTTTCTGCCTTTTGCTGCATATTGATGAGCCCTTTGCGGCATTTACTTATCCGTATGTTAAAACAATGCGCCCGATACGTCTCATTTTTACAAAAACTTACCTTCAGCCGCACGCCGAATAACGGCCGGTGAGGCCGGCGCAAAAGCGCTTATTGCAGGCCCAGCGCTGGTGCGATTCTGCTGCACCAGCGCAGCGCGATGACTGATTTTACTTTTGCCCCGCACACGGTCAAAATTAGCCACATAAATGAAAAAAACGAAGCTGTTCAAATGTTAGCCGGCAACGCTTTTATGCACCACCGCGGCCCCCAACGCCGCGCATAAAGACAGCCGCGCAGTGATTTTTAACCAACGAACCAGGATGATTATCCACTAAAGGGCTCTGCATGTTTCTCGCAATCGCGTTATTGATCGTTGGTTTATTTTTACTGGTGTATGGCGCCGACCGTTTAGTTTACGGTGCGGCCGTGATTTCCCGTTCGCTCGGCGTGCCGCCGTTGATCATCGGGATGACCATCGTCGGAATCGGCACGTCGCTGCCGGAGCTGATTGTTTCCGTCACCGCCGCGTTGAACGGGCAGATAGATATGGCAGTGGGAAACGTTTTAGGTTCCAACATTACCAATATATTACTGATTCTTGGTGTAGCCGCGCTGATTCACCCGCTTTCGGTCCAATCCGAAATCCTGCGGCGCGAACTCCCGCTAATGTTGGCAGTCACAGTGCTGTGCGGCTTCGTGCTGATGAATAACACCCTTAGCCGGCTGGACGGCCTGCTGCTGTTGGCTGCGGCGGCCGGGTTTATTCTGCTGATGTTGAAGATCGCCCGCCGGGCCCAGCAACAGGGCAGTGACAGCCTGACCGTCGAGCAGTTGGCCGAGCTGCCGCAGGACAGCAGCAATACCGTCGCCATCCTGTGGCTGGTGTTGGCGTTTATCATCCTGCCGCTCTCGTCGAAGATGATTGTCGACAACGCCACGGTGATCGCCCACTACTTCGGCCTGAGCGAACTGGTGGTCGGCCTGACGATTATCGCGGTCGGCACCAGCCTGCCGGAACTGGCCACGTCTATCGCCGGCGCGCTGAAGGGCGAAGATGACATGGCGATCGGCAACATCATCGGTTCGAATATATTCAACACGGTGATCGTGCTGGGCGTGCCCGCCCTGCTGTCGCCAGGCAGCGTTGATCCAGCCGCCTTCCACCGCGATTACTGGATCATGTTGGCGGTCAGTATCGTTTTCAGCGCGCTGTGCATCGGCCGTAAACATCGCATCGGTCATCTGGCGGGCGCTCTGTTATTATGTGGCTTTATTGCGTACCTGGCGGTGCTGTTCTTTACGCCGCTCAGTACGTTCGGCTTCGGCCAATAGCCTGCGGCAACAGACCAACGGCAACCGTGCGTGCGCCGGCCCGCTAAAACAACGCTGTTATAGCGTTAAGCGTGGCGAATACAAACCGATGGGAATGACGTATGTCGAACATTCAGTTGCAACCCGGCTTTGATTACCAGCAGGCCGGCAAAGAGGTACTGCGGCTCGAGCTTGAAGGCCTGGCCCAGCTCGATCAGTATATCAATGCAGACTTCACCCGCGCCTGCCAGGCCATCGCCGCATGCAGCGGCAAAGTGGTGGTGATGGGTATGGGCAAATCCGGCCATATCGGCCGTAAAATTGCGGCCACCCTCGCCAGCACCGGCACGCCTGCGTTTTTCGTGCATCCGGCAGAAGCCAGCCACGGCGATCTCGGCATGGTTTCCCGCCAGGACATCGTGTTGGCCATCTCCAATTCCGGTGAATCCGCTGAAATTCAGGCGCTGATCCCGGTGCTTAAACGCCAGCAAATCACGCTAATTTGCATGACCAACAACCCGGAAAGCACCATGGGGAAAGCGGCGGATCTGCACCTGTGCATTAAAGTGCCGCAGGAAGCGTGCCCGCTGGGCCTGGCGCCGACCACCAGCACCACCGCCACCCTGGTGATGGGCGATGCGTTGGCGGTGGCGCTGCTGCAGGCGCGTGGTTTTACGCCGGAAGATTTCGCCCTGTCGCACCCCGGCGGCGCGCTGGGCCGCCGCCTGCTGCTGCGCGTCAGCGATATCATGCACAGCGGCGATGAGCTCCCCTACGTCAGCGCCGAGGCTTCGCTGCGTGACGCCTTGCTGGAAATCACCCACAAAAACCTGGGCATGACGGTAATCTGCCGCGAACCGATGAAAATCGCCGGTATTTTTACCGATGGCGACCTGCGCCGCGTGTTTGACATGGGGATCGACCTCAACAATGCTAAAATCGCCGATCTGATGACGCCCGGCGGCATCCGGGTGCCCCCAAATACCTTGGCGGTCGATGCGCTGAACCTGATGCAACAACGGCACATCACCGCCCTGCTGGTTGCCGATGGCGACCAATTGCTGGGTGTGGTACATATGCATGACATGCTGCGCGCCGGCGTCGTTTAAACCGAGCGGCATTTGCCCGACCGGCCGGCTCACGGAGACAAGCGAGCGAGCATTTATCTTTTTTGAGGGAATTCAATGAGTCTGATTGAGACCTGTTACGGGCCGATAGCAAACGACGTCATGGCCCGGGCCGGGAAAATCCGCCTGCTGATTTGCGATGTCGACGGTGTACTGTCAGACGGCCTGATCTACATGGGCAACAGCGGCGAAGAGCTGAAAGCCTTCAACGTGCGCGACGGATACGGCATCCGCTGCCTGAAAACGTCGGGCATCGAGGTGGCGATCATTACCGGCCGCTCGGCGCGGCTGCTGGAGGATCGGGCGCAAACGCTGGGCATCAGCCACCTGTATCAGGGGCAGTCAGATAAGCTTTTGGCCTTCCGCGAACTGTTGGATACACTGTCGCTGGCGGCGGATCAGGTGGCCTATATCGGCGATGATCTGATCGACTGGCCGGTCATGGAACAGGTCGGGCTGGCGGTGGCCGTGGCCAACGCCCACCCATTGCTGCTGCCGCGCGCCCACTACGTTACCCGGATTGCCGGCGGCAAAGGCGCCGTGCGTGAGCTGTGTGACATCATACTGCTGGCGCAGAACAAGCTGGAGGGCGCCAAGGGGCTGTCGATATGAGCAAAACCAAACTTTGGATCACTATTGTGCTGGCGGTGATCGCGCTGTCCCTGATCGGCTGGAACATGGCGGATTTCAGCGATGACGCCACGGCGCCGGTGGTAAATGATAAAGACCCCACCTATCAGAGCCAACATACGGTCACGGTAGTGTACAATCCCACCGGCAAACTGAATTACAAACTGGTGTCGGAAGACGTAAAGTATTACGCCACGGATGAACTGAGCTGGTTCACCGCCCCCGTGATGACGCTGTTTGACGACAACGCGGTGGCCATTTGGTCGGTGCGCTCCGATCGCGCCAAATTGACCAAAGACCGGATGCTGTATCTGTATGGCCACGTCGAGGTGGACAGCCTGACCACCACGTCGCAATTGGAAAAAATTAAAACGGACAATGCTCAGGTGAATCTGGTGACCCAGGACGTGATGTCCGACGACGAAGTGACGTTATACGGCACCAATTTCACCTCTAACGGCATGAAAATGCGTGGGAACCTGCGGGCCAAAACCGCTGAGTTGATTGATAAGGTCAAGACCAACTATGAAATCCAGAACCCAAAAACAAATCCGTAATCTGTTGATCGGAAGCCTCATCCTGGCGGCAAGCGGCCCCGTGTTCGCGCTCAAGTCTGACTCCAGCCAGCCTATCAATATTGATTCGCTGCAGCAGTCCCTGGATATGCAAAACAACGTCAGCACCTTCACCGATAACGTGGTGATCAAGCAAGGGACGATCGAAATCAAAGCCGATAAAGTGGTGGTCACCCGCCCTGGCGGCGATCAAAACAAAATGTATATCGAAGCGTTCGGTAAGCCGGTCACCTTCTATCAAATGCAGGACAACGGCAAACCGGTGAAAGGCCATGCGCAGAAAGTCCGCTATGACGTGGCGCCGCAACTGGTCACCCTGACGGGCAACGCTTACCTGGAGCAGCTCGACAGCAACGTGAAGGGCGATCGCATTACCTATCTGGTTCAACAGCAGCAAATGCAGGCGTTTAGCGATAAAGGCAGCCGCGTAACGACGATCCTGGTACCGTCGCAGTTGCAGGATAAAAACGGGCAAACGAAGAGTAACTAATCACTTATGGCAACACTCATCGCAGAAAATCTGGCGAAAGCCTACAAGGGCCGCAAAGTCGTTGAAGACGTCAGCCTGAAAGTGAACTCTGGCGAGATCGTCGGCCTGCTCGGCCCGAACGGCGCAGGCAAAACCACCACCTTCTACATGGTGGTAGGCATCGTGCAGCGCGATGCCGGGCGCATCGTGATCGACGAAGAAGACATCAGCATTCTGCCGTTGCACGCCCGTGCGCGCCGCGGCATCGGCTACCTGCCGCAGGAGGCCTCGATCTTCCGCCGCCTGAGCGTGTATGACAACCTGATGGCCGTGCTGCAAATCCGCCAGGATCTGAGCAGCGAACAGCGTGAAGACCGTGCGGTGGAACTGATGGAAGAGTTTCACATCAGCCACCTGCGCGACAGCCTGGGCCAATCGTTGTCAGGCGGTGAACGCCGCCGCGTGGAGATCGCCCGGGCGTTGGCCGCCAACCCGAAGTTTATCCTGTTGGATGAACCGTTTGCCGGGGTTGACCCCATTTCCGTTATCGATATAAAAAAAATCATCGAGCACCTGCGGGACAGCGGTTTGGGCGTGCTGATCACCGACCACAACGTGCGCGAAACGCTGGACGTATGTGAACGCGCCTATATCGTCAGCCAAGGCAAATTGATTGCTCATGGCACGCCGGATGCTATTCTGGCCGATGAACAGGTGAAACGCGTTTATCTGGGTGAGGAATTCCGCCTGTAAGCACCAGCGCGTCCTGAGAGACGACTGTTAACGGAAGTAGTGAAGATATGAAGCAAGGTTTGCAACTCAGGCTCAGCCAACAGCTGGCCATGACCCCGCAGCTACAGCAGGCCATCCGTCTGCTGCAGTTGTCCACGCTCGAACTCCAGCAGGAGATCCAACTGGCGTTAGAGAGCAATCCGCTGCTTGAACAGACCGATCTGCACGACGAAGTCGACGCCAAAGAAAACAACGAAACCGAAGGGCTGGATACCCGCGAGGCGCTGGAACAAAAGGACATGCCGGAAGAGCTGCCGCTGGACGCCACCTGGGATGAAATTTACACCGCCGGCACGCCTTCAGGCACCGGCACCGACTATAGCGATGACGAACTGCCGGTGTACCAGGGTGAAACCACCCAAACGCTGCAGGATTACCTGATGTGGCAGGTTGATTTAACGCCGTTTTCCGACACCGACGCCGCCATCGCCACCTCGATCGTCGACGCCGTCGACGACACCGGCTACCTCACCGTCCCTCTGGAAGACATTCTGGAGAGCATGGGTGACGAGAATGTGACAATGGACGAGGTGGAAGCGGTGTTAAAACGCGTGCAGCGTTTTGATCCGGTCGGCGTCGCCGCGCGCGATCTGCGCGACTGCCTGCTAGTTCAGCTTTCACAGTATGCCAAAGACACGCCGTATCTGGCCGAAGCGCGGCTGATTATCAGCGATCACCTCGATCTGCTGGCAAACCACGATTTCCGCAGCCTGATGCGGGCAACGCGGTTGAAAGAAGATACACTGAAAGAAGCCATGGTGCTGATTCAGTCGCTCGATCCGCGCCCCGGCCAGTCGATCAATACCGGCGAATCGGAATATGTGATCCCGGACGTGCTGGTGCGCAAGGCGCACGGCAAATGGACGGTGGAGCTCAATACCGACAGCGTGCCGCGGCTGAAGATCAATCAGCAGTACGCCGCGCTGGGCAACAGCGCGCGCAACGAAGCGGACGGCCAGTTTATCCGCAGCAACCTGCAGGAAGCCAAATGGCTGATTAAAAGCCTGGAAAGCCGTAACGAAACGCTGCTCAAGGTCACGCGCTGCATCGTGGATCAACAGCAGGCGTTTTTCGAGCAGGGGGAAGAGTTCATGAAACCGATGGTGCTGGCCGATATCGCCCAGGCCGTGGACATGCATGAATCGACCATTTCGCGTGTCACCACGCAGAAGTTCCTGCACAGCCCGCGCGGCATTTTCGAATTAAAATATTTCTTCTCCAGCCACGTGAATACCGACAGCGGCGGCGAAGCCTCCTCGACGGCGATTCGTGCCCTGGTGAAGAAATTAATCGCGGCGGAAAACCCCGCCAAACCACTGAGCGACAGCAAGCTGGCAACCTTGCTTTCCGATCAGGGGATCATGGTTGCCCGCCGTACCGTCGCCAAGTACCGAGAGTCGTTGTCCATCCCGCCGTCAAACCAACGCAAGCAGTTGATTTGACCTCAACAGAGAAGGAAGACACTATGCAACTCAATATCACCGGCCACAATATTGACATCACCGATCCCCTGCGCGAGTTTGTGAACACCAAGTTCGCTAAGCTTGAGCAGTATTTTGATCGCATCAACCAGGTGTATGTGGTTCTCCGCGTGGAGAAAGTGCAGCAGATTGCCGAAGCAACGCTGCACGTCAATGGCGGCGAGTTGCACGCCACTTCGGAAGACGAAAATATGTATGCCTCTATCGACAGCCTGATCGACAAGCTGGCGCGTCAATTGAACAAACACAAAGAAAAGTTAAAACAATATTGATATGAAGGAGCATTCTGTTAAGGGGTGCTCCCCCAACGTAGCCGCTGGGCTACCGGGTAACCATCGGCGCGTTATTCTTGCGGATAACGCGCCGATAAGCCATCAGGGCCAAAATGCGAAAAAACCGGTTCATCAAGCCAGGCAGCGCAGGCCATTGCAGCGCGGCCAGCGGGCAACAATCCACGCGGCCTTTGGGCTCGCCACCTGCCGGCAAAACGGCTTCATGATGGTTTTTAAGTGAAAATAAAATGAACAACGAACCTATGCAACTTAGCACGGTGCTCAATATGGAGTGCACCAAAGGCGCGGTACACTGCACCAGTAAAAAACGGGCTTTGGAAATTATCAGCGAACTGGCGGCCAAACAGCTCAACCTGCCGTCACAGGTGGTGTTCGACGCGGTGCTCACCCGTGAAAGAATGGGCAGTACCGGCATTGGCAACGGTATCGCGATCCCGCACGGCAAACTGGAAGAAGATACCCTGCGCGCCATCGGCGTATTTTTGCGCCTTGAGCAGCCGATTGCGTTCGACGCCGTTGATAACCAGCCGGTGGATCTGTTGTTCGCCTTATTGGTGCCGGCCAATCAGTGCCAGGCGCATTTGCACACCCTGTCGCTGGTCGCCAAACGCCTGGGCGATAAAACCGTCTGCCGCCGCCTGCGCGCGGCGCAAAGCGATGAAGAGCTTTACCAAATTATTACCGAGTAAGCCGCCCGGCGGCGTGACTTCACGCCGCGGTAGCGATACTGTTTCAGGGAATGGATCCCGGCTAATGCCAGGATAATCATGTTTCTAACGGTGGCGATGAATGCCACTCCGATGCCAGGGGAGTTGCCACATGGTGCTGATGATAGTCAGCGGCCGTTCCGGCTCAGGAAAATCCGTCGCTCTACGGGCGCTGGAAGACATGGGTTTTTACTGCGTTGACAACCTGCCGGTGGTGCTGCTGCCGCAGCTAGCCCAAACGTTAGCGGAACGCAATAGCTCCGCGGCAGTCAGTATTGACGTACGCAATATGCCGGAATCGCCGGAAGTCTTTGAATACGCGATGACGCAGTTGCCGGATACCTTCTCACCACAGTTACTTTTCCTCGATGCCGACCGCAATACCCTGATCCGCCGTTACAGCGATACCCGCCGCCTGCATCCCCTCTCTAGCAAAAACCTGTCGCTGGAAAGCGCGATCGACGAAGAGAACGATCTGCTCGAACCGCTGCGTTCACGCGCCGATCTGATTATCGACACTTCGGAAATGTCGGTGCATGAGCTGGCGGAAATGCTGCGCACGCGCCTGCTGGGCAAACGCGAACGCGAGCTGACCATGGTGTTTGAATCCTTTGGCTTTAAGCACGGTATCCCGATCGACGCCGACTACGTGTTCGACGTGCGCTTTCTGCCGAACCCGCACTGGGATCCTAAGCTGCGCCCGATGACCGGGCTGGATAAACCGGTCGCCTCGTTCCTCGATCGCCATACCGAGGTGCACAATTTTATCTACCAGACGCGCAGCTATCTGGAGCAGTGGCTGCCGATGCTGGAAACCAACAACCGCAGCTACCTGACGGTGGCTATTGGCTGTACCGGCGGTAAACATCGCTCGGTGTATGTGGCTGAACAACTGGCCGACTATTTCCGTTCACGCGGGAAAAATGTGCAATCGCGCCACCGCACGCTGGAAAAACGCAAACCATGACGGTCAGGCAAACGGTAGAAATCAAAAACAAGCTTGGCATGCACGCCCGCCCGGCGATGAAGCTGTTTGAGCTGGTGCAAAGCTTTGACGCCGAAGTGATACTGCGCAACGACAGCGGCACCGAGGCCGAAGCCAGCAGCGTGATTGCGTTGCTGATGTTGGATTCCGCCCAGGGGCGGCAGATCGAGGTGGAAGCCAGCGGGCCGGAGGAAGAAAAAGCCCTGGCAGCCGTGATCGAGCTGTTCAACGCCGGGTTTGATGAGGATTAGCGCCACTCCCGCCCTTTTCCCTCCTTTTCCCTCACCCCAACCCTCTCCCAAGGGGAGAGGGGGTAGTTCAGAGTCGAAGGAAGGTTCACTCCAAAAGCACTAGCCTTACAGCGTACGCCCCCTCTCCCTATGGGAGAGGGCCGGGGTGAGGGTGAAGGGCATTAAATCCGGCTCAGGCAATCCAGCGCCACCGATTTAAAACTGTCGAAATCCTCACTGCCCAGCAGACGGCTCATTGAGCGTTCGCGCACAAAGGTCACGAACAGCTCGTAAATCGCCATCGCCTCTTCGTAATCGCTTTTACTGATCGCCAGCAGGAAAATTACATACGCCCGCTCGCCGTCGCCCCAGGCGATGCCCTGCGGCGCCAGGATGGTCACCACCACGGTTTTCTTCGCCAACAACCCGAGTGAGTGCGGCAGCGCAATCCCCTCGCCCAACAAGGTGGAAACAATCGCCTCACGCTCCACCACCGAAGGGTAAAAATCATCGCCGACGTAGCCTTCCTGCTCCAGCAGATCGCACACTTTCTTGAACAGGCTTTTTTGATCGAGCGGCTCATTGATCACCATAAAATGGCCGGCGTCGAAAAACTTCTCCAGCATATATGGCTTAGTGCGATCGACCAGCACCAGCTTGCCGAGCTGCTCCAACTGATACTCCGTCGGAAACGGCGACATCACCACCACCGGCTTGTTTTTCTCACTGACGCGGGCGTTGGAAATCACAAAATCTTCTTCGATCTGCGGCAACACTTCGTAGTCGCGCAGCGAAACAATGCGCGTCATCACCAACTGCGGGAACTTGCGCGCGATTTGCGCCTGGATCATCCGCACCGTCGAATTGCCGGTATCGCATACCAGCATCACCTGCGGATAGCGCTCGTAGCCAATGTTGTAGTGCCGTTCCAAGCCCACGCCGATATGTAAAACCAGATAGCCGATCTCATTCTCGCTCAGAGTATAGGGCGTGTATTTGCCCCAACTGGTGACCGCCGCCAGCGTCACGTCATAGGCCATTGGGTAATGTTGTTTGATATTGGCCAACAGCGGATTGGGGATGTTGATCTGGTATTTCACCCGGGTAATCATGGTCTTGATATGGGTGAGCAAATCGGCGCGCAGTTGCTTGTCCCCTTGCAGGTTATAGTTATAGTGCGCGTTGATATACGCCAGAATGTAATCCACCAGCGCTTCTTCATCGTCGGCGTTGATTTCCGTCGGGCGCACCTCCTGCACCCTGCGCGCGGCGATATTCACCCGCAGGTAGGCTTCCTCCGCCGGTGAGATCTCTTTGCCGGCCAGCTTGCGCAACTCCCCGGCCAGCCAGACAGACACTTTGCGCACGGCTTCGTCACCGTCCTCCACGTCGAAATCCGGCAGTGGGTAACCGTCGCGAATGCGGCGCAGCGCCACCGCGCAGTAAAAAATCAGGTACTGTTCGCTCTCGTCGGTCAGACGGATGGCGTACTGCGACATCAGCGGGTGCAGCAAGCCGGCAAAGGTCGCCACCTGCGGCTGGTGTAGAATATCGTTCTCCAGCAGCGGGTTTTCCGGATCGTCCAGGTGCAATTGAAATAGCAGGTCCGTCAGGCAGTCGCGAATCGCCTTTTCAGGCCCGAACAGTTTCATACCGTAGCGCGGCCTGGCCTCAATGGTTAAAGCGTACTGCGCCAGCCGCTCACGCACCTCCGCCATATCACTTTGCAGCGTGCCACGGCTGACGAACCATTCATCAGCCAGATCCTCCAGTTTCAGCGAGAAGGCCGAGGTCAAAAAACGAATCAGCAACGCGTGCACCCGCTCCTGGGCGCTGCGCGGCGTAGCGCGCCGTTTCTTTTCCTGCTGCAGGGTACCGAACAGGGCGGCGTCATTCACCTGCAGCCGGTAGCCCTCTCCGCGGCTATGCATAAAGCGCGCGCCGTATTGCTCCAGAATATCGTTGAGCGCAGCAATATCAGCGCGCACCGTACGGGTCGATACGGAAAAACGCTTCGCCAGCTCATCCTGCGGCAGGGTTTCAGCCTGCAGCGCATCAAACAGATAAGCCAAACGCGGGTACGGAAATCTCACCATGCTCTTTCCATTGTCTAAGTGCCCGCCAGGTTGCCCGGCGGGCGGCTGATTATTTTACGCCAGGCACAAACACCATCTGTGAAGGGCTGCCTACCGGCGTGTAGCCCTCAATAAAATGCAGTTTGCCATTGTGTTTATCCACGCTAAAGCGTGTCACGTTATCGCTGCGCTGGTTTAGCACATACAGATAGCGTCCGCTGGGATCCAGCGTGATGGTGCGCGGATAGTCGCCGCGCGTCCATACCTCGCCCAGCAGTTGCAGCTCACCGCCGTGGCCGATGCTAAACTGCGCCACACTGTTATGCAGGCGGTTCGCCACGTACAGGTTTTTACCGTCGGCGCTCAGCGCCAGCCCGGCGGTAAAGTTGGTGCCTTTATACTGCGCCGGCAATGTAGAAAGCGTCTGCAACGGCGCCAGCGTGCCCTTTTGCGCATCGAAACGGTAACGGGTCAGGGTCGAGGCTTCCTCATTCACCAACAGCACGGTTTTACCGTCCGGGTGGAAGACGAAATGGCGCGGGCCGGCGCCGGCGGAAGACGCGGCGATCCACGGCGGATCGTTTGGCGTCAGCTTCCCGCCGACCGGATCAAACCGCCATTGATAAATACGATCCAACCCCAGATCGGTTGAAAAGACAAACTTCCCGCTGGGATCGCTGGCGATCATATGCGCATGCGGGCCATCGTGATCGCTAATGGCAAAACTGCCTTCCACCGCTGCCGCCGGCTTGCCGGCCCCGGCCGGGCCCTGCTGTTGTTGCACCGCAACCGCTGCGCCCAGTGTGCCGTCCGCAGCGATCGGGAACACGGCAATGCTGCCGCTGACGTAGTTGGCGGCCAGCAGATGGCGGCCGTCCGGCGTTAAAGAAATAAATACCGGGCCGGCGCCCTGGGAATCCACCTGATTCAGCGGCGCCAGGCTGCCGTCCTGGGCATTGATACGCAACGCGCTAATGCTGCCGTGCTTGCCGCCGTTGTAATCGGCCACTTCGCTGGCCACATACAACACTTGCCCCTTGGCATCCGCCACCAGCTGCGCCGGGTTAGGCAAGGAGCTCACCAACGTTTTACCGCTGAGCGCGCCGCTGGCCGGATCAACCTGCACGCGATACACGCCCTCGCCGTTGGGGTTGTATGTGCCGATATAAGCGAAATACGGCGTTGCCTCTTGCGCATGCAACGCCGGGCTGGCCATCGCCAGCAGCAGCAGGGAAGCCGCGCCCCACAACGGGACGTTTGTTTGCCAGTTACGCATAATTGCCCTTTGTATTCACAGGGGCACGGCAAGCCGTGCCGTTGATATCAGGTGGTTAACCCACCAACCGTTTGACGATCGCCAGCAGGCTTTTCACATCCTGCGGGCGCGTATTGCCGCTTGCCGCATCGATGATGGAGCTGTATACGTGCGGGATCACCTGTTTGACGCCGGCCTCAAGGGCGATCTGCAAGATCGGTTCAACGTTCTCCAAATCGATCCCGCCGGTCGGCTCCAGTAAAAAATCATGCTCAGCGCAGGCTTGCGCCACGTAGCGGAACTCATCGCGGCATTTCAGCCCACCCATCGGGAAATATTTGATTGAGCTGCCGCCCATGTCTTTAAGCAACGCGATCGCCGTTTCCACCGGCACAATGCCGTCCGGTGCCTGGGCGCTCAGCGGCCCAGTGGAAATTTTGACGAAGCCGATGCGGCCGGTCGGCGAAACCAGACCGTTGACCACCGTCTCGTTCTGGCCGAGCAGCGCGCGGCTGGCGCCCACGCCGGTAAAGACCTGGTTCACGTGCTGCGGCTGCACCTGCCGGGCAATCAGGCTGACCATCGCCGATTGCTTCGGATCACCGGCCCCCAGCCCCACCGACAGCGCGTTATCAATCAGTTGCGCATAGCTCGCCATATCCGCCACCGCGCTGTCTACGTCCGGGTAGTTTTTCGAAAGCACGCCGACCAGCACATGCCCTTCCGCCGCCTGATAGATTTCCTGCGCGTTGTCTTTTGACCCCGCCAACACGTTCAGGCACACGCGGTCACGGTAGTAATTCGGCTTCAGCTTCATGCTCATGCTTGTTTCTCCAGCAAATTCTTCAGGCAGGTAAATACGGTCATCAGTTGTTGTTCATCAACGCTGCGCACGTCGACTTCGATCTTGCCTTCGTTGGCTTTGTAGCCGCGGAAGTAAATGGCGATAGCGCCCTCTTTCAACGCCTGCACGATCTCGCTGGTCGAGATGCCGATCGCCGCCTCATCAAAGGCGATCTCGGCTCGGGCGATATCGCGCCCGGCGCTGTCCCACACCACGCTGGCGCTCACACCGTTCAGGGTATTGAGGTTGTCGATAAACGCCGCCATGCGCTCTACCATCTGCGCCCCGCTGGTTTTTTCGCGCCGCAGGTAGCTTTCAATCGCCTGCGTCAGCCCCAGAATCCCTTCTTTACCCACTTTCATCGCGCGCCCGATGCCGGCGGCCTGCCGCTTCACCCACTCCACGTAGCGCTTTCTGCCAATCACCAGGCCGCTGGTCGGCCCTTCGATCGCTTTGGCGCCGCTGTAAATCACCAGATCCGCGCCCATTTGGTAGTAACACATCAGATCTTCTTCCGCGGCGGCATCGACGATCAGCGGCAGATCATGCTGGCGCGCCACCGCCACCGCCTGCTCTACCGACAGGATGCTTTTCTGCACGCAGTGGTGGGATTTGATATACAGAATCGCCGCCGTCTGCGGCGTGATGCAGGCCGCCAACTGTTGCGGCGAGCATTCGTTGGCATAGCCGGCCTCCACCACCCGGCCGCCGCCGAGCGCCACCATGGTATCCACCGGGGCGCCGAAGTTAACGTTGTGCCCGCGCGGCAACACGATCTCGCGCGGCTCGTTCACCGGCGACCGGTGTAGGTTGACCAACAGGTTGGCGTTATCCTTGACGATGATGCCCGCCACCGCCTGGGCGATGCCGGCGGAAGCGCAGGAAACCACCACCGCGCTTTCCACGTTCAGCAAATCGGCGATATAGGCGCCGGTCTTGTTGACCAGATCCTTGATTTCAAAGTAGTGATTCAGGCCGTAATCCACGGCATCGATCACATCCTGTGCCGGCGTGGAAACGCCAAGGATCGTCATGCGGCCAGAGGTATTAATGACCGGTTTTAAATGGTATTTTTCATAAATCGAAGACATGAGCGGCTTTCCCTTCATCGGTTAACAGGACGTCCCCGGCCACCACCGCGGCCAGCGGCACCAGCAGTTGTTCGCTCTCGGCAGTCTGCCCTTCGGAATCGGTAAACACCTGCGGCCCGCGGCGGACATCAAACAGCGTCAAATCGGCGTCAAAACCGGCGCGCAGCTGGCCCTTGCGCGCCAGGCGCAACGCTGCCGCCGCGTGGCGGGTCACGCAGTCGATCACCTGCGGCAGCGACAGGCCGCAGACAAAAAATTTCGACATCACCGCCGCCAGGCTGTACACCGGCCCGTTGATCCGGTTGCGGCAGTAAATATCGGAGCTGATGGTGTAGGGCAGGATGCCCAGTTGGATCGCCTGGCGCGCCACCTCGAAGCTGAAGCTGGCGCTGCCGTGGCCAACGTCCAGCAACACGCCGCGTTTCAGCGCGCGCTGAATGGAAGCCCGTAGCTCGCCGGCCGGCGTCAGGATCCGGTTGGGTTTGCCGTTGTAGCAGTGGGTGATAATGTCGCCCTGGGTCAACAGATCGGCGATTTCGTCCAAATCAGGCGGGTTATTGCCGATATGTACCATCAGCGGCAACTGATGGTTTTGCTGCTGGATCGCTTTGGCGCGCACCAGCGGCTTGATGCCGTTCTGGCCGACCACGCTGCTGCTCATGCGCGCCTTGATGCCGACGATAAAATCCGGGTAATCGGCCACCGCCTGCTGCACGCCCTGCGCATCGATCTGCGCCATATCGGCCAGCTCATTCTGGGCCGAGATGCCGGTGCGGGAAATGTTCAGGAAAGCAAACACGTTGGTTTTAGCGCTGCGCGTCAGGGTATAAAAATCATCAATATCGTTGGCGCCGGTGCTGCCGGCGTCGATCACCGTGGTCACGCCGCTGGCGATCCCCACCCGATCCGGCTCGTCATGGTAGATCGGCGAGGCGGGATAACAGTGCACGTGGCTATCGATCCAGCCGGCGCTCGCGTAATAACGCCCGGCCAGATCCAGCTGGCGTTTGGCGCCGGCCGCCGTTGGCAGCGTGCCCACCGCCACAATCTCGCCGGCACGGATCGCAATATCGGCCAGGCTATCGTCCACCAGCCTGGCACGCCGGATAATCAAGTCATACATCATTCGTTACTCCGTATTCATCGGCGGCGCCGGTTGCGGCGCCACCTGGCCTGGCGATCGCGGCTTAGCCGATCGCCACCGGGAAAAACGCCCCCAGGATCATCGCGCCAAGGATCGCGCCGCCGGTAATCGGCTTGCCCCAGACATAGAACAGCAGCGCGCCGAGCAGAGAGCCCAGACCGATAGGGATCGACGCCGTCATGGCCGACAGGATGATCAACGGCCCGAGGAAACGGCCAGATGAGTTGCCGGCCCCCATCATCACATCGGCGCCGTAGGTGGAATTGCTTTGGTTAATGGTGAATTTGCGCGCCAAAATGATCACATAGCCGATGGCCAGGCCGATGATCAGGCCGGTCGCCAGCGAAGCGGCAAAGTTGGCCACCGGGAAGACGATCCCGGCCCCCAGCAACAGCGCCGGCACGCCCAGCCCCACGCCGGTCTGGATCGCCCCGCCGATGTCCAAAATACCCACCAGCGAGCCTTCAATGATGCGGGCAAACAGGAAGCTGGCACCAAACGCCGCCACCGCGCCGTAAACGCCGGTGTCCATGCCGGCCCGCAGCATAGAAACGAAGGCCACTTCGTTGAAGGCGCCGATGCCGTACAGGTAGTACATGTGCGTCCCGGCGAAGACCCCGGAAGAGAGCAGGCCGACAAAAATCGGGAACGACCAGTCGGCGTACCAAAAGCCTTTTTGGGTTTGATCTTCCATCATTGCGCTCCTTATTTGCCGCTCAGGCTGTTATGGATGATGTTCAGCCAGTCCGGCACGCCCAGGCTGAAGGATTCGAGAAGTTTCATATCAAAGCCGCGGAAGAAGCCGCTCAGCACGAACAGTAGGACGATCGCCGCCATCATGATTTTGGTGACGCGGTTCCAGCCGCTCTCTTCAACGCCTTTGCCGATCAGAATGCCCAGCACCAGGCCCGGCACCGCATTGCCCATGATCAGCTGCGCCAGGCCGCCGAAAATGGTGCCCCAGAAGCCGGAGCGCTTGCCCGCCTCAATCGCCGCTAGCCAGAAGATCACTGGCATCACGGTATTCACCAGCAGGTTGGCGGCCGGTACCAGCACCTTGATCGCCGTCACCTGCAGCGCGGCCGGCACGGCAGACGCAGTGGTATTGAGGAACGCCACCACCAGCGCGCCGATAATGCCGCAGGCAATGGCCATTTTTTTCGGATCGTGCAGGGTTTGCCCCAGGTTACGGTTTTTGATCATCAGCGCCGCCGCGCCCCAGTTAGGGATAATGCGGTGATCGACATCCTGCGTGAAGGCGCCGGCCGCCACCGAGGACGCCCAGGCGTTAAAGAAAAAGCCCAGGCCGAATGAGAAGTGTGATGCGGGATCGCCTTCGCAGGAGTTCAGTTCGCCCAGCGTGCGGAAGGCCCCCATGCCCTGTGTGGTTGGCGCATGAAACATACGTGCCGCACCGGCGCCAACGCCCACGCCGACCAGCCCGCCGATAATAATCGACTTAAGTAAGATAATTAGAAACATCAGTCGCCCCTTGCTCCCCTGCGCTTTGCAGGTTGCAGGCGTGTTCGCGTTGCCGCCCGGCCTAGCCGCATCGGTGATGCAAGCGCTTACGGGTTCGCTTCGCCACTATCCTGTAACGTACAACCGCCGGAGATATGCCAATATATTATTTCGTGGTGAAGACAACCTTTTCGGTATTGATGATTGTCACACTCACGGTTATTTCCAGAGAAACGGCATAGCTTTTTCTTACACGCGGCAGAAAGAAAAAAAGGAACTTCTCTTTAATTATTTTTTCTTCCGCGCTTAATACGCTGATATCCTGCGGCTCAATGCGCAGCAGAATATTATTGGTAGACTTTAATACCGCACCCTGCACATTCGCCAACGCGCTGGCAAAAGCCTTTGCTTTGCTGTCGCCCCGGCCAGAAACCATGACTGATGTGGTATATTGTTCTTTCATCATGCGTTACCGTGTTTTTTTATGTAGGCTTCCACCAGTTTTTTACCCAGCTCTTCCTTATCCATAAAACCGAAACCCAGCACATTGCAGCCCTCATTAATTGCCGTAACGCCCTCTTCGATCGAACGCATGCCGTATTTCGCCTTATAGCCATATTTCGTCTGGGCAGTAATGGCGCCGGCGCCGCCGCTGCCGCAAAAAGAGATGCCCAGTTGCGCATTTTCGGCTTTCATCACGTCACCCAGCTTCATGTCCGCCGCCATGCCGGGGATCACCACGGCCTTGCCGCCGGCGCTTTCCACACCCAGGCCCACTTTCTGCCCCTTCCCCAGACGATCGCCAATCACTACGGTAATATTTCCCACGGTATTCTCCTGATTAATTTGTTGATGATGCGTTATTATCTTTTGCTACTTCAAAATGTACGGAAAGCAAATAAGCCTCTTCTATCGGCAGCGTTTTAAGCTGATCCACCACGCGCTGGGCCATTTGCATGGAATGCGCCGAAATTTCATCAAATAAAGATTTATCCACCTCAGGTAAGGGCTCGCCGGTAATAGAACGCTGCACCATGGCGCGAACATGCGATTCCAGCATTTGTTGCTGCACACTGTTGGTATAAATATTCTCTGCGTTTAACATCGCGGTAATATCGGCCAACAGCTGTGTGGTGATTACCGCCACCCGCTCGCCATCCGCCGGTGGTAAAATTGCCTGTTCAGATCCTTCATTCACTTTTCAATACCTCTAAGTGCCGCGAACCATCGCCCTATAACAAAACGGACGAATAACCTGCTTCATACCTTTCATACTTCAAGCCGCTGGGCGGAACGCTAACAACGTTTTTTGAACAGCACCGGCATTGGCCCGGCCAAAATGTGAAGCTGACGAGCATGTATGGCAAAACAACCAACGCATCCGTAACTTGACGTATAACAGGTATCTCTGATGGCTTAACCCTAGCGCTGCAAGCATGGTCTGTGTAGCGTGTTTTTTTCCAGTTCAAAGTGGAAATAACGTAGCCAGTAAAGCGCTAGATCTAAAATAATTCGAGTTACAGGACAAAAATGCAAAAGCGTTTTTGCACAACGCTGGCACTGAAGGGATGAAGCCGTATGGCCGCATCACGCGGCGTTGCTGCGACAAATTCGTCGGGAACGAATTTGGCCAGCCAACTGCTGGCCAGCGGTGAAAGACAGGATATCTCTCATTCAATCCCCAGTCACTCACTTGGGTAAGTGACTGGGGTGAGCGACAAAGCTGCCGGAAGCATATTTTAACGCTGCAAGCCGCGGCCTCTTTGTGGCAGGGCCCAAAGATAGGCTGAGTAATAACGCCAACGCATCTGCAACCTGTAGGATGACGAGCATAAAACTGTAAATCTAATGGTATGGTTATACTTTTCATTAATTCCATCAAAATAAAAATATAATTAAATTAAAAAAACAGAACAAAAAACCAAATGCAAAATAAACAAATAATTTAGTTGCTGCCTTCTTTAAATCATGTTTTTATACTTCCACATATTTTAAAAACAATTCGAGTTACCGGGAAAACGCAAGCACGTTTTTGAGCAACGCCAGCGCTGGCCACGAAGAACTTAGGCCGAATCACGCAGCGACGGCTACATCGTGACAAAACCCGGTGATGGCCCAGGAAATAAAGCCAACACACCTGTAGCTTGAAGTATAAAAGGTATATATGTAGCACGGGTAGAAGTGCAAAATAAATATTAACAACAGCAAGCATAAAACTATTATTATCCGCACCACAAAGCACGCTGACAAATATGAAATAAAATAATGGATTTTATTTAATGTTCGTCATCAGCTATGCGGTGCTGGCTAAGTTGAAAAACCATAATAATCTACATAATCAAGGAGGAATGTCTCTTATGCGTATTATTACCAAATCGGCAATGGCTGCTTTTATCAGCAGTGCTTTATCACTATTACCAACCCTTACTTACGCAGCGGTGACCGTTGATGGTGGAACTCTCAACTTTGAGGGAAGCGTAGTGACAACCGCCTGCGCACTGTCCAGCAGTTCCGCTACCCAGAGCATTAATATGGGCCAGGTAGGCACACCGAACCTTGCGACAGCGGGTACCACCCTGTCCACAGGCAAAGAATTCACTATCCAACTAACGGACTGCGATACCAGTGTTTATACAAACATTGCAATCACATTTACCGGCGTTGCCGATGCCAATGATCCGACAACACTGGCCGTAGGCGTTGCCGGGAACAGCACCTACGCACAGAATCTGGGGATCCGTTTCTTTAACTCATCCGGTACGCAAGTGAAACTGAACGAGGCCAGTACAGCAACAGCCCTGACGGGGGGGAGCAACATCCTGACCTTTACAGCCAAATATCACACGGAAAAAGGCAGTGTAACCGCCGGTGATGCCAGTGCCGTTGCTACTTATACCTTGACTTACTCTTGATAGTAAAACCCCGGAACGGGCTACTGTTCCGGGCCTTTTCCCACTGAAATGAGAGGTCATGTAATCATGCGTATTTCACATGTTCTGTTAACAGTAGCAACTCTGCTTTCGCCTCTTTTGGCATATGCAGGCGGCGTGGGCCTAGGGGCTACACGCCTGGTTTACCAGGCCGGGGATAAACAGGCTGCGCTTGGTGTCCGCAACACCAATGAAAACGATCCATATTTAATTGAAACCTGGCTGGATAACGCCAACAATGAGCAAACCACTGATTTCGTCGTTGTGCCGCCGCTTGCGGTACTACAACCCAAATCTGAAAACACGCTTCGTATTATGTTTACCGGCCAGGGGTTGCCGCAAGACCGAGAGACTCTTTACTGGATGACGGTGAAGGCAATCCCACAATCTGCGCCACATGAAAAAAACACGTTGCAGATGGCTGCAGCCAGCCGTATTAAAGTCTTTTATCGCCCAACTAATTTGCCCATCGCGCCAAGTGATGCATGGAAACGCCTTGAGGGAACATTCAATACAGGAAAGGTAACGCTACATAACCCTACGCCTTATTACATTACGCTCTCTTCTTTAACGATCGATGGCAAGAAAGTCACCCCATTAATGATCGCACCAAAAAATAAAATAACACTTACCGGTACATTCGCTAATGCAAAAAAAGCAGAATATCAGACCACCAATGATTATGGCGCCATTACCGAAACGGCAACAATAAACATCAAATAAAATGACACTAATACATTATTAATTATTGGCCTATGAATAATTACCTAATTGTTCGTGACAGCATACTAGCATTAACTCTTTTCCTCACAATGCACACTATATACGCTCAGGTAAAATACAATTTCAACCCGATGTTCCTTACCGGAAAAAATGGCAAGGTGGCAGATTTATCATGGCTTGAAAATGGAGCGGATCTTCCTCCAGGGAAATATAACACAACGGTTTTTATTAACGATAAATACGTCGATAATATAGAAATAAAATTTGTCACTGACGAGTCAAACGGTAATCACCTGTTGTTGCCCTGTTTCAGCGCAATAGAAATAGACAGCCTGGGCATCGATCTGACAAAAGCGCTGAAGGTTGCGCCGCAGGAGAACTGCCTGATTCTGGAAAAACTGTATCAACATCAGGGCATCACAAGACATTTCGACGTTGGTAAACTGGTACTGAGATACACCCTACCTCAGGCGTTGATGCTGCATCGCCCACGCGGGCATATCAGCCCAACTCGCTGGGAAAGCGGTATTAGTTCTGCGTTTCTAAGCTACAGCATGAATGGATCGCAGAGCGAGTACCACAGTGACATTAGCCTGAAACGCACGAATTACTTTTTGGGGCTGAACAGCGGTATTAACCTGGGCGCATGGCGGCTGCGTGATAATTCGACCTGGGCCTGGACGAATAGTCAAGGCGGGCAATTGGCGCATGTTCGCACAGCATTGCAACGCGATATCGTCCCGTTAAGAGCGCAACTAACGCTGGGAGAAACCTGGAGCTCATCGGCAATCTTTGACTCTGTCGGCGTTCGCGGTGTGCAATTAACTTCTGACGAAAATATGCTTCCCAACAGCCAGCGCGGCTATGCGCCAGAAGTTCACGGTATTGCACGCAGCAATGCCACGGTCCGTATTCGTCAAAACAACAACATCATTTATCAGACCAGCGTCCCCCCAGGCGCCTTCATCATTAATGATCTCTATCCCACTTCATCAGGAGGGGACCTCCAGGTTTCGATTGAAGAAAATGATGGCCAAGTAACAAGCTATACCGTGCCATTTGCCAGCGTACCTAATCTGGTAAGGCCCGGTCAGGCCAAATACTCGTTCAGTGCGGGCCGATATCGCAGCGGATACAATCAATCATCACCTTTTTTCCTGCAGGGAGATTTTTTTTACGGTTGGCGTTACGATCTGACGTTTTATGGCGGCGCTCAGTATTCCGATAATTACCGCGCTTTCGCCGCCGGGATCGGCCAGAACCTGGGCAAACTGGGGGCTTACTCACTGGATACCATCCATGCTGGCAGTACACTGGCCAATAACAAAAATTACAGCGGTAACTCAGTACGCTTCCGCTACGCTAAAGCACTCAATACGCTCGGCACAACGCTCAATTTTTATTCCTGGCATTATACCACCAGCGGTTTTTATACCCTTAGTGATACAGCCTACCGCCATATGTATGGTGGTGAAAATGATATTTCACTTGATAAAAACGGTCAGATTGTAATCGATTACGGTAATTATTACAATCTACGCTATGCACGCAAATTGCAGAATCAGATTTTACTCTCGCAAAGACTAAGTGACTATGGTTCTGTTGCTATTTCATACAACCAACAGCGCTACTGGAATACAAATAAAACTAATAACAGTATGCAATTCTCTTACAATACATCATGGAAGGCCATCTCATTGAGCGCAGCCTGGCAACATAATAACAATATCTGGTCAGACAAAAGCGATAATATATTTTCCCTTTCATTATCTATACCACTAAACGAATTACTTCCCGGAACACAAATTCGCTATGGAATGACTCACAGTGCAGAAACCAGCACATCGCACAGCATAGGGGTTAGCGGTTATGTACCGGGCTATGACAATTTCAATTACAATCTGAATGCACGATATGGCACGCGAAATAATAACCAGAACGGTGCAGATATGGCACTACAATATCAGGGAAGCAATGGGGTTTATAATGCAGGTTACAGCTACACAAATAATTCACGTTATTACAGTGCCGGAATTAATGGCGGTGTGGTAGTACACCGTGACGGCATAACTTTCAGCCAACCACTGGGGAATACCAATATTCTCGTTAAAGCACCCGGTGCCGCTAACGTGAAGATCAATAATCAAACTGGAATTTATACCGACTCCCGCGGCTATGCCGTTATCCCATACGCCTCACCTTATCGGGAAAATCGTGTTGATCTCGATGTAAAAACCCTTGGTGAAAATATAGAGCTACCGCAATCAATCGTCAGCAATATACCGTCTGAAGGTGCGTTGGTGCGAGCGACGTTGAAGACAAAAATTGGTTTCAGAGCGCTATTAACGCTGAAACGAGGCAGGTCCGCGTTACCATTCGGTACGCCTGTTACCCTTATAGGGGATAAAACGGTAAACGGTATTGTGGGTAACAACGGGGTCACCTGGATTTCCGGTTTACCTCAAAGCGGTACATTGCTGGCAGAATGGGGAACCGGATCCGAACAACGTTGCACAAGCACATTCGCGCTGAAAAAAGATAATTATAACCATGAGACGAATATCTATACACAGGAGCTGAAATGCGAATAAGCAGAGCAAGAGTCATGTTATTATCGGCCACAATTACTTTAGCAATGTGGATAATGCCAGCAAAAAGTTATGATGTTTTCCTTAGCGTAACGGGTGTGATCAGTGGAAATACCTGTACAATTGCCAGCGAGTCAAAAAACATCTATATCCCGCTGGGAAATATTTCTAATCGTCAATTTCTGAACGTGGGTGATGTCAGTCAGATAAAGACATCATTCACTATCCGGCTGGAAGAATGTGGCCCAACGTTTGAAGGTGCAAAAATTACATTTAGCGGCATAGCCGATGATAACGATAGCCAGTATCTGAAAATAGATGACGGTGAGGCCTCTGGCATAGCCGTAGCCATTATGGACAATAAGAACGAAGTGATCGCGCTGAACAGTACCACTTCTATCTATGGCTTAGCTAATCAACAAAGTCTCGATATTCTTTTTTATGCCCGTCTGGTTGCAACCAAAATTCCAGTAACTGCGGGCAAGGTGGCGGCAACGGCAACCTATACCGTTGAATACTTATAAACAACGATCACGCCGGTACGCATAAACTGTATTTTTACGAGACACTCAACCAATGAAACTACACGCTTATTATCTTTTTCTGCTCGCTTTCCTGACGGCGTTAACCGCCAGCCCCACACAGGCATTGGAATGGAAATCTGATATCATATTATCGCCCGCCACTCTTACCTATTCTGGCCCGGCTGACTCCGTCACCGGCGGTAGTATTATCGGTAACAACTGGAGCGCCACGCAAAGCGTTAGCCAAGTATTCTGGTGCGGCTGGATTTTTACCTGCAGCAAGGGAACAATGGAGGCCTCCAGCTCTATCGTCCCGACTGGAGAAACCGTGGTCATGGATGGCGTAAACTATAGCGTATTTGAAACCGGCATCCCCGGTATCGGCTTTATACTAGGCTTGAAAGATACAAATGCCACTACCTGGATTCCACTGCAGACAGAAATCATACAAACCTATCCAACAGATGAAGCCAATAGCTCCGCTAACGATTTAGGGTGGTCAGCAAAAGTCTCTTTCATTAAAACCGGCTCACCACTGAAAAGTGGTAACTATACCATTCCCTCAATTACCGCTGCCGTACTGACGGCTTACAATAACGAAACGGCCACGGCTAAAGTCATCATTAATTCTACTACCGTAATCGTAAGCGCAACTGGCTGCACTATCAGCACACCCAGTGTAGCTATCAATTTGGGTACGGTTGATATGCATATCCTAAGCGCGGTAGACAGCACATCCGAACTGAAAAACTTCAATGTCAGCCTGCAGTGTGATGCTAATATCTCACTGAACGCCGTTATTACCGACCAAACAGACCAAAGCAATATCTCACAAATCGTTTCTCTAACACCGGATTCCACCGCAACGGGCGTTGGCGTACAATTTTTCTATAACGGTACAGGGCCATTATCTCTGGGGCCAGACAGTTCGCTCAATTCCACTCCCAACCAATTCTTTATCACCAGCACATCTCAGGCAGAAAACCTATCTTTACCATTCCAAGCGCGCTATATCCGTACCGGTGCGATTACTCCGGGCACCGCCAACGCTTTAGCCAGCATCACATTCTCTTACCAATAGGCATCCGAGCCGGAGGCGTAGCCTCCGGCTCAACCGGCAATGCCGGCGTTCAGTCGTGAATACCGATATAGAAAGCCGTCAATCAGAAGAGCCTTCTTATCGGTTATTGAACGGCACAACATCCCACTGCAGCCCCCACATTTCTACTATCAGATGTTTATCCCAGGCGAAGTATGCAGGGTATATCGGCACGCTGATGATGGTCAGTTTCCGCACCACCTTGTGGCCACTTTTTAATATTTACATAGCATATTCACTTTGCTTAGATGACAACTCACAAAGCGGTGACATCCTTAAGCGGAGCCTGGCAATGATGAAGGGGCTGACTGAGCGGCAACTGAATATAATGCGGCAGCTTATCTCTCACAACAGCTATGTGAGCCTGCGTTGCATGTCTGAAAAAATCCAAATTTCAACACGCACACTCAGACGCGATATCGCCGATATTAACGATAGGCTGTCAGCACAGGGGATAACTTTGTGTGGAAAAAGCGGGCGCGGAATCACCATTAAATTTGCCGATGCGCAAGCGGAAATATCCGCCCGCCGTATTTTCTCTACGGAAATCGACGAGTTTAAGCGTAATTTCCGCGTGTTGAAAATCGCCTCTGACCTATTAATGTTATCGCCGCGGGGCTCTTCCATCAGTGAGATGGCCGATAAATATTTTATCAGCCGGGCATCCATTGTGAACGATCTGAAAACGCTGGAAAGCTGGTTACATAAATTTGATTTAACATTAATGAAAAGCCGAAGCGGCACCAGTATTAAAGGCAGCGACCAGAATATCCGTGTAGCCATGAAAGCACTGGTATTGAAATCCATTTATAATCACCAAGACATGCTGGAAAGCCGGCTTGATGAAGGCACGCTACATGAACTGGCAGAGAAATTTGGCAAACAGGCCGTCCATTTTATCCTGCAATTAATTAACTTTATTGAGCAACAGCTTCAGTACACGATCAGCGATCCTTACTACATCAATTTATTCACGCATATTCTGGTCCTGATCCATCGCAGCCATTCCCCGTTGCAGAGAACCGATGCACGTGCCGTGTGGGTGAATTCGGTGCACGACCAGCACGCATGGCAGGTTTCGCTGGCGGTGATTGAACGTATTGAAGCGGCTTACGGCACCGTATTGGTGGCGGAAGAAGCATACTCGATTTATCAATACCTGGTCTCTTCAGGCAAGGCGGGCGGCGATGCTGCGCCTTACGATCGGCCGCTGGTTTGCCAGCGTGAAACCCGCTTTGCCGAAGCGCTGATCGGCCGTGTCGCCCAGCGAATTCATGTCGATATAGCCGGCGATGAAAACTTACTGGCTTCGCTGTCTTCGCATATTAAGCCCATGCTGAACCGGCTGGCCTACCGCATTCGTATTAAAAACCCGCTGCTGCATGATATTCAAACCGAGCTGGGCGGCGTGTTTGCTACGGTGAAAAGCGTGATCAACCAGTTGGCGCAAGAATACGGTTTGGATGAAATCAGTGATGATGAAGTGGCCTATCTCACGGTGCATATACAGGCGGCGATTGAGAACAGTATCAAGGTAAAACGGGTTTTACTGGTCTGTTCCAGTGGGCTTGGCACATCGCAGTTGCTGTATGGCCGAATTATCCGCGCATTCCCTGACTGGAAAATCATCGATGTGGTGCCGGGAAAAAACATTGCCGCGTCGCTGCAACGGCATGAGTGCGATGTAGTGATTTCCACCATCAGGCTGGAGCCACTGGAAAAGCCGGTGGTGTATGTGTCAGCGCTGTTCTCGGCGAAAGATATTGCCAGAGTGACCGAGTGTCTGGTCGCCAATTCGATTAATTAATCACAATGGGATGGGATGTATTATGAACACAACCGTTGCTATTAACGATGTATTGCAACAAGAGTGCATTATTCTCGATGCGGATTGCCAAAGTAAGGAACAAATTATTGCCAAACTGACGGATCTGCTCTGCCAAACCGGCGCCGTGACGAATAAAGAAACGTTTCTGAACGACGTTTATCTGCGCGAGGAATTGGGCTCCACCGGTTTTGAAAATCATATTGCAATCCCACATGGCAAATCGGTGGCGGTCGCTAAAACACGTATCGCCGTGGGCCGCTTACGCCGTGATATCCCTTGGGAAACCATTGACGGAACCAAAGTACGGCTGGTTATTCTGTTTGCCGTGAAAGAATCGGATAAGGATGTCGGGCATATAAAAATGCTGGCAAAAATATCTATTGCATTAGGCGATGAAGACGTCGTCGATCAACTTCTTCATGTTAAAAACAGGGAAGAGATATTTCATTTGCTGTTATCACACTCTGGCGTCTGATTCATATCTACTCGTCATACTTCAAGTCGCAGGTGTGTTGGCTTTCCTCGCTCACCCCAGTCACTTACTGAAGTAAGCTCCTGGGGATTCGCTGCGTCGCCGCCTTCCTGCAACTCGAATTATTTAGAGTATAGTCTGGCGCCATAAATAATACGGTGACGTAAAAAGTCACAATAATATTTTTATACGCTACTTTGCCGTAGCTATCTCAGTAAAAATAAAAACACATCAAATCGTTTCCTGATTACTGGAGAACGTTTATGAACATTATTGCCATTACCGCCTGTCCTACGGGGGTCGCCCATACTTACCTGGCCGAAAGTAATTTAAAGAAAGCGGCTAAGAAAATGGGAATCCATGTTTTAGTTGAAACACACGGTGCAGTTGAAAGTGAATATGTCTTTAGTGATGAAGATATTAATCAGGCTGATATTGTATTAATTGCTGCTGACAAGAAAATCGAACTGTCGCGCTTTCAGCATAAAAATGTCATTGAAGTTCCCGTCACCCGCGCGGCAAAAGATGCCGAAGGCCTGCTTAGGGCAATTATCAGCGGTGAATTGGCACCGCGGCTGCTCCAGGATACCGCCGCGGCTGCGCCCGCAAGCGCGGAAAAAGATGACGCAAATTCACGTTCCTTTATCTCACAAATCTATGTGCACCTGATTACCGGCGTTAACCTGATGATTCCGTTCGTTATCGCCGGCGGTATCCTGATTGCCGTGAGTTTTTCCTTCGGGATTACCGCGGCCACGCCGGGCGATGCGCACTTCAGCCCCATCGCCAAAATGCTGTCCGACATCGGCGGCGGCTCCGCCTTCGCGCTGATGCTGCCGATCCTCGCCTTGGGGATCAGCCAGTCAATCAGCGGGAAAATGGGCATTGCCGCCGGAGCCGTGGGCGGCATGATGGCGATTCATACCGGCTCGGGCTTCCTTGGCGCCTTAATCGCCGGTTTTCTGGCGGGCTATATCACCCTGCTTATCGTCAATCACATTCGTTTGCCGAAAGCGATCGCCGGGTTAAAACCGATTTTGATTGTGCCCCTGCTTAGCGTGCTGCTGACCGGCGCGTTAATGGCCTTGCTGATCGGTGAGCCAATCAAGATGCTGCTGGGATGGCTGACCGATTTCCTCAATTCGCTGGGAAACGCCAACTCCGCCATTCTGGGCCTGCTGTTCGGCATGATGGTGGCCTTCGATATGGGCGGGCCGCTGAATAAAACCGTCTGCATGTTCGCTATCGGGCTGATGTCGAGCGGTATCTACGGGCCGATCGCCGCCTGCATGGCGGCGGGTATGGTTCCGCCGCTGGGTATTGCTCTGGCGACCACGCTCTTTCGCCGCAAGTTCACCGAACAGGAGCGTGAAACCGGTAAGGTCACCTACATCCTCGGTTTGTCCTTCATTACTGAAGGCGCGATCCCGTATGCCGTAGCCGATCCGTTGCGGGTGATCCCCGCCATCGTCGCCGGTTCCGGGCTGGCGGGGGCGCTTTCCATGATCCTCGGCTGCGCCTCCCGCGCACCACACGGCGGCATATTTGTCATCTTCATTCCTAACGTCATCAGCAATGTGCTGGGTTACCTGTTAGCGATCGCCGCGGGCAGCTTACTGACAGCGCTGATCCTGCGGGTGATTAAAAAAGACGTTCCCGTTCCTGCTAACCAAGGATAAATACCATGCTGTACACCATGAAAGATCTGCTTAGCGTCGCTCAACACCACCAGTTTGGCGTGGGCGCATTCAACATCGCCAGCGCCGAATTTGGCCGGCTGGCCGTCGAAACAGCGGAGCGGCTTGATTCCCCGCTGATTCTGGAAATTCACCCTGATGAGATGGCCTTTACCGGGCCAGAATTCATCGGCTACCTGCGCACGCTGGCCATTCAGGCGCGTATACCGGTTGTTATTCATCTTGACCATGGCCGCACGCTGGAAGAGGTGATGAAGGCGATTTACGCCGGTTTTACCTCGGTAATGATTGACGCGTCTTCCCAGCCTTTTGAGCAAAACATACTGCTGACGAAAAAAATCGTCGACATCGCCCACGCGATCAATGTCTCCGTCGAGGCTGAACTGGGCACCATTGGCGTGGCGGAAGGCAGCGCAGAAGGCGGCAGCAACGAGATTCTCTATACCGATCCGCAACAGGCCGAAACCTTTGTGCGGGAAACCGGTACGGACACGCTGGCCGTCGCTATCGGCACCTCCCACGGGCTGTACCCAAAAGGGAAACAACCCAGGCTCGACATTGAACGCTTACAGCTAATCCGTAAACGGGTCGGGATCCCGCTGGTGTTGCATGGCGGTTCCGGCAATAAAGACAGTGAAGTGGCGGAGTCTATCCGTTATGGCGTGGGGAAAATCAATATTTCAAGCGATATGAAAAAAGCGTTTTTTGTCGCACTGGAAGAAGAGCTGAAACAGGGCGGGCATGAGCCTAACGCATTGTTCCTCAAACCCATGCAGGCGGCAAGCGAGGTGGTCGCGGCGAAAATGGCCTTGTTTGGCTCGGTAGGTAAAGCCGCGTTGTACCGTTAAAGCATAGGCCAGGCAGTGATGGATGCAGGCGCCCCGCCGTGGCGGGGGCGCCTGTATGATTAGCGGTATTTCTTATGGTAGGTGTTGCGGGTTTGTTTAAACTCTTCGGCCAAGCGTTTGGCGTCGGCCAGCTTGCCCTGCTTCGCCAGCGCCAATGACTGATCGATCTGGCCCACCAGAATATCAAACCCGTGGCGGTAATCCTTCATTTCCGGGCTGTCGTCGGCTTTGCCATCCAGCGACGGTGGCGTTTGTTTCTGGGAATCCAGCGCCGCCGCGCGCATTTTTTCCAGGCTCTGCTGGAACACATCGGCGCTATCGGTCTTGAGCGCCGTGTCGTAATTGTCGGCAATAATATCCATATCATCCGCGATATCGGCCATCGCCAGCGAACTGGCGCCCAGCAGCGTGACCAACGCCAATGCTTTCAGTGTCTTATTCATGCTCACCCTTCCAATTATTGAATGTTAACCACGAGAAATATCACTCACGCCAAGGCTTATAAAAATTATTCAGGCACATACGCCGCTACGCCATGGTGTGATACAGCCTAACCATAGAGGATGAAAGGGTAAAGCAGCTTCAGGTGTTTGTAAGGAAGGTTAAAGAGTGGTGCGGCCGGCAGAACACCGGCCGCATCCGGGCTTATTGCCCGGCGATTTTCATTTCCGGCAGCAGCACCGAGCCGCACTGGATGTTACTGCGGGTTTCGATATCGTTACCCACGCTGACGATATTGCGCAGCATGTCTTTTAGGTTGCCGGCGATGGTGATCTCGCTGACCGGATACTGGATTTCGCCGTTTTCCACCCAGAACCCGGCGGCGCCGCGGGAATAGTCGCCGGTCACGCCGCTAACGCCCTGCCCCATCAGCTCGGTCACCAGCAGGCCGGTGCCCAGTTGCCGGAGCATGCCAGCAAAATCATCGCCCTGGCCGGCAATGCGCCAGTTGTGGATGCCGCCCGCATGGCCGGTGCTGTGCAGGCCCAACTTGCGCGCCGCGTAGCTGGTCAGCAGCCAGGTTTGCAGCACGCCGTCCTTCACGATGTCGCGGCGCTGGGTGCGCACGCCTTCGCTGTCGAACGGGGTGGAGGCCAGCCCTTTCAGCAGGTGCGGATGCTCTTCGATGGTCAGCCACGACGGCAAAATCTGCGTGCCGAGCGCGTCGAGCAGAAAAGTGGATTTGCGGTACACGCTGCCGCCGCTGATGGCGCCAACCAGGTGGCCAAACAGCCCGGTCGCCACCTCACGGCCAAACAGCACCGGCGCCTTCATGGTCGACAGCTTGCGCGGCGCCAGGCGCGACAGCGTGCGGCGCGCGCACTCCTGCCCCACCCATTCCGGGCTTTGCAAATCGTCCATTGCACGGCCGATGGTGTAGGCGTAATCACGCTCCATATCGCCTTCATGCTCGGCAATCACACAGCTCGACAGCGAATGGCGGCTGGAGCAGTAGCTCTGCAGCATGCCATGGCTATTGCCGAAGACTTTTATACCGTAGTGGCTGTTGAAGCTGCCGCCTTCGGTATTGGTGATGCGCTTATCCGCCGCCAGTGAAGCCTGTTCGGCGCGCGCGGCCAGTTCAATACCGCGCTCGGCGTCCAGCTCGGCGGGGTGAAACAGATCCAGATCCGGCGCGTCAAACGCCAGCAGATCTTTTTCTGCCGGCCCGGCGCAAGGATCCGGCGAGGTATAACGGGCGATATCCAGCGCGGCCTGCACGGTGCGGGCGATAGCGTCGGGGGAGAGATCGGTGGACGATGCGCTGCCTTTACGCTGCTGGTAATACACGGTGATGCCCAGGGCGCCGTCGCTGTTGAATTCGACGTTTTCGACTTCGCCAAAACGGGTGCTGACGCCGATGCCGGTGGTTTTGGTCACGGCGACTTCCGCCGCATCAGAACCGGCGCGCGCCAGTTCCAGGGCCTGCGAAACGGCCTGTTCCAGCGCTTTACGCTGTTCTGCAACTTGGGTGACTACTTTCATCAATCTGCCATAATTTAGAATCGTTGAGAAAAGTGCCGTGGCGGCGTTGATTGTGCGCGTGCTGGCGCGCGAAAATCTGATACCCAAGATAATTCGAGTTGCAGGCAGGCGGCAATCGAAGGACAAATTCGTCGGGAACGAATTTGACCAACCAACGGTTGGCCTCCGGTGAGAGACAGGATGTCTCTCATTAATCCCGATGCGCTTACGCCGGTAAGTGATTCGGGTGACTGCGTGCAGCCAACACACCTGCAATTTGAAGTATGACGGGTATTGGATTAATGCCATTGAGTCTAACAGGAACTGCATGGAATTTCGCATAAAGACGGCAACCTGTTAGGATTAGCCTCTTTTTAACGGAGCCTACCATGAACAAACAGCCTGAAGATTGGCTCGACGATGTCCCGGGGAGTGAAGACGAGGACGATGACGAGATTATCTGGGTCAGTAAGAGTGAAATTAAACGTGATGCGCAAGCGCTGAAAGATCTGGGCGTTGAGCTGGTCGAACTGGGGAAAAACGCCCTGGAGCGCATCCCGATGGATGACGATCTGCGGGCCGCCATTGAGCTGGCGCAGAAGATCAAAAAAGAGGGCCGCCGCCGCCAACTGCAGTTAATCGGCAAGATGCTGCGCGCCCGCGACGTCGAGCCGATCCAGACCGCGCTGGACAAGCTGAAAAACCGCCACAACCAGCAGGTTGCGCTGTTCCACAAGTTGGAAACGCTGCGCGACAACCTGGTGGAACAGGGCGACGATGCGATCCCAACCATCCTGGAACTTTATCCACAGGCCGATCGCCAGCAGTTGCGCGCGCTCGTACGCAACGCGCAAAAAGAGAAAGCCGGTAACAAGCCGCCTAAGGCTTACCGCCAGATTTTCCAGTATCTGCGCGAACTGGCCGAGGCCGCCGACTGATCCCCTGCCGCACTGCCGCTGCGGGATGAACGTTGCCGTTCATCCCCGGTGGTGAGCCGGCTCACGGCTTTCATGCATATTAAAATGCAGGCCGCCGTCCAGCTCTTCTTCGGCTTCTTCAAACAGCAAAATGATCGCGCCGAAGCGGCGTTTGCTACGGGTGCTCAGATTGGTGAACTCGATCTCCACCGGCAAACGGATCTCCCCGGTCACCACGTCCCACAGCGCATCCAGATTGGCGCCAAAGCTTTCATCTAACGCGAATTTCTGCGCAAAGGCACGGTAGAACGCCGGCAAATCGGCTATCTGATTAAAATCGAACTCTACTTTTGCCATCAGACTTACTCCACCCGAATGAAGTTTTTATAATGGTCATGCGTGACGAAAATCAGCCCGTCATTAGAGAACAATAGGCGTTCTGCGCCGCGCCGGCCACAGCGGTAGTTGATATCCGCTTCACGCCAGATGCGGTTACTGGCCGCCGGCAGTTGCCCTTCGCGGTTGGAGAAACGATCGCCGCCAATGGCTTTGCCCGGCAACACCGAGCACAAATTGCCGTCGCGCGCATCCCATCCCTGCTCACGCGCCTGCTTTTTGCTGATGTAATAATCCGGCAAGCGCTGGCGCTGTTTCAGATAGCTCACCACCCGCGCCTGCTGCGTCAACCGATCGATACTTTCCGCCGCCGCCGTGGCCGGCACGTTGGCCGACGCCGGCTGCCGGGGGGCGCGCAACGCGCTGAAACCGGCTATCACCACGGCGATCGCCATCGCCACCAGGATCCGCTTGTTCATAAATTCCCTGAAAATCGTTACCGCTGGCTATGGCACCTGCCAGATATATAGCCAAAACTGATGAATGAATGATTAACAAAATATAACGTTTTTACTGCAGGCTGGCACCCGGCAATATCCGAAAGCGCACGGCAGGGTTAGCGGGGCCGCTGCCGTGCGTCACAGTGGCTAATCAATCAGGGCGTGGCGATAGCGATGCAGCATTTCCGCCAGACGCCTGACCGGCCCGGTGACGCTGAGCGGCGCCTGGCTTTCCACCAGCTTTTGCTGGTATTCGTTCATTTCGCCCAGCAGGCGATCGTAGTAATACGCCCGTTTAACGTCGTTTTTCGCACTCACCACGCTGTCGGCGGTTTTGCGGATCTGCCGGTGAAAGGCGGAAAGCGCTTCGCTAGCCGGGATCTCCGTGCGCTGCATACGCTGGTGCGCGATGATCAAGTTCAGCGCCAGGCGGTACTTGGCGATGTCGTTGGGGAACATCATCAACAGTTGATTCAACTGCTGATACAGCGCCGGCAGGTGGTTTTCCCGGCGTTTGGCCGCTTTGGTGGTCAACGCCGACACCGCACGGCTGACCAACTGGTTCAATAACGTGCGGCCGGTGCGTTCACGCGAATTATCACGAATCAACAGCAGCACCATCAGCCCCACACAGCTGCCGATAAACTGGCCAAAGGCCGAATCCAGAAACAGCGGTACGTTAAATACCATCGGGTTGCTCAACACCAGGATATTGATGGTGCCGGCCAGCAGCCCCAAGGTACCCAGCCGCCGTTTCTGCACTTCGATACCGATAAAAAACGCCATCAGCCCCAGGCTCAAACAGAGCAACAACAGGCTTTGCTGCGTCGCCGGGATGATCACCATAAAAAACAGCCCGCCCACTGGAATGGCGGCCATCATGCCGATCACAAAGTCCATCGCCACCATGCGCGGATTAGGGGTACGCATCGCCAGTGAGGTGATCACCGTAATGATTACCATAAACGCGCTGCCGGCGGTCCAGCCGCTCCACAGCCACAGCGCGCAGCCGAAGACGGTGGCGACAAAGGTGCGCAAGCCGTTGATCATCGCATGGTGCCCTTCCGCCGAGGTGGGTTTCACCACCACCTCGCCACGCAAGATGTCCTCTTCCACCGCGCTGATGCTGCTGTTGGTGTGCGCGCCCTTCGCCAGCAACAGATAGCGCGTGGCGGTGCCGATCCACCCGGTGACGGTCGGCAGCGTGTCCTGCGTGCGGTGGGAAGCCAACACCTGGCGCAGTAGCTTCAGGCGCTGGTGAACCTCCTGCGGCGTTTGCGCCGGCGCCAGCAACAGCTCGCGCAGCCTTTCCGATACAGCGCCGGGGTGATCCTGCAAAATCAGGTAGCTTTCACACGACTGGGTGATCAGCGTCAGCGACAGGGTATGCAGCGCCCGCACCCGACGGTTCATCTTGTGCCAACGCGAGGATTCCAGCATCAGATTGTTGCGCATGCCGTTGAGCGCCGTGGTGCCCTTCACCAGATTGCTCCAGGCACGATCGATATCCTCTTTCGGCGCGTTGCTCAGGCACATCTGCATCAGTTGGTAGTGATCCACCAGCAGTTTATCCAGCAGCCGATCGATATCCTGTTTGATCGAGCGCGGGGAAAACAGCAAATCCGCCAGCACGGCGCTAACGATCCCCAGCACAATCTCGCTACAGCGCTCAATGGCAAAGCGCGGCGCTTCCAGCAGGTGGGATTCGCTGGTGGCGACGGTCACAATGATGATCAGCGCGGTATAGCCCGCCAGGCCCCAGGCGTAGGAGTTCTCGACGCGGATTAATGAAGAAATCCAGCTGCAAAAACCGGCCCAGGCGCAGCATAAAAACAGCATCACCACCGGCGCACGCGCCGTGGTGACGATAATCGCCAGGCCGACGAAACAACCGATGAAGGTGCCGATAATCCGCAGCCAGCCGCGGTAGCGGATTGCGCCGGAGAAGGGCTCGCCGCCGGCGGCAAATGCCGGGCCGGCCGCGACGATGGCCGCGGTCATCACCGACCAGCGTGGGGTTTCCAGGTTGAGATGAAAGCCGACAAACAGCGCGAAGACGATCGCGAAACTGAGCTTGCAGGCAAACCTCAACCGAATAAAAGTAGCGCCGAACATAACAACATCCTTTCGGAAACGGGCGAACGCGGCCTTAACCGAACTCGCGCAGCCGATGCATCAAGCGGGTAAACGGCGAGCCATCATTGGCGGGACGATCCTGTTTGCCGGTAATCACCACGGTAGCGGTGGTACCCGCCGGGTACGGGTGCTGCTGGTCTTTATCATCCAGCACGATTTTAACCGGCACGCGCTGAGCCAGGCGCACCCACTCCAGGTTGCTGTCAACCGAAGCCAGCCCTTTACTGTTGCTGGTGCTGCTGCTGTTGTTCACCGCCGCCGCCACGCTGTCCACAGTGCCGTGCATAATGCGGTTGCTGCCCAACGGAGTAATTTCCGCGCGGTCGCCCTTATTCAGGCCATGCAGCTTGGTTTCTTCCAGGTAGGCCAGCATGTAGAAGCTGTTTTTCTTCACCAGCGCCACAGCCGTGGCGCCACGGGTAATAAACTCGCCGGTATGCACGTTAAGGTTGGTCACCCAGCCGTCCGCCGGGGCACGCACCACGGTGCGTTCCAGATCGAGCCGGGCCAGATCGCGCGCCGCAGTCGCTTTCGCCAACTGCTGCTGCGCGGTCAGCAACGCATTGCTCGCCTGCTCAATCTCTTCGCGCGACATGGCATCCGGCCCCAGATTCACACGGCGACTTGCTTCACGCTTTTTCTCCGCAACCAGTGCCTGATAGTAGGCCACATCGGCATTCGCCTGATCCAACGCCTGCTGATAGCGCGGCTGATCGATGACAAACAGCGTCTGCCCCTTCGTCACCAGTTGGTTATCCACCACCGGCACATCGGTCAACAGGCCGCTGACGTCCGGGGCGATCGCCACCACATCGGCAGAAAATTTGGCGTCGCGCGTCCAGGGCGATTCGGTATAGAACATCCAGACCTTAAACACGGCGACGATCCCCAACAGCACCAGGAGCAACGTAATCGCGATACGGATTATTTTTATTAATAACGTTTTCACAGCGGCCTCAGAAAAAAAGACATGAAATCAAATAAAACAGGCAACAAAACAGCGCGGTATTAAACAGTGCCGGATGCCAGACAACATCATAGATCCCCGTTGGCTGCAGCACGCGGCGCAGCACAAAAAAAACTGCCAGCGAAACCAGCAGCAAAAAAAATACCGGGGGGAACGACAGCCCGAAAATCACGATGACCGGAAGCAAACTCATACCTTTTTCCTTGATTGTTCACAATACCGGGATGCTGCACCTTTTGTATCACATCCTGTTTACAATTTAACACAGGCATGCCCTACGCCGTAGCCTGACGGCGCACCGGGCCGCAAAGCTGAAAAGGGGTTAAACTCTTGGGACATGTATCCATGAAAGGGAATACGAGGGCACCGGCAGAGTTGCCTGCGGCGACGCGGCCGCCTTACCTCATCGGCCACGCTCAGGCGTACGCGGGGCATCACCCAGCGAGCATTATATTAGCGTGCTTACTATCACCCAATCAACAAACTGTGATCTAAATCACTTTTAAGCCAGAGTGAATAATGGAAAGACTAAAAAGGATGTCGGTATTCGCGAAAGTCGTTGAGTGCGGCTCATTTACCGCGGCGGCGCGCCAACTGGGTATGAGCGTTTCATCGATCAGCCAGACCGTCTCCAAACTGGAAAATGAACTCCAGGTCAAGCTGCTCAACCGCAGCACCCGCAGCATCGGCCTGACCGAAGCCGGCAAGATTTACTATCAGGGCTGCCGGCGTATGTTGCAGGAAGTGAGTGAGGTGCATGAACAGCTGTACGCCTTCAACAATACGCCCACCGGCACTTTGCGCATCGGCAGTTCCTCCACCATGGCGCAAAACGTGCTGGCCACCATGACCGCCGACATGTTGAAAGAATACCCCGGCCTGACGGTTAACCTGGTGACGGGCATCCCGGCGCCGGATCTGATCGCCGATGGGCTGGACGTGGTGATCCGCGTTGGTGCGCTGCAGGATTCCAGCCTGTTTTCCCGCCGCCTGGGCTCTATGCCGATGGTGGTCTGCGCCGCCAAAAGCTACCTGGCGCAGCACGGCACGCCGCAAAAACCGAGCGACATGGTGAATTTTTCCTGGCTGGAATACAGCGTGCGCCCGGACAGCGAGTTTGAGCTGATCGCCCCGGAAGGCATCAGCACGCGCATTTCGCCTCACGGCCGCTTCGTCACCAACGATTCGCAAACCATGATCCGTTGGTTAAAAGCAGGCGCTGGGATCGCATATGCGCCGCTGATGTGGGTGATCGAGGAGATCAAACGCGGCGAGATCGAGATCCTGTTCAGGCGCTATCAGTCGGATCCGCGCCCGGTCTATGCCCTGTACACCGAAAAAGACAAGCTGCCGCTGAAAGTTCAGGTGTGCATCAATTACCTGACCGACTATTTCAAACGGGTCGCCAAGGTGTATCAGGAGTATCGTTGAACGCCGCAATTCAGGCGTTGCCCTCCTGCGCGTAATGGTCCCAGGCCGCCTGCATGGCCGCCCCCTGCACGGTGTTGAAGCCCAGATGGTTCAACACCGCTTCCAGCGCCGCCAGCGTTTGCAGCACACAGTCCTTACGCGCGTTGTAACCCATGGTACCAATCCGCCAGACCTTGCCGATCAGCGGCCCGAACGAGGTGCCGATCTCAATCGCGAAGTCTTCCAGCAACAGCTTGCGCACCTGCTCGCCATCGATGCCCGGCGGGATCATCACCCCAAGCACGTTGTTCATCCGGTGAGCCAGATCGCCGAAGGTCGCCAACCCCATCGCCTGGATCCCTTTGAGCAGCGCGTCGCCATGGCGCTTGTGGCGCGCAATGCTGTGATCCAGCCCTTCCTGCAGCAGCAGCCGGGCGCATTCGCGGGCGCCGAACAGCGCGCTGGTGGCTTCGGTGTGGTGATTCAGCCGCTCCGGCCCCCAGTAATCCATGATCATGCCCAGATCAAAGTAGTTGGAGTAGATCATTTCTTCTTCGCCATCCTGGTGCGCCGCGGTGCGGATGCCGGCTTCCACGCAGCGTCGCCGGCGGATCGCCGCCTCCATCCGTGGGCTAAGGGTGACCGGCGCAGTACCGGAAGGCCCGCCCAGGCATTTTTGCATGCCGGCAGACACTGCATCCAGCCCCCAGGCGTCGGTTTCCAGCGCGTTGCCGCCAAACGACGCCGTGGCATCGGTATACAACAGCACGTCATAGCGGCGGCAAATTTCCCCCAGTTCCGCCAGCGGCTGCAACATGGTGGTGGAGGTATCGCCCTGCACCGTCAGCAATAAACGCGGGCGCAGGCGTTTAACGGCGTCCTCGATGCGATCCGGCGTGAACACCGTGCCCCATGGCGCTTCAATGGTGTGCACCTCGGCGCGGCAGCGGCGGGCGATTTCACACAACAGGTGGCCAAAGCGCCCAAAGACCGGCACCAGCACCTTGTCGCCGGGGCGGATCGCCGACAGCAGAATGGCTTCGATACCGGCGCGCGAAGTGCCGTCAATCAGCATCGTCCAGCGGTTTTCGGTGCGAAACAGCGCGCGATACAGCGCCATCACCTCATTCATATACTGCGTCATCGCCGGATCGTACTGGCCGATCAACTGCGCCGACATCGCACGCAGCACGCGCGGATCGGCATTGATCGGCCCCGGCCCCATCAGCAACCGTGCCGGTGGATTGATTTGCGGATATTGGGCGATATCCATCTGACTTCTCCTTATTGATAGTGATTGGTCTTTCCGCATAGCGGATCAGTGGCGCAGGATTTTCCCGACGAAGTGACGCGTGCGCGGCTGCTGCGGCGCATCGAAAATCTGCTGCGGCGCCCCGGTTTCCACCACTGCGCCATCGGCCATAAACACCACTTTGCTGGACACTTCGCGCACAAAACTCATCTCGTGAGACACCAGAAACAGGGTGATGCCTTCCGATGCCAGCTCGCGGATGGTATCGAGCACTTCGTTGACCATCTCCGGATCGAGCGCCGCGGTGACTTCATCAAGCAGCAGTACCGTTGGCTTTAGCGCCAGTGCGCGGGCGATCGCCACGCGCTGCTGTTGGCCGCCGGAAAGCTCGTCCGGGTAGGCGTGCAGCCGGTGCTCCAGCCCCACCCGGGTCAGCAGGCGCCGGGCGTCGGCCTCCACCTGCTTTTTCGGCCAGCCTTTGATTTTGGTCGGCGTGATCATCACGTTCTCCAGCACCGTCATGTTCTGGAACAGGTTGTACTGTTGAAACACGATGGCGATGGACGAGCGCAGCGCACGCAGTTCGCCCTTATGGGCATAATTCACGGTTTTACCATCGAGCCGTACCGTGCCGGCTTCTGGAGGAAGCAGCCCCATCAGCACGCGCAGCAGCGTGCTTTTCCCCGATCCGGAAGGGCCGATCAGGCTGACGATTTCGCCTTTCTCAACGGAAAGGTTGACCTGCTCCAGGACGCTCTGCTGGCCGTACGAGGCTTTAAGGTTAACGATTTCGAGTTGCGGCAATTTTCTTCTCCAGGCGCTTACCAAAGCGCGATAGTGGGTAAGAGATCAGGAAATACAGGACCAACACCGTGGCGTACACCAACGCGGCGGAAAACCCTTTGTTGGTGAGCACCTTGCTGGCGGAGGTCAGCTCCATCACCCCGATTTGCGAGGCCAGCGCCGTGTCTTTGATGTACATGATGAAAAAACTGAACGTCGGCGGGATCACCACCTTCAACGACTGCGGAATAATCACGTAACGCAGGCTTTGCAAGTAGGTGAAGTTCAGCGTCTGCGCGGCCTCCCATTGATTCTTGTGCACCGAATCAATACCACTGCGGATGATTTCCCCCAAATAGGCCGCGGCGATAATGCACACGCACACCAGCGCCACCGAGAAAGTGGAAAGCGCCAGCCCGACATATTGGCTGATAAAAAACACCAGCATCAGCGTCACCAAAAAGGGGATACGGCGGAACAGGAAGCAGTAAACAAAGGCGGCTGCACGCAGCGGCGCCACGGCTTTCGACCGGGTGGTGCGGATAATAGCGATCAGAAAACCGGCCAGGAAGCCAATCAGGCACCCGCCCGCCGACAGCAACAGCGTACTGAGCAACCCCTCGAGCAGCAGCAGCACGTTATAGTAGGAAAACAACTGTGCCAGTTCAGGCAGATCCAGGTAGTTCATCAGAAGGCCTCTATTTTAGCGCGGAAGAGGAAACGCCCGACGACTGCCAGAGCCAGCGTGGCCATGATAGTAATGATGATGTACAGCACGGCTGCGATAGAGAAAGCTTCAACCGATAAATATGTTTCCGAACTCAGGTTATAGGTGCGCCCCGTCAGCTCTTCCACACCGAACATCGAAGCCATAGAAGTGCCAAGCGTCATCACGATGAACTGATTGGACAACGGACGGAACATCACTTTCATCACGTGCGGTAAAATCACGTAGCGGATGATTTGCATGCGTGAAAACCCCAGCACCTCCGCCGCTTCCACCTCCAGGCGGTGCACCGAATCAAACCCGGCGCGCTGGATCTCGCACAAATAGGCGCCGGCGTTAAAGGTGGCGCCAATCAACACGGCGGTAAAAGGCGACAGCAATATCCCCACTTCTGGCAAGGCGAAAAACAAAAAATAGATTTGCACCAGTTGAGGGGTGTTGGTGGCGAAAACCACATAGGCGTTCACCACCTGCCCCGCCAAACGCGGCCCATAGCGCAGAATGGCCGTGCAGCACAGGGCAATGATCATGCCGAAGGCAAATGCCAGAACAGCGATCTGTAAGCTCACCCACGCCCCACCCAGCAGGTAAGGCAGTTGATCAAGCAAAGGTTGAAAATTCAGGTTCATCTGAGCATTTTTCTCGTCAAATAATTGACGCCGTATACCAGGTATAAGGCGTCATGGCTCATTGCAGAGCAGGGTTATTGTTGCGTTGGCGATTGCGTTGGATCGTGCAACATCGGGTGGCCGAACCATTTGGTCCAGCTGTCGGCGATAAAGCCGGACTTATGCTGTTCCGCAATGATTTGGTTGAGTTTTTGCGTCAGCGCCGTGTTGCCCTTACGCACGCCGATGCAGTCATAATCCACCTCTAACGGATCGTCCACCACGCGCCATTTGGTCGGGTAGTTCTTGGTGTAGCCGAACATGAAATCGAGCACGTCGATCAACGCATCGGCCCGCCCCTGGGCAATGGCGCGCACCGCATCCGGATAGTTATCCAGAATCAGCAGTTGAGCCTTGGGAATGTTTTCCTGAATAAACTTGATCGGCGTGGTTCCACGCACCTGAACCAAGCGCACCGCCGGATCGTTCAGTTGATGCCAGTCTTTATAAGGCTTGCTCTCGGTGGTCAGGATGCCGAGCACTTCGGTATTCACCGGATCGGTGAAGTCCACCACTTTCATGCGATCGGCATTGCGCGTCATGCCGCCCATCACCGCGTCAATCTTGTCCGACAAAATAAACGGAATGCGATCGTTTGAACCGATAGCCACCAGCTCCAGCTTCACCCCCAGCGAATCGGCAATCTTGTGCGCCACGCTGGCGTCAAACCCGGAAATTTCGTTCTTTTCGTCATAAACCCCCAGCGGCGGCAAGTTGGGATTCACGCCAATGATGATTTTCTTTGAATCAAGTATCTGCTCCAGCGAGCGCGCATTGGCCTGCGTGGCGCCAAACAGGGCGCAGGCAATGCAGCTAACGGCCATTAACCGGCTGAACGTTCCGGATCGCTTCATGTGTGTAATCCCCAGTCAAAGTGTGAAGTGTGGCAAGACCGCGATAAGGCGAGACAAATATCGTCGCTCTTTCGCATACTTTACGTATACGATTCGTATATGATACTATGCTGAAAAACTTGTCAAGCATCATTGGTCAGTTTTCACACCGTTTAGAGGACGTGCCCATGCCAAATTCCACACCCAAAGTCGTCGGCTTCTCTTTCGAAGGGAAGCCCTACTCCGCCCTGCAGGGCCAGAGTATCGCCGCCGCCCTGTTTTCACAGGGTGTCAGAACATTGCGCTTCAGCCCGCAGCAACGGCAGCCACGCGGCATGTTCTGCATGATGGGGTCGTGCCAGGAATGCCTGGTCATGGTTAACGGTAGCCGAGTACTGGCTTGCAAGACCGAGGCCAAAGCGGGGCTGAGCATCTCTCAGGTACCGGATGTGAACCGCCATGAATGACTTTGACATCATCGTAATCGGCGCGGGCCCGGCTGGTATCAATGCCGCCCTGACGGCCGCCGACGCCGGGCTGCGCGTGGGCTTGTTTGATGAAAACGGTGCGGCGGGCGGCCAGGTTTACCGTGCCCCGGTAGTCGCCGCCGATAATGAACGCAACGCCGATTTTCTGGCAGGGGAAAGTCTGCGCCATCAACTGGCAAAAAGCCCGGTGCGGGTGTTTATGGGGCACCAAATTTGGGCAATCACCGAAGACTACCGCATCGATGCCCTCGGCCCGCAGGGGCCGGCCAGCTATCGGGCGCGTATTTTGATTGTCGCCGCCGGCACCACCGAGCGGGTCGTGCCGTTTGAAGGCTGGACACTGCCGGGCGTCATCGGGCTGGCGTCTGCCACTATCCTATTGAAATCGCAGAAAACCCTGCCGGGTAAAACTACGCTGGTGGCCGGCTGCGGCCCGCTGCTGGCGGCGGTGGCCGGCGGCACATTAAAAGCCGGCGGCGAAGTGACAGGCATCGTGGATATCGCCGGCATCGGCGACTGGCTGCGCACCGCACCGGCGATGCTGGCGCGGCCGGATATCCTGCGCCAGGGCGCCGGCTATGCCTGGGCGATCAAAAAAGCCGGCGTGCCGATCTTTTCACGCCACACGCTGGTGCGCGTCAGCAACGCCGGGGAGCAACTGTGTGCGGAACTGGCCCCCTGCGATGCGGCCGGCCGACCGATTGCCGGTGAGAGAAAACGCATCCTGGCGGACTGCGTGGCCGTCGGCCACGGACTCACCCCGTCGACCGATATTACGCGCCTGCTGCACGCGCAGCACCGCTATTCCCGCCGGGCCGGCGGCTGGATTGCCGTTACCGACGCCAACGGGCAAACCTCGCGCGAACGTCTGTTTGTGGTCGGCGATGCCGCCGGCATTGCCGGCGCCGCCGCCGCGGGAATTCACGGCACGCTGGCGGCACTGGCCTGCATCCAGCAATTAAAACCCGGCGCGCCTTCGGCCGGGCTGGCGGCATCCGCGCGGGCGGCCGGCAAGCAATACGCGCGCGCGGCCCGCTTCGGCCGCACCATGGCGGGGCTGATGGCGCTGCGTGAAGGCCACGTGGACAGCATTGAACCGGCAACCGTGGTTTGCCGCTGCGAAGACGTCACCCGCGCCGATATCGAAGCGGCTTGCAACGCGGGCGCCCGGGATGTCAACCAGTTGAAAGCCTGGACGCGCTGCGGCATGGGGCCGTGCCAGGGCCGCACCTGCGGCGATGTGGCGGCCGAACTGCTGGCACGCCAGCAGCAGGCGCCGCGTGAAAAAGTCGGGGTGTTCTCCGCGCGCACGCCGCTGCGCCCACTGACGATCAAAGCCCTGACCGGCGACTTCGACTATGACGACATCCCGATTCCCAAGGCGGCCCCACTGTGAATATTTCAGTCAATAACAGCCAAAATGTCGACGTGTGCGTCGTCGGCGGTGGCGTCATGGGGTGCAGCACCGCCCTGTTTCTCGCCAAAGCCGGCATGCGCGTAACCCTGCTCGAGCGCCACGCGCTGTGCCGCAGCGCCTCGGGCGTCAACGCCGGGACGCTCACGCTGCATATGACGCGCGCCGCCCTGGTGCCCTACGCCATCAAGGCCTGGGATATGTGGATGAACCCCGGAGCCTGGCTGGGCAACGGCGTGCTGGCAACCGCCGCCCCCGGCCTGTCGCTGGCGTTCACGGAAAACGAACGGGAAATGCTGGCGGCCCGCGCCGCCGCCCGCCGCGAATATGGCGCCGATATCAAGCTGCTCACGCCGCAGGCCGCGCGGGCCATCGAGCCCGGCCTGAATCCGGCGGTGCTTGAAGCCGCCTACTGCGAGATCGACGGCTTCGCCAGTTCCTACCTCACCGGGCGGGCGTTCCATACCGCGCTGCGCGCCGCGGGCGTCACGATCGCGGAACACACGGCGGTCAGCCATATCGCCCGGCACGGCAGCGGCTATCAGATCCGCTCGCAGGACAACCAACACAGCATTAACGCCGCGCGCCTGGTATTGGCCGGCGGTGTGTGGCTGGAGCCAATGCTGGCAATGCTGGGCGTGACCATCCCGGTGAAAACGCTGATTAACCAGTTGATCGTCACCGAAAGAATCCCGCCGGCGATGCGTTCCGTACTGAGCATCGCCAACGGCCTGCTGTCGATGAAGCAGTTCGCCAACGGCACGGTGGTGATCGGCGGCGGCTGGCAGGGCCGCGGCGACCGCGAGCGCGGCGGGGTGGAGACCATCCCGGACAACCTGATCGGCAATCTGCGGCTGGGCCAGCATGTGATTCCGGCGCTGGGCGATGCCCGCGTCGCCCGTATCTGGCTGGGGCTGGAATCGGAAACCGCCGATGCGATGCCGATGATCGGCGAACTGCCGGATCACCCCGACGCCTGGGTCATCGGCTGTGTTCATTCCGGTTACACCAGCGGCCCTTATATGGGCAAGCTGCTGGCGCAGCAGATACTCGGCCAGCAGCCTGAAATGCCACTCTTCGATCCGGCCCGGCTGTATCCATCCGGGGCAAATGGTCAACATACCAAGACAGAGGCCAAGACATGTTAACAGCACATCCTTTTCACGGCGTCTATGCGGCGACGCTGTGCCCAATGGACGCCACCGGGCGCAACATCGACGAAGAGATCCTGGCGACGCATATGCAGGAAATCTCACAGGTTGAAGGCATCCGCGGCCTGTTGATTAATGGCCATGCCGGGGAAAACTTTGCCCTGACGCGGGCGGAGAAACGCCGCGTAGTGGACATTGCCCGCCAGGTGTGCCCGGCGCACAGCATCCTGATTGCCGGGATCAACGCCGAAGACAGCTTCGATGCCCAGGCCCAGGCCGACGACGCCAAGCAGGCCGGCGCCAACGCCCTGCTGTTGTTCCCGCCGTACTCCTGGACGCTGTCCACCGACGCCGCCACGGTGCTCAATCACCACCGCATCACCAACGCCAACGCCCAAATGCCGATGATGCTTTACCAGTCCGGCGTCGGCACCGGCGGCATGGCCTATACGCCTGACATCCTGCGGGCGCTGGTGCAGTTGCCAAACATCGTCGCGGTGAAGGAAGGCAGTTGGGAAACCGCCGCCTACGACGCCAACCGCCGCCTGATGCAGCATATCGCCCCGCACGTGGCCGTGATGGCTTCGGGCGACGAGCACCTGTTCACTTGCTTTGCGCTCGGCACCGACGGCAGCCTCGTCAGCCTGGCCGCGGTGATCCCGGATCTGGTGGTGGCGCTCTACCGCGCCGTCCAGGCGATGGATCTTGGCGAAGCGCGCCGGCTGCATGAATACATCTACCCGCTGGCCAAGGCGATTTACGGCACCCAGCCCGGCACCCATGCCAATGCCCGCCTGAAAGCCTGTTTGCATATGCTGGGGCGCTTTCCCTGCGCCACCACGCGCGCGCCGATCCCGATCCTCGATCGCGCACAGTACCAACACCTTGAAGCGGCACTGGCCCACGCCGGTGCTTACCAACGCCCCAGCACCCCAGAACGGAGGTTATAATGTCTTTGACCCTGATACGCGGTGGCCGCATCGTTACCGCCGTAGACGACTATGAAGCGGATATCCTGATCGACGGCGAACGGATCGCCTGCATCGGCCTTAATCTTCCCGCCGCTGAAGGCACCAAGGTGATTGACGCCGCCGGCATGCTGATCTTCCCCGGCGGGGTTGACTGCCATACCCATATGGAAAACACCTTCGGCCCATCGACCACCGCCGATAATTTCGATTCCGGCACCCGTTCGGCCGCCTGGGGCGGCACCACCACCATCATCGATTTTGCGTTGCAGAACCCCGGCACCACGCCGCTGCAGGCGATTGAACGCGCACAGTCGAAGGCCGACTGCGTGGCCAATATCGACTACGGCTTTCATGTCATCGTCACCCACGTTGACCATCAGGTGCTGGAAGATATGCGCTACGCGATCCGCCACGAAGGCGTCTCCAGCTTCAAAATGTTCATGGCTTATCCGGGAACGGTAATGTCCGACGACGCGGCGATCTTCCAAGCAATGCGGATGGTCGGCCAGCACGGCGGCATGGTCGCCCTGCATGCGGAAAACGGCACCGTGGTGGAACTGCTGATCAAAGAAGCGCTGGCGCAGGGGCACACCTCACCGCGCTACCACGCCCTGACGCGCCCGGCGATCCTTGAAGGCGAGGCCACCCACCGCGGCATCAAGCTGGCCGAACTGGCGGAAGCGCCGGTCTATTTTGTTCACCTTTCGGCGAAAGAAGCACTGAAACACGTGATCGAAGCCCGCGATTTGGGCATCCCGGTGTTTGCCGAAACCTGCCCGCACTATCTGTTCTTCGATGAATCGGCCTACGCCGACAGCGACGACGAAGACAGCTTCGACAACGCCCGCTTTGTCATGAGCCCGCCGCTGCGCTCGAAAGAGTCGCAGAACGCGCTGTGGACGGCGCTGAAAACCGACGATCTGCAGTTGATCTCCACCGATCACTGCCCCTACTGCATGAAAGAGGGGCACCAGGGCAGAATCAACCAAAAACCGTTCGGTGCGGACGACTTTTCCAAAATCCCGAACGGCATCCCGGGGGTGGAAACCCGCATGACCGTGGTGTATGACGGCGGGGTGCGCACCGGGCGCATCTCGTTGAACCGTTTTGTGGAGCTAATGTCTACCGCGCCGGCGAAGCTGTTTGGGCTGTTCCCGCGCAAAGGCACCATCGCCGTTGGCAGCGACGCCGATATCGTGATCTTCGATCCTAACGAAACCCAGACCATCAGCGCCGAAACCCAGCACAGCGACTGCGATTTCACGCTGTTCGAGGGCCGCCAGGTGCAGGGGAAAGTGAAACAGGTGCTACTGCGCGGCCAGTTGCTGATCGACGGCGGCCTGTGGCTGGGCAAAAACGGCCAGGGGCGCTTTGTGCCCCGTGGCGAGCTGGGGAAATACTGGTGAGGTAACGACGATGCCGTTCTATGAATATGCCTGCGAATGCTGCGGCCTGTTTGAATACCGGCGCCCGGTGGCCGAACGGGATGCGCCGCTGGCCTGCCCCCAGTGCCAACGCCCCGCACAGCGCAAAGCCAACTATCAACCGGTGCTGCTGCGCCGGCAAACGGCGCCCACGCCGCCGCCGGCCATCAACCCGCATGGCGCAGGCTGCAGCTGCTGCGCGCCGGCCTACCGGGTGAATAAAACGCCCAGCCGCTAAACCAAGCGGCGCGGGCAAATAAAGACCCTTCTTTAATAGCAATGATGACCCGTTGATGGCCTTATCCCTGATAGTCATCGCACAGCACAACGTTTGGCGGCGCTACAGCGCCGCCAGCTCGTTCAACATATGCGGATTTCGTTCAACCATCTTGATGAGCAAGACGGCCTGTTTATTGGGTTTGGCCAATCCCTGCTCCCAATTCTGTAGTGTGGTTACTCCGGTATGTAGGTACTGTGCGAAAACAGCCTGCGACAACTTCAGTTTTTCACGTACCGCTTTCACCTCTGCTGGCGTCATGGAGACAGGCTTAATGCTGACACGGTGTGTGCGCAGCGTTTTCTTCCCCTCATTAAACTGCCCCCACGCCTCCATGCCTTCTTGCAGTTCGCCAAAAATGTCACGTTCTTTCATCACAGCCCTCGTTTCTTGGCCAGTTCAAGCATTTCACGCAAGCTATCGCGCTGCGCTTTCGTTAAATCGTCTTTCTGGTCTTTGTCATACAGGGTGAACAGCAGGAAGTGGGACTTTTCCAGATACCAGTGGTAGATCACCCGAATCCCGCCACGCTTCCCTTTGTTACGCCTCGCATCGCCAAAACGCACCTTGCGCAACCCACCAGTATGCTGGATCAAATCACCACACGCCGGGTTCTTCAGCAGCATCTGCTGAAAATCACGAAATTCATCATCGGTGAGATACTCGGCACGATGCCGCTCGAACGGCGGTAATTCAATAAATAAGGCTTCCATACCCCCAAACCCCCCTTAACCTGAGGATAAAATACCCCCAATATGGGGATAGTACAACCTAACCTAAAGCACAATTTTTCCCCCTATCCCAATTCCGCACGTTTATCGTACATCCAACCGTTGGCAGGGGGAGAATATTCAGCAAACTTGTCCTGGATAAGTCTTTAATGACCGGACTCGCTGTTTCATTTCCACAGAGCAGCTCGGGTTCGTTAACGGCTAATTTTCGGGTAACTATCAGGAGCTACCTCCATATGTACGTTATTACAGCCCAAACCGTTCACCGTTGTGGGCGTTAATTCAATGAAGCAGTGCAAGAATGGTCAAGGTAAAAGTTGGGGAGATGGTCCTATCCGTTGCGAGAACGTGAACAAATGAGGCTTTCCAGGTGTGTGTTATTGAGGTTTATCGAAATCCCATTCGGGCAAGATGCCGCAATGTAGAACAGCTCCGCTACCAAAGAAAAACGGCGCCGCAGGCGCCGTCATTGCCATAAAAACCTGCGTTACAGACCGCCGCTCAGGCGGTTTAACACAAAGCTGCTCAGGTTCTTCAGGTGAGTACGCACCGCCTCACGGGCAGCTTCCGTATCGCCGGCCAGATAGGCCTGCAGGATAGCCAAATGCTCCTGGCGATCCTCTTCAATGCGGTTAAATGGACTAACCAGCTCGAACAGCCGGCTGTGAGTGCGCGCCTGGGCGATCATGCGGGCCAAAACCGGGTTGCCGGAGGCGTTGGCAAACAGGGTGTGCACCTGATCGTCCACCTGCCAGTGGGCGTTTTCCTGCTGCCCCTGGCTCAACCCGTTGATCTTTTCAATCAACGCGTCGATCTCGCTTTTATCAATTTTATGCATCGCCAGCGCGATGGCTTCCGGCTCCAGCAGCTCGCGCACTTTCATCAGTTGGAAATATTCCTGCGCGCTGACGAAACGCACGGAATAAGAACGCGCGCCGGAGCGAACCAGCAAACCTTCGCCTTCCAGGCGCAGCAATGCCTCACGCAATGGCGTTCTTGAAATATTCAACTCTTCGACCAGCCGCCCTTCCACCACCGGGCCGCCGCTACGCAAAGTTTTTTCCAGAATCATTCTGTGCAAGGCCTGATAGGCCAATTCCCCAAGTTTTTCCGGGGGGTTAGTGTTGTTAGCAGCCACCTGATTACCAACCTTTATGGAAACGTTCGGGGAAGTATACATAATGTGTACAGAAATGAAAACTGAACCGGGCCATAGCAAAGCGGCTCCCCTACCCCTGTTGGTTTGGGGTAGGGATACCGCAGGTAGCGGTTAAAGCGCTTCGCCGTTGGAGGCGATTACACCTTTATACCAATAGAAGGATTTTTTCGGCGTGCGGTTCAAGTTGCCGGTGCCGTCATCGTGCTTATCCACATAGATAAAGCCGTAGCGCTTCGCCATTTCACCGGTGGTGAACGACACCAGATCGATACAGCCCCAAGGGGTGTAGCCCATCAGATCCACACCGTCGATCGCCACCGCCTTTTTCATTTGCTCAATGTGCGCGCGCAGGTAATCAATGCGGTAATCATCCTGGCAGTAGCCGTTGGCATCCGGCTTATCGGCGGCACCCAGGCCGTTTTCCACGATGAACAGCGGCACTTCATAGCGTTCATACAGCGTCGCCAACGCATAGCGCAGGCCGGTTGGGTCAATCTGCCAGCCCCAGTCGCTGGCCTGCAAATAAGGGTTTTTCACCGAATGCGGCGAGCTGCCGTCCATGCTTTCCGCGGTATTGGTGTTGGCCACATCGGCCTTCACCACATTCGACATGTAGTAGCTAAAGCCGAGGTAATCTGCCTTGCCTTCACGCAGGATCCGTTCGTCTTCCGGTTCCATCTGGATATGGTAGCCCTTGGCCGCCCACTCTTTTTTCGCGTAGGAAGGATAGTAGCCGCGGATGTGTACATCGGAAAAATAGAACCGATCGCGCATCGCGACTTCGGCCAGCATCACGTCTTCAGGGTTACAGGAGTACGGGTAGTAAGGCACGAACGAACACATGCAGCCGATGCGCAGATCGGGGTTGATTTCATGGCCCTTTTTCACCACCAGCGCGCTGGCGAGGAACTGATGATGCACCGCCTGATACATCGCCTCTTCCGGCTTCGGCTTTTGGGTAAACTTCACGCCCGAGCACATCCAGCCAAAAATATCGGCATCGACGTTTTTCTGATTGTTGATTTCATTAAACGTCATCCAGTATTTCACTTTGTGTTTGTAGCGCTCAATCACCGTTAGCGAGAACTTCACAAAGAAGTCGATGGTTTTGCGGCTCATCCAGCCATCGTAGTGGGTTGCCAGGTGGTACGGCATTTCAAAATGGCTGAGGGTGATCACCGGCTCGATATTGTATTTCAGCAACTCGTCGATCAGATCGTCATAAAACTGCAGCCCGGCTTCGCAAGGCGCGTTTTCATCGCCATTGGGGAAAATACGCGTCCAGGCGATGCTGGTACGAAAGCATTTGAACCCCATTTCCGCGAATAGCTTAATGTCTTCTTTATAGCGATGGTAAAAATCGATCGCCTGCTGGTTCGGGTAGGCTTCACCGTCGAGCACGCCATCCGTGATCTTTCTCAGCTTGCCGTGGGCGCCGGCGGTCAGCACATCCACCACGCTCACCCCTTTGCCCGCCTGATCCCAGCCCCCCTCCAACTGGTGCGCGGCCACGGCGCCGCCCCACAAGAAATTATCCGGTAATTGGCTTTTCATGTTTTTCTCCCTTACTTAGATAACATTCATTAATGGCTGCCCACAGATAACCGGCCCTTGTGACCGTTCCCGGTTCAGCGTGAAATCATCGCTGTTGACCACCAGCACCGGCGTGGTCAGGTCGTAGCCTTCACGCGCGATCGCTGCCAGATCAAAGGCCAGCAGCGGCGTGCCCGCCTGCACGCGATCGCCGGCTTTCACCAGCGGACGGAAATATTTGCCCTGCAACGCCACCGTATTCAGCCCAACGTGAATCAGCAGCTCCGCGCCGTTATCGCACGCCAGACCAATGGCATGGTGTGATTCAATCAACGTCATGACGGTGGCATCGCACGGGGCGGTTATCGTGCCCTGGGTCGGCTTAATCGCCACGCCATCTCCCAACAGTTTCTGGGAAAAGGTTTCATCCGCCACGCTTTCCAGCGCCACCAGTTCGCCGCTGACCGGGCTTAACAGTGAGATGCGCTGGTGGCTGAGCGGTGCCGCAGCGGGCGCCGTTGGCGCGCCAACCGCCGGGCCGGCGGCGCTTTCGTTTTTCGGATCGTCAAAGCCGACGATCTGGATCAAACCGATGCTGACCACCATCGCCACCGCGCTGCCGGCAAGCTCACCGATAAACGACATCGGCGCCGCCGGGCTAATGGCATTCACCAAGGTAAACAGGCCAGGCAAAGCGGCATAGGCGTAGTACAGCGAACCAAAGAAGCTGGCGACGACGGCGCCGATCGCCCCGCCGATACAGCCGCAGATAAAGGGCTTTTTCAGCCGCAGCGTCACGCCGTAAATCGCCGGTTCGGTAATACCGAATATCGCCGTTACCCCAGCCGACAGCGAGGTGGTTTTCAACTGCCGGTTTTTGGTTTTAATAAAGCAACCGAACACCGCCGCCATTTGCGCCACCACCGCAATGGTCTGGTAGGCCTGGAACGAGTCATAACCCTGGGTATCAAAGTTGGCCATCACCACCGGCGTAATGCCCCAGTGCACGCCAAAAATCACAATGATCTGCCATACGCCGCCAATCACCGCCGCCGCCAACGCCGGGAAGGCGTTAAACAGCGCGTTATAGCCGCTGGCGATGCCCAGCGCGGCGTAGGTGGTTATCGGGCCGATCACCAGCAGCGTCAGCGGCACGATAATCAGGAAACAGATAAGCGGGGTAAACAGGGCGCTGACCACTTCCGGAATGGCTTTTTCCACCCGCCGTTCCACCCAGGATAACGCCCAGACCAGGAACAGCGGCGGCAATACAGACGAGGTGTAAACGGTTTCCGCCAGCGGGAAAAACAGAAAGTGAATACTCTCCCCTTGGGCAATCCGGCCGGCCATCGCCGTCCATTCCGGATTGATCAAGGCGCAGCAGCACAGCACGGCAATATAGGGGTTGCACTTGAAATGGCGCGCCGCGGTGATGGCAATAAACACCGGCAAAAAAGCGAACGGCGTCCAGGACATAAAGTTCAGCACGCCGTAGGTGCCGGTGTCTTTGAAGGTTTCGGCAAACAGCGTAATCACAATCAGCACGCCCTGCAGAATACCCGCGGCGGCCAGGATATACACAATGGGGGCGAACACGGCGGACATGGTGCCGATCACCGCGTCCAACCAGCGCTGTTTCGGCGCCGCTTGCTGTTGGCGCTGCGGATCAACCAAACCGGACATAGCGTTGAACACATCGGCGACGTGGGTGCCGATCACCACCTGGAATTGCCCGCCGCTTTCCACCACGGCGATCACGCCCGGCAGGCTCTGGATCGCCTGTTTGGCGCCGGCCGGGGTTTCATCCAGTACCAACCGCAGCCGGGTTGCACATCGGGAAAAACCCGCAATATTTTTTTCACCCCCGACTTCCCGGAGGATATCCGCCGCCAACTGAACGTAATCCCTGATTGCCGCCATCATGTCACCTCTGTGTGGTTACGATGCATCCCCAATGGGTATCAATCACAACTGAAACCGGTTTCAGTAACAGGATTACGCAAAGCGTACCGCGTCTGCAACCGGTTTCAATCAGCAATGCGGGCTAGATCACAACGTGGCGGGTAGGCTAAAAAACGGGATGAAAGGCATCGTTTTTGTACGGCAGACAATATATTTTGTTAGCGGATAATATTATTATCGGCCAAGATGAGATCGCAGTCACACTTAATGGCCAGAAAAGTGTGATCCAACCGAAATTAATCCCCTACAGTCGCCAACCTTTTAATCCTGTCCCAACCACGGGACAGTTTTTAGTATTGTTGTTATTTACGCCAACTTCTATATTCATTATTACGGAAAAGCGGTAAGCAAGAGCAAATGGACATTTAACGAATAATAATTAACATCTTGTATATACCCAAAATAATTCGAGTTGCAGGAAGGCGGCAACGCAGCGAATCCCCAGGAGCTTACTGAAGTAAGTGACTGGGGTGAGTGAGGAAAGCCAACACACCTGCAGCTTGAAGTATGGCGGGTATAGCGAAGCATAAAAGGGTTATATTATGCACCCACTTACCTCGCGACAGAATAGATTATTGAAATATTTGCTGCAACACCAAACGCATATACCGGTTAAAAATATTGCACAGTATCTGGCTGTCTCAGAAAAGACCATTCACCGCGACATGCAGTTTATTGAAGATTTCCTGGCGGCCTGGAATATTTATCCGGAAAAGAAGGTGGGCGCAGGGATTTTGCTGATCGCCGAAGATGCAAAAAACCTGATTCAACTGGAGCAGCAACTCGCCGCAGACGATGGCTATTCAGACGCGCTGGCCAACAATGCACGCCGGGTGAAAATCGCCTCGCAGTTGCTCAGCGACACGCCGATGGAAACCTCCATCAGCAAGTTAGCCGAGCGCTACTTCATCAGCAATGCCTCGATCGTCAACGATTTAAAGATTATCGAAAGCTGGATCCAGCCGCTGGGGTTGAGCCTGATCCGCAGCCAGAGCGGCACCCATATTGAAGGAAACGAAAACCAGGTGCGCCAGGCGATGGCAACGCTGATTAATGAAGTGATGAACCACAAAGAACCGGGCAGCCTTAACCACTCGCGCCTTGATCCCGGCAGCTACCATGCGCTCATTCACTATTTTGGCGAACCGGACGTGGTGTTTGTTCAGCAGCTACTACAGGAAATGGAACAGCAGCTCTCTTACCCGCTGGGGGAGCCTTATTATATTAATATTTTCACCCATATATTAATTATGATGCACCGTATGGCGCTGGGGAATTCGCTGCCGCTGGGCGAAGAAACGCTGAAAAACCAGGTTGACCGCCCTATATTCAGCATTGCGGAAAGTATGGTTCAACAAATAGAGCAGCGCATTAATAACCGCCTGCCCAATGATGAAGTCTGGTTTATTTATCAATATATTGTTTCTTCCGGCATCGTTATTGAAGAACACGGCGATAATTCTGCCGCCAGGCAGCAATTATCCAATGGTGAATCACGGCGTATGACGCTGAGCCTGATTGATATTTTCTCCGATATGATAAATATCGATCTGCGCTCAGACACATTATTGTATGACGGCCTGCTGATTCATATTAAGCCTTTGCTTAACCGCCTGAAATACCATATTCGCATCCGCAATCCGCTGCTGGAAGATATAAAAAACGAGCTGCACGACATTTACCACATTACCGAACAGGTGACGCAGCAGCTGTGCCAACGTTTTCAACTCCAGCCGATCGCCGAAGACGAGGTGGGCTATCTGACGGTGCATTTCCAGGCGGCGCTGGAGCGGCAAATCGCCCACCGGCGCATTCTGGTGGTGTGTTCCAGCGGCGTGGGCACCTCGCACTTGCTGAAAAGCCGCATCCTGCGTGCCTTCCCGGACTGGATCATCGTCGGCGTGGTTTCGGCCAGCAATATGGCGGCGTTTTGCCTGCAGGAACAGGTGGATCTGGTGATCTCCACCATCCACCTGAAAGAGCAGCAAACGCCCATTGTCTATGTCTCGGCGTTTTTTAATGACGACGACATCAAACGCGTCACGGAAAAGGTGATTGCCAGTCAACTGCATCAGGCGGTGAATTTACTCCCGGCGGCTGAATATTAGGCTGTGTCCCGTAATAGGTCGTGGTGCCGTCGTTGCGTCCAAAGCCCGTCATCAAGGCTGCGGGCGCAGGGCATAGTGGGCCTATGTTCAAGCCCGATAACACAGAGGAGGGGCTTTGGGGCACGCCCCTCCGGGCTGGGGCCATTGGGCCGCGCTTCTGCGTTGCACGCCGTTTATTTGGGCCCGCCAAACTGTACGGCTCGCGCCTTGACGCGCAGCACAATGACCGCCAGCGGCACTCACGCACTATTGCGGGATACAGCCTGGTTCCTTTAATTGTTTGAGGTGAAGTGGATGGACATTAACAAGATTCTCAATGCCAATCGCGTCAAATTAGCCATGACGGCGAAGAACAAAGAAGAAGTTATTCAGGAACTGACCGAACTGCTGTATCAGGACGGCGCCATTACCTGCAAAGACGCCTTTATCCGCGATGTTTGGCTGCGCGAAGCCGAAGGCTCCACCGGTTTTGAAAATCATATCGCCATCCCGCACGGAAAATCCGCCGCGGTGACGCAAACCACGCTGGCCATCGGTCGCACCCGCCAGGACATTCCCTGGGAAACGCTGGATGGCAGCAACGTCCGCTGCATCATTCTTTTCGCCGTGCGCCTGGAAGACCAGAACACCACGCATATCCGCCTGCTGTCGCAGGTTGCCAGTGCGTTGGCCGACGAGCAGGTCATTGCCCGGCTGCTAGACGAGCCAGACCCGGAAAAAATTATTCAATTGTTCAGCCTGTACGCAGAAACAGACCTCTGCTAACCCGGAAAAGACGAGGCATAACATGAAAATAGTTTGTGTAGCCGCCTGCACGGCAGGCATCGCGCATACCTACATCGCGCGCGAAAAACTGATCAAGGGCGCCAGGGCGCTGAATCACGACATCAAGGTGGAAACCCAGGGCACCATCGGCACGGAAAACGCGTTATCCGCCGAGGATATCGCCGCGGCCGACGTGGTGATCCTGGCCATCGACATCAAAATCAACGGGGAAGAAAGGTTCAAAGACAAACCGGTTGTGCGGGTAAAAACCGAGGTGGTGATTAAGTCCCCGGTGAAGTTTCTGGAAAAAGTGGCAGGCTCGCTGGAACGCGCCTGAAGACTAACTTTCGGGAATAACATTATGAACGACAGCAAACATAAACTAGGCCAGGAAATAAAGGGGCACCTGCTCACCGGTATTTCCTGGATGATCCCGCTGATCGTCGCCGCCGGTATCTGTATCGCCCTCGGCCAGGTGATTGGCGGCACCAACGTGGCAGAAAAAACCGGCAGCTTCGCCTGGATGCTCAACCAGATCGGCGGTTGGGGCATGGGGCTGATCGTACCGCTGATCAGCGCGGCGATCGCCTACTCGATCGCCGATCGCCCCGGCTTTGCTCCCGGGCTTATCGTCGGCTTTATCTGCGGGCAGATCCAAACCGGCTTTATCGGCGGCATCCTCGGCGGCTTTCTGGTGGGCTACACCGTGCTGCTGCTGCGCCGCTATATCAAACTGCCGGCCTCGATGCAGGGGCTGATGCCGGTGATGATCCTACCGGTGCTCAGCACCATCATCGCCGGCTTGCTGATGATGACGTTTATCGGCCAGCCGATCGTCTGGCTGCAAAAGGCGCTGATCCACCTGCTGGAATCCATGCAGGGCGGATCGAAGTTCCTGATGGGCGCGATCCTCGGCGCCATGGCCACCTTTGATTTTGGCGGCCCGGTGAACAAAACCATGTCGCTGTTCGCCGACGGCATGCTGGTGGACGGCATCTACGGCCCGGAAGCGGTGAAGTTTGTCGGTTCGATCATCCCGCCATTCGGCATCACCCTCTCCTTCCTGCTGACGCGCCATAAATACACCAAAGCAGAGAAAGAAGCGCTGAAGGCCGCCTTCCCGATGGGGATCTGCATGATCACCGAAGGGGTGATCCCGATCGCCGCGCGCGATCTGCTGCGCGTCGTCGCCAGCTGCGTGGTCGCTTCGGCCATCGCCGGCGGCCTGATCATGGTCTGGGGGGTGGAAGCGCCGGTGCCGCACGGCGGCATGTTCGTGGTGCCGTTGTTCACCAAACCGCTGATGTTCTGCCTGGCGTTGGGCATCGGCACGGCGATCTGCGGCGTGATGCTGTCGCTGCTGAAAAAACGCGTCACGCAGGCGGACGAAGAGTTCGACGATACCGATGACAGCAACGTGCGCGATGAAGACATCAAATTCACCCTTGAATAACAGGAGTGGCTATGTACGCCTCAATGAAAGCCGTTATTGCCGACGCCTATCAGCGGCGGTATGCCGTGCTGGCGATCAACTGTTTCAACCTGGAAACCGCGCGGGCCGCCATCAGCGCCGCCGAGCAGCAGCGGGCGCCGTTGATCCTCAACGTTTACCAGGGGCACAGCGCGCACTTTCCGCCCCCGGTCGCGGTGGCGGTAGTCAGCGCGCTGGCACAGCAGGCCACGGTGCCGGTGGCGCTTAGCCTAGATCACGGCAACGCGTTTGATCTGATCGGCCAGGCATTCCGCGCCGGTTTCAGCGGCCTGATGATCGATGCTTCCAGCCACCCGCTGGCGGAAAACATTCGCCAGACCCGCCAGGTGGTGCAGATCGCCGCCACCGCCGAGGTGTGTGTGGAAGGCGAACTGGGCCATATCGCCGATGCACCGGTTTACGATCTGGCCGATGCCGCCGTGAAGATGACACAGGTAGCGGACGTGCAGCCGTTTATCAGCCAGACCGGTATCGATCTGCTGGCGGTTTCGGTCGGCACCGCGCACGGGCTCTATCCGCCGAACGTCACGCCGCAGATTAACTTTGAGCGCCTGGCCGCGCTGCATGAGGCCTCGTCGGTGCCGCTGGCGCTGCACGGCGGCAGCGGCACCCGCGCCGAAGATATTCGCCGCGTCAGCCAGCACGGCGTGGCGAAGATCAACGTCGGCGCCGCGGTGTTCGCCGCCGGCAAAAGCGCGCTGCAACAGGCCCTGCAACAACACCCGGCCAGCGAACTGGCCGATCTGATGGCGGTGATGGAAGCCGCCAGCCGCGAAGTGGTGTTCGAGTACCTAAGCTGGTCCGGCTCCGCCCAACAAGCCTAAGCCGCGTTTCACACGTTCACGTAAGACCATCGGTGCCCCGCACCGGTGCGGGAAAGCTTTACCCTTAACCAGACACTGAAGGAGAGTAACATGTTGATTTCAATGCACGAAATGCTAAAACCCACCCGCGAGCACCATTTCGCCATTGGGGCTTTCAACGTGGCGGACAGCTGCTTTATCCGTGCGGTGGTGGAGGAAGCGGAATCCACCCATACCCCAGCGATTATTTCGATCCACCCCAGCGAACTGGAATTTGTTACCGACGAATTCTTTGCCTACGTTCGCGAGCGCACGCTGCGCAGCCCGGTGCCCTTTGTGATCCACCTGGATCACGGCGCGTCGATCGCCCATGTACTGCGCGCCATCCAGTGCGGCTTCACCTCGGTGATGATCGACGGCTCGCTGTTGCCCTATGAGGAAAACGTGGCGCTGACGCGCCAGGTGGTGGAGCTGGCGCACGCGGTAGGCGTTTCCGTGGAAGGTGAACTGGGCACCATCGGCGATACCGGCACCACGATCGAAGGCGGCGTCACCAAGGTGATCTATACCGATCCGGCGCAGGCGGAAGATTTCGTCAAACGCACCGGCGTGGATACGCTGGCAGTGGCGATCGGCACCGCACACGGCATCTACCCGAAAGACCTGAAGCCGGCGTTGCAAATGCACATTCTGCGCGACATTGCCGAACGGCTGTCGATCCCGCTGGTGCTGCACGGCGGCTCCGCCAACCCAGATGCTGAAATTGCCGAAGCGGTCACGCTGGGGGTGGGCAAAATCAACATTTCCAGCGACATGAAGTACGCTTACTTCCAGAAGGCGCGCGAAATCTTAAGCCGGGAAACCTGGTGGGATCCGAACGCCATCTACCCGGAACCAATCAAAGCGGCCAAAGCGGTGATCCGCCACAAAATGGCGCTGTTCGGTTCCACCGGCAAAGCCAACCTGTACTAAGCTACTCAAGCCAGGGCAGGCAGGCTCGCCTGCCCTCCACAGGAGGGAAAATGCTGCATTTAGGCCTGGATATCGGCGGCACAAAAATCGCCGCCGCGGTGCTGGATGGGGATGGCGCGCTGTTGCTGCAACAACGCACTGCCACGCGCAAAGAGAGTTACGCGCAGTTCCTGCACGACGTTTGCCAGCTAATCACCACGCTTCAGGGCAAGTTTAACGTTCCGTTATCGATCGGCATTGCTTTGCCGGGCAGCATTTCGCCGCAAAGCGGTTTAATCAGGAATTCCAACATTCTGCCGCTCAACGGCCAGCCGCTACAGCAGGATTTGCAGCAGCGGCTAAAGCAGCGCGTCGCCATCGCCAACGACGCCAACTGCTTCGCCCTGTCTGAAGCCACCGACGGCGCCGGCAAGGGCCACAATAGCGTATTCGGCGTGACGCTCGGCACCGGCTGCGGCGGCGGGCTGGTGATCAACCAGCAGTTGATTACCGGCGGCTACGGCAACGCGGCGGAATGCGGGCACAACCCGCTGCCGGGGTACGATCCGGCCAACGATGGGCCGCCCGTCCGCTGCTATTGCGGGCAGTTCAACTGCGTGGAGTCTTTTGTTTCCGGCACCGGGCTGGCCGAACGCTATAAGCTGGCGACCGGCCGGCAAGCCACACCGCAGGAAATTATCGCGCGGGCGGAAAGCGGCGAAGCCGAAGCGGTACAGCAATGCGCACGCTATCGCGATCGCCTGGCCAGAATGCTGGCGACGATCGTCAACCTGATCGATCCCGGGGTGATCGTCATCGGCGGCGGGCTTTCCAACGCACCGGCGCTGTATCAGGATCTCGCCCCCAGCGTCGGCGCCTATGCCTTTACCGACCGGTTTTGCACCCCGATCGTACCGGCACGGCATGGCGACAGCAGCGGTGTGCGCGGCGCCGCGTGGATCGGCGCGCAGACGAGCCAATGAACTCGTATTATATGCTGCGCCCACCGATGACGGCGGCCGCAGCAGCCTCGATCAACGGGATGCCAACGACAAAATGGTTTCCTGATCCGCCTCTTCCCGGTCAAGAATGCCAGTGATACGCCCTTCATGCATGACCATCACACGGTCGCTCATTCCCAAAATCTCGGGTAATTCAGAAGACACCATAATGATGGCGACGCCGCGGTTCGCCAGTTCACTGATCAGGTGATAAATTTCCGCTTTCGCCCCTACGTCAATGCCACGGGTTGGTTCATCCAGGATCAGGATTTTCGGCTGCGCCAATAGCCAACGGGAAATTAACACCTTCTGCTGGTTGCCGCCGCTCAGGTTATTAATGATCTGATCCATGGTCGGGGTTTTTATATTCAGCCGATGGATTTGGTTCATGCAGTCCTGGGCCATTTTCACGTGTTTGATGAACCCGCTCTTGCCGACATATTCCGGCATATTGACGATACTCATGTTCTCTAATACCGACAGCACCAGGAATAAACCGGACTTTTTACGATCCTCCGTCAGCAGCGCCATGCCGTTATCAATCGCCACCGAAGGAGAATCAATATTGACCGGAACGCCATCAATCAGCACCTCGCCGCTGTCAAAGCGCTCCATGCCAAACAGGCTTTCCATCACCTCAGTACGGCCGGCTCCCACCAGGCCGGCGACGCCGAGGATCTCCCCGCGCCGGACGCTGAAGTTGATATTCTGGAAATGCCCTTGGCGGCATAGATTACGCACCGTCAGCACATCTTCGCCAATGGTGTTATTAAATTTGGGGAACAGCTGGGTTAATTCACGGCCGACCATTTGGGTGATCAACGACTGACGGGTAAACTCCGAAGTCTGCTTACTGCCGAGCCAGGCGCCATCGCGAAAAACGCTGATTTCATCGGTAATGGTAAATATTTCATCCATTTTATGGCTGATATAGATAATGGCTTTTCCCTGCTTGCGTAAATCACGAATAATATTGAAAAGGTGAACAACCTCGCTTTCCGTTAATGCAGAGGTGGGTTCATCCATAATAACCACGTCCGCATCCCATGACATCGCTTTGGCAATTTCCACCATTTGCTGGGCAGCGATGCTCAGCTCGCCCACCATCTTCTGCGGCGATAAACGAATATTCAGCTTATCCAGCAGTTCCCTGGTCTGCTGATTGAGTTTGCGGTGATCGACAAAGCCATACCGCGTGGGCTCACGCCCCAGCCAGATATTCTCCGCCACCGTCATATGGGTGACCAGGTTTAACTCTTGGTGAATCATCGAAATACCGGAGCGCAGGGCGTCCATCGTATCCTGGAACTTCACCGGTTCGCCCTTGATGCGAATAGAACCGGTGTCGGGATGGTATATCCCGATCAGGCATTTCATTAACGTGGATTTACCCGCACCGTTTTCGCCCATCAGGGCATGCACCGTTCCGGGGCGCACGCGTAATGACACATTATCAAGCGCCTTCACGCCGGGGAAAAATTTACTGATGCCTTCAGCTTCAAGGGCAAAAACGTTCATGGTTCAACCTCCGCATAAATCAATGAGCAATGATGATTCTGGTTGAGGTAACTAAACTGAAATCGGTAATCGCCAATAACAGCGTGAGAATAAATGCCGAGAATACAAATTGCAGTTGCACGGCCATATTGCCCATCCGTTGATAAGACAGCGGTGCTGCGGGATATTTTTCTCACTGTCAAAGAAACATAAGCAATCAGCCCGCAACGCAGGCTGATAACATCAGCCTCAGAGCGGCGCCGCGGGCGCCGCCGCCTGATCGTATCCGCCCCAGACCGACTGATCGAACTCCACCACCGAGCCGGTCATCAAACCGGACTCGTCGCTCGCCAGGAATGCCACGGCGCGCGCCACCTCTTCCGGCTGGATCAACCGGCCAAACGGCTGCGCCGCCGCCGCTTTCTCCAACCAGTTATCCTCGGCATTGTGATACGTCTTCATGATTCGGTCTTCGCCTTCCGACGCCATCCAGCCGATATTCAACCCATTGACACGGATGCGGTTGCGCAGCAGCGCATAGGCCGTATTGCGCGTTAGCGTCGCCAGCGCCCCCTTCGAAGAGCAATAGGCGGCAATAAACGGCTGGCCGGCGAGCGCGGACATCGAGCAGATATTCACGATGCTGCCGTTAATCTTTTCGCGCCGCATGACCTTAATCGTTTCCTGCATCAGGAAAAAAGGGCCGCGCACGTTAGTGGCGAAAATGCTATCAAACAGCTCAGGTTCGGTATCAAGAATCGTGCCGCGGTCGGTCATACCGCCGGCGTTAACCAGAATATCCACCCTGCCATACCGCTCATCTGCCGTGGCGATCACCCGGCGGCAATCTTCAACCTTAGACAAATCCGCACGGACGAAAGCGACACTGCCGGTGTTTTCATTATTCAGCCGTTGTGCGATCTGTTCGCCCTTCTCCTGATTACGCCCACAAACGATCACTGCGGCGGCGCCCTGTTGTGCAAAATGGCGCGCTATCGCGGCGCCGAGTCCCTGCGTGCCGCCGGTGACGACGGCGACCTTACCGTGCAACTGCCCCATTAGAATGCTCCTTTAATCAGGGTGTACCCTGCTTTGTCCAACGCAGAACAAAGCGTCTTGTAACCAATTTGCGCATACTCCAGCGGCGGCGCCTTGGCCGGATCCTGCTCCGCTTCCACCACGAACCAGCCCTCATAGCCTATTTGCGCCAGCTTGTTGATAATGGTGCTGAAATCAATCATGCCGTCGCCGGGCACGGTGTAAATGCCTTTTAAGACGGCATCAAGGAAGGAGTCACGCTGCCAGTTCAACGCTTGCAACACCGCCGCGCGCACGTCTTTGGTGTGGACGTGATTAATACGCGCGCCGTGTTTTGCCAGAATGGCCAGCGGATCTACACCGGCAAACACCAGGTGGCCGGCATCAAACAGCAGCCCCACCTCCGCCGAAGTGGCCGCCATTAAACGATCGATATCGTGTTCGTCTTCAATGGCGGTGCCCATATGGTGATGGAACGCCAGCGGGACGCCAAAATCACGACAAAATGCGGCAAAGCGCGACAGTTTTTCCGCATATGCCTGCATCTGTTCGTCGTTAAGACGGCGGCGCTTCGCCAACGGCACATCCTGCCGATTCTGTATGGTTCCGGCGGTTTCGCCGTAAACCAGGCACGCCGCGCCGCAATCGCGGAATAACTGCAACTGCGGCAACGCCTTTTTAATCTCTTCTTCGACGGTATTGTCCAGCAGTGTGCCGGAGTACCAGCCAGAGACCAGCTCAAGCTGATATTCGCGCAATACGGCGGACAGTTCGGCCGTGGTTTTGGGGAATTTGCCGCCCGTTTCAACGCCCTGGAAACCGGCCTGGCGACTCTCCGCCAGACAGATGGTCAGCGGCGTGTCGCCGCCCAGTTGCGGGAGATCGTCATTAGACCAGGCGATAGGGGCAATACCCAGTTTTGCTTTAAGCACCATGTGAAGTTCTCCCGATTAAATGCCTATACGTTGTTTTTGGCGGCCTTGAAGATGTTCCGCATACGCCTGATTCACGCTTTCGCGGGCGCTGACTTCAGGTACGCCGACATCCCACCACGCGTCGCCCGGCGTCCAGTCGGCCGGATGGGTGGCAATCGAAATCACCGTAGTACGATCGTTGCCTTTCGCCCAGCGGATCGCCGCCTCCAGCTCATCCAGTGAGGTGACTTTCCGCGCCAGCGCCCCCATGGCCTGCGCATGGGCGACAAAATCGACGTGGAACGGCTCCTTCACGCGGCAATCTTTCAGCAAGTTATTGAACGACGCGCCGCCTTTGGCGTTCTGCAGGCGGTTAATCACGGCAAAGCCGCCGTTATCGCACACCAGCAGAATGAATTTATGGCCGGCCAGCACGCTGGAATAGATATCGGAATTCATCATCATGTAGGTGCCATCGCCAATCATCACGAAAACGTCCCGATCCTGGCGCGCCATGGCCGCCCCCCAGCCGGCGGAAAGCTCATAGCCCATGCAGGAAAAACCGAATTCGCAATCGAAAGTGCCGGCATTTTTCACCCGCCAGCCTTTCACCAGCTCCCCCGGCAGGCCGCCCGCCGCGCTGATGATGTAGTCTTCCGGCGCGGCAGCCGCATTCACCACGCCAATCACCTGCGCATAGGTAGGCTCGCCTTCCGTCACCGTGCGCGCCTGCCTTTGCGCAATCAGCGCATTCCATTTGGCGAATTCCTCACGCCCCTTCTCCAGCCAGCCATCGCCGGCCTTCCACTGCCCTAACGCCTGGTTCAACTCGGCAATCCCTTCGCGGGCGTCGCACACCAGGGGGATGGCAAAGTGCTTATGCGCATCGAAACGGGCCGCATTCAGCGAGATAAATTGTGCTTTATGTTCAAAGACCGTCCAGGAACCGGTCACGAAATCCATCAGCCGCGTTCCCACGGCGATCACCACATCCGCGCTGGCCGCCAGGGCGTTGGCCGAGGTGGAGCCAAGAATGCCGATCGGCCCGATATGCACCGGGTTATCGTGCGAAAACGTCCCCTTTCCGGCGATGGTTTCCGCCACCGGAATGCCGTGGGCGACAGCGAACTGTTCCAGTTCAGCCTCGGCCTGCGAATAACGCACGCCGCCGCCGGCAATAATCAGCGGCCGCTTGGCGCGCTTCAGGCATTCCACCGCGCGGGCAAGCAGTAAACGGTCAGGCCGTGGGCGCGGCATCAGGTGCTGGCGCGGCGCGAAGAATGCTTCCGGGAAATCCCATGCCATCTCCTGCACATCCTGGCAAACGCCGATAAAGGCCGGGCCGCAATTCCCCGGATCCAACAGGGTTGCCACCGCCTGCGGCAGGGAAGAGAGAATTTGCTCGGGATAAGTGATGCGATCCCAATAGCGCGAAACGCTTTTAAACGCATCGTTGACGGTTTGCGTCGGATCGCTGAAGTGCTCCACCTGCTGCATAACCGGATCGGGATGACGGCGGGCAAAGCTGTCGCCGCAAATCATCAGCAACGGCAGGCGGCTGGTATGCGCGACACCCGCTGCGGTCAACAGATTGGTGGTCCCAGGGCCGATTGACGCCGTCACCACCATAATCTGCCGGCGAACCATCGCTTTGGCGAACCCCACCGCCGCGAATGCCATCGACTGTTCATTCTGGCCACGCCAGGTCGGCAGCGTGTCCTGCGCGGCTTCCAGCGCTTCCCCCAAACAGGTCACATTGCCGTGGCCAAAAATGGCGTAAACACCGGGGAATAGCGGCACTCGCTTGCCGTCTATTTCGGTAAACTGGTTGCTCAGATAGCGAACTATTGCCTGAGCCGTCGTGCAACGAATCGTAGCCATATCTTCACTCACTCTTAGTAGATGCCATGCAGCAGCATCGCGTTTCGATCGGCAACATAAATTGCCGAATACTAGACACGGCAATAAAAGTTGCAATTTCTGGCGATAAAGCTCCCGCATGAGCGCGGGCGGGAGCGGTTAAGACGGATTACTACGTTTGCGTTTGCGCTGGGTTTCCGCGCGTTTTTCGCGTTCCGTAATGGTTTCAATGCGCGGCTGCGTGCCCGCAGGCTGCAGCACCGCCGCCAATGCCATCGCAATGCTTTGCACCAAACAAACCGGCGCCGCCAGCGAACGTGAGAAGCTGTACTCCTCTTCCGGGATGGTGAACAGCACCTTGGCGTTCTTCGCCAATGGCGATAACGGGCTGTCGGTGATCGCCACCACCGGTATGTGGCGGCCACCGGCATCATCGGCAATGGCGACCACCTCTTTGGCATAATGACGAAACGCAATGGCGATCAGCACATCGTTGTCGCGCATACATTTCGCCATCTGCGGCGCCAACCCGCCGGCGGAATCCAGCAGGATCACCTGGCGATTGAGCATCGTCAGCAGATAACGCAACAGCGAGGCGATCGGCTCAGAACGCAGCTGGCCGGCGATATAGATAGTCCCTGCCGCCTTCAGCAAGGCGGCGGTGGTATCCAGATCGGCCTGCGTCACGCTACCCAGCAGTTCCTGCAACGTTGCGATATCGCGGATCACCAGGCTTTGCAGAAAACCATGGCTGCCCTTTTGTTCATTCTTGCGCAGGTCATTTTCCAGCGCGGTAATCCGCTCGTTATACCCCGGCGCGGCGGTTGCAAGGCGCGTCTGAAAGACGCTTTGCATCTGCTTAAAACCGCTGTAGCCAAACACCTGCGCAAAACGCACCAGCACCGAAGGGTGCACGCCGCATTTCGCGGCAACGGCATTAATCGACTCCAGCGCCACGGTGTTCGGATTCTGGGTGATGTACCGCGCGGCCTGCTGATGGCGTACCGACAGCTGTGGATAGCGCTGAGTAATTTCATCCACAATCTGCTCGTAGTTTTCATGGGGCAGTGATTTCGCTACGGCCTCACGCTTCTCGCTTTTACTCATCAATCATTCCTTTGCAGCTCAACTGCTCAACTCACCGGCCCGCAAACGCAATAAAAATTGCAATTTAAAGTTTTATGCAATTAGTTCTAACGCATTTGCAACAACCTGGGAAAAACTCTTCGCGATATTTGTGATTCGCTTCTAAAAATTAACATTTCATTATCATTTTCATGCCAAATCAGACCAGTGAAAATAACACTAACCATTGATTAATAAATGAAAAAATACAAAACACCTCAATTTGACCTCATCGCTCGCACCACGTTGCAATTTTTATTGCCAAGAAACTAGTATTGCAACTATTGATGCTTTTGCGGTTTTTTTGCTCAGTCGGCGAACCCCAACAGCGAACCCGTATTCAGGTTTACCGCATATCGGCGACGCCTGAAACAGATGCCGGAGGATCGAAACATCATGTATCAAGATTTTGGACAATTCATCAATGGCCAGTGGTGTACAGGCAGCAGCCAAGAAGCCGTGATCGTGACCGATCCGGGCAATGGCAAATCGCTGGGAGAGATTCCGGCTGCCACCGCGGCGGACACACTGAAAGCGCTTGCCAGCGCGGAACACGCTCTGGGCAGTTGGAAGGCGACCCGGCACTGGGCGCGCGCCGATTTACTGCAAGACGTGGCGCGCCACATGGCGCTTTGCACCAACGACGCTATTGAGGTGATATCGAAAGAGAGCGGAAAACCGCTGGCACAGGCCAAACGCGAGTGGGAATTGTCCATCGATCAGTTCGTTTGGTACGCCGAAGAGGCACGCCGCATTTATGGCCGCATTGTTGAAAGCCGCGCGCCCGGCGGGCGTTGCGAAGTGCTGCACGAACCGGTCGGCGTTGTCGCCGCCTTCACCGCCTGGAATTTCCCGGTGGTGCTGGTGGCACGCAAGCTTGCCCCCGCGTTGGCGGCCGGCTGCACGGTGGTGCTGCGCCCGTCCAGCGAAGTGCCCGGCTCCGCCATGATGATTTTTGAATGCCTGCGCAAGGCCGGCCTGCCCGCCGGCGTGGCGAACCTAGTGGTCGGCGCCACGGCGGACACCTATGAACCGCTGATCGCCTCCCCGATCGTCAAAAAAGTCTCATTAACCGGCTCCACGCAGCTAGGCCAACAGATGATCCGTGATTCGGCGGCCACCATTAAGCGCCTAAGCATGGAGTTAGGCGGCAACGCACCGGTCATCATCTATGAAGATGCCGATCTGGAAACGGCGCTGGATCTCTCCGTCGCAACCAAATTTGCCAACTGCGGCCAGGTTTGCGTCACCTGCGATCGCTTTTATGTCCACGCAAGCCGCTATGACGACTTTGTGCAGGGCTTTGCCGAGCGCGCCAGCAAGCTGAAAGTGGGTTACGGCCTGAAAGAAGACACGCAGGTGGGGCCGCTTATCAATCTGCGCCGCCTCAAGGCCATTGAAGCCATCGTCGAGGATGCCCGCAGCAAGGGGGGCCGCATCGTCACCGGCGGCCAGCGCATCGCCCTGGAAGGAGGGTTCTTCTATGCCCCCACGGTGATTACCGACGTGCCGGACGACGCGCTGGCCATCGCGGCGGAAAACTTCGGCCCTATCGCCGCCATCACATCATTCAGCGACAGTGAAGATTTATGGCGCCGGGTGAACAACTCTGAGTTTGCCCTCGCCGCCTACGCCTTCACCCGCGATCCGGCCCGCATCCGCGAAACGGTCGCACGCCTGGAATCCGGCATGGTAGGCATCAACAGCTATGCATTGGCCGCCGCCGAAGTGCCTTTCGGCGGCATCAAAGCCAGCGGCATGGGGCGCGAAGGCGGCAGTGAAGGCATTCATGACTATATGAACGTCAAGCTGGCCCAAATCGTGGTGTAAGGAGCGGGTGATGAAACAGAACAACATCAAAACATGCTGGAATGACGGGCGCACAGTGCTCAACGGCTGGTTGAGCATCGCCAGCGCCTTCACGGCAGAAATCATGGCGGAACAGGGTTACGACGCGCTCACCATTGATTTGCAACACGGTTTCGTCGGCTACGAGCAGGCGACGCATATGCTGCAAGCCATGCGCGCCAGCGGCGTGGCGCCAATGGTGCGCGTGCCATGGCTGGAGCCGGGTATCATCATGAAAGCGCTCGACGCGGGCGCCTGGGGCATCATCTGCCCGATGGTGAACACTGCGCAACAAGCCCAAACGCTGGTTTCCTGCGTGCGCTATCCGCCCACCGGCAGCCGCAGCTTCGGGCCAACGCGCGTCAGTTTCTCCGCCGGCCAGGATTACGGCCAACACGCCGACGATCAGGTAGTGTGTTTCGCCATGATTGAAACCGCCGAAGCGGTGGCAAACCTTGACGAGATCGTCGCCACACCCGGCCTTGACGGCGTGTATATCGGCCCTGCCGATTTAACACTGGGACTGACCGGGCGGAAATACCGCACGGGATTTGACCGCACGGAGCCGGAAATCGTCGAAACCATCAAACATATCCTGCATACCGCGCACCGCGCCGGCAAAAAGGCCGGCCTCCACAACGGTTCGGCGGCCTACGCCGCGCAGGCGGCGGAATGGGGGTTCGATTTGGTCACGCTCTCCAACGATGTACAACTGCTGCGTTCCGCCGCCGCGGCCAGCGTACAACAATTCCGCGAACGCAACGGCAACGGGCCTGCGGCCGGCCGGCATGACCAGCCGGGAGGATACTGAGATGGCTAATATTCTGGTCGCCGGCAAAATCCATCAGGCCGGCCTTGAGATTCTGCACAATGCCGCGGGCTTCCACATAAAACAGGTTTCCGAGATCAGCGTGGATAGCTACACGCCGTTCCTCAACGACGCCGATGCGTTACTGATTCGCACCCAGCCGTTAACCGCGCGCGAAGTCAACGCCGCGCCCAAGCTGCGCATCGTTTCCCGCCACGGTGTGGGCTACGACTCGGTGGATGTTGACGCCTTAACCGCCCGCAATATTCCGCTGACCATCGTCGGCGACGTCAATTCGCTTTCGGTGGCCGAACATACCCTGTCGCTGCTGCTGGCGCTGGCAAAACGCGTCTGCTATTTCGATCGCAGTGTCCGCGAGGGGCATTGGAATCGCCGCAACAGTTTTTCCGCCGTTGAACTGGCGGGAAGAACACTGTTTATCCTCGGCTTTGGCCGCATCGGCCGGGAGGTAGCGAACCTGGCAAAAAATTTCCGCATGCAGATCATCGCTTACGATCCCTTCCTGCCTGACTCGGTGTTCGCCGAGCACGGCGTAAGGCGGATAACCGAGATCGCGGCCGGCTTGCAGCAGGCCGACGCCGTGACGGTGCATCTGCCGCTGAGCGGCGATAAACCCCTTATCGGCGCGGTGGAACTGTTGCAGATGAAGCACGGCGCACTGCTGATCAACACCGCACGCGGCGGGATTGTGGATGAAGAGGCGCTCGCCAGGGCGTTGCAAAATGGCGCGCTTGGCGGCGCAGGACTGGACGTGTTGCAGGACGAACCACCCCGCCTGCACTCAGCCCTGCTGGCGCAAACCGACCGCCTAATACTCAGCCCGCATTCGGCGGGCCTGACCGAAGAAGCGGCGATCCGTATGTCGGTGTGTGCGGCGACAAACATCGTCACGTATTTCAACGGCCAACTGGATACTGAACTGGTGGTGAATAAGCAGGTTCTGCAGCTTAACAAGCTGATGAGTCAACAGCCCTGAGAACAATAACGCCTCTTACCGGAGAATATCATGCTCAAGATTGCCATCCTCGGCGCCGGCCGCATCGGCCAGGTGCATGCAGCGAACGTTGCACGCCATCGCGATGCTCAACTGGCGCTGGTTGCCGATCCCTTGATCGACAACGCCAGAGCCCTCGCCGCGCAATATGGCGGGAAGGCGGTGAACAACCCGCTTGATGCGATCAACCATCCCGATATTGATGCGGTGGTGATCTGCTCCCCTACCGATACCCACGTCGAACTCATGCTGGCGGCCGCCAGCGCCGGCAAAGCCGTGCTGTGCGAAAAGCCGGTCGATCTCGACATCGGCAAAGCCCTGGAAGCCGAACGTGCGCTTGGCCAGCACGCCCGGCGCGTCATGCTGGGGTTCAACCGCCGCTTTGATCCCGGTTTTAACGAAATCCATCGGCGTATCCGCAACGGTGACATCGGCGATCTGCATCAGGTGATCATCACCAGCCGCGATCCGGGCCTTGCGCCGATGAACTACCTGAAACACTCCGGCGGCATCTTCCGCGACATGGTGATTCATGATTTCGATCTGGCGCGCTGGATACTCGGTGAGGAACCAGTAGAAGTATTCGCCACCGGCAGCCGCCTGTTCGAACCGGCGCTGGAAGCGTTGGGCGACTACGACACGGTGATGGTGCAGTTGCGCACCGCCTCCGGGAAACAGTGCCAGATCAACTGTAGCCGCCGGGCGGCGTATGGCTATGACCAACGCCTGGAGGTTTTTGGCGCCGGCGGCATGATGCTGAACGACAATCAGCGCGAAACCACCGTGCGCCACTTCGGCGCACAGACGACGGAAGCCCGCGGCCCGCTGCTTAACTTCTTTATGCAGCGCTACAGCGAGGCTTATCACCTTGAAATGGAATCATTCATTTCTGCCATCGGCAACGATGGCGCAGTACCGATAACCGTCCACGACGGTTGTCAGGCGTTAAAACTGGCGGATGCCGCGCAGCGCTCTGCGGACACGCTTACGGTTGTCAACGTGAATTGAGGAACACCACGATGCGCAAGTTAGGTATTGGCCTGATTGGCACGGGCTTTATGGGGCGTTCACACGCCATGGCATGGAAATCGGCCGCTTCATTTTCGGGCGATGTACAGCCGGTGCTGGTCAGCGTGGCGGACATTGATAGCGACGCGGCGCAGCGCGCCCAGCAACAGTTCGGCTTCCAGCGCTGGACGAATAACTGGCAGGATCTGATTCACGATCCGGAGATTGACGTCATTTCCATCACCACGCCCAACCGTTTCCACGCCGAACAGTCTCTCGCCGCGATTGCCGCTGGCAAACATGTGCACTGCGAAAAGCCGCTGGCGCCGGACAGCGCCACCGCGGAACGCATGTATCGCGCCGCCGAGCAGGCCGGCGTAGTCACCCAGGTGGGGTTTAACTACATCAAAAACCCGCTGCTGAAGCTGGCCAGGAAGATGATCGCCGAGGGCGATCTGGGTGAGATTACCGGTTTCAGGGGCATTCATGCCGAAGATTTTATGGCAAGTCCGGCGGTTCCGTGGTCGTGGCGGGTCGATCCGGCCGGCGGCGCAGGCGCGGTTGCCGATCTGGGCAGCCATATTCTCAGCATGGCGCGTTTTCTGCTCGGCCCGGTGACGGAACTGTTCGCCGATCTGGAAACGGTGATCACATCGCGCCCGGAAAACCCCGGCGCCACGGTGCGCAAAGCGGTGGAAGTGGATGACATCGCCCGGCTGACGGTGAAATTCGCCCGCGGTTGCAGCGGCCATATCGAAGCGAACTGGATCGCATCCGGGCATAAAATGCAGTTGGGCTTTGAAATCACCGGCACCCAAGGCGCGCTGATCTTCAATCAGGAACGCTTCAATGAGTTGCAATATTTCCGCTTCTCGGAAACGGAAAATACAAACGGCTTTATCACGCTGGTAGCGGGGCCGGAGCATTATCCTTACGGCCTGTTCTGCCCGGCACCGGGGCATCAGCTTGGCTTTAACGATCTTAAGACGATTGAAATGCTGGAATTTATTCACGCTATCACCGATGGCAATATCGCCGGCCCGGATTTCAAAGAAGCCTTTGAAATTCAGAAACTGGTTGATGCCGCGATTGCTTCTTCCCGAGAAAGAAGCTGGATAACCCTCTAATTCACGCATCACGTCAGGCAGGGAGGTCTGGCTCTGGCTTTATGCTTCTGCGTACTGAAAGAAATACGAGGAGAATGTTATGTCTGACAGTAATTCAACTGAAGTCAATGAAGTAAAACCTTCATTTAACTGGCAGTCTTTGCGCCGTAGCCTGCCGAAAGATACCGGCATATTTGTTGTTATGGTATTAATCGCTCTCGTATTTGAATGTGCGGGATGGTATTTACGCGATCAATCTTTTCTGCTGAATACCAACAGATTGCTCCTGATTATTTTGCAGGTCGCCATCATCGGCATTATCGCCGTCGGGGTGACTCAGGTCATTATTACCGCCGGCATCGATTTATCCTCAGGCTCATTGATTGCGTTAACGGCCGTTATTTCCGCCAGCCTGGCACAAACCTCGGACAGTATCTCACCGGTTTATCCTTCACTGGTGGATTTACCCGCTATCGTTCCGATCGCGGCCGGTATTGGCGTTGGGATTATCTGTGGCTTTATCAATGGAATATTAATTACCCGAACGGGCATTCCTCCCTTTATCGCCACCTTGGGGATGATGGTTTCCGCCCGCGGCCTGGCGCAATATTACACCCAGGGCAACCCGGTCAGTTTTCTTTCCGACAGTTTTACCGCTATTGGTCAGGGTGCGATGCCGGTGGTGATATTTCTGCTGGTGGCCTTCGTATTCCATGTGGCGCTGCGCTCCACGCGTTACGGGAAATACATCTATGCCATCGGTGGGAATATTGTTTCGGCGCAGGTTTCCGGCATCAACGTGAAGAAATACCTGGTGCTGGTGTATACCATTGCCGGCGGGTTAGCCGGTTTAGCCGGCGTGGTGCTTGCCGCACGCGTCAGCAGCGGGCAATCCAGCATGGGGGTTTCCTACGAACTTGATGCGATCGCCGCCGCGGTGATCGGCGGCAGTAGCCTGATGGGCGGCGTTGGCCGCATCACGGGGACGCTGATTGGCGCGTGCATATTGGGTTTAATTAAGAGCGGTTTCACCTTTATTGGTATTGATGCTTATATTCAGGACATTATTAAGGGGATTATTATTGTGAGTGCGGTCTCTGTTGATATGTATCGTAACAAGAAAAATCGCTAAGTCGTCGGCATTGTAGTCAAAGCAGTAAACCCTACGAAACGTATTTTGATAATAAAACCTGAGACGTCAGATCTATTCTGGCCTCCATAATTACGGTAGATAACCATCATGAAAAGATTAATTTTATTTTGTCTTATTCTCTTCTCTCTCAGCCCTGCTGTATTTGCAGTACAAGTCGGCGTCAGTATTGCGCAAATGGATGATGTGTTCCTTTCCCGCCTGCGTGGTTACATTATCGAGCAAGGGAAAACATATCCCGACATGAAAATTCAGTTTGAAGATGCACAAGGCGCCGTCGATAAACAGCTAAGCCAGGTACAAAACTTTATTAACGGCAAAGTGGACGTAATTATTGTTAATCCGGTTGATACCCAAGGCACCAAAAATATGACCGATGCGGCGCGTGCGGCCAAAATCCCGCTGATATATCTCAACAGGATGCCCTCCGATTCGAAAATGGGCAATGGCGTAAGCTACATCGGCAGCGATGAAATTGAAGCCGGGCGCCTACAGATGCAGTACCTGGCCGATAAAGTGAAAGACCGAAAAAGTGTGAATGTCGCCATCATGAAAGGGTTGTTAAGTAATGATGCTACCCGCTTTAGAACCCAAGGCGCAAAAGAAGTGATTGCCAAGCACCCGAATATGCACGTGATTGTTGAAGATACGGCGAAATGGATGCGTGAAGACGGGATGAACCTGATGAATAACTGGATTTTATCAGGCGACAAAATCGACATTCTTTCCGCAAACGCCGATGAAATGGCTATCGGCGCCGCCATGGCGATAAAAAGCAACGGCATAAAAATCGGCACGGATATTTTAGTCGGCGGTACCGATGGCGGCCCGAACGGTCTGCAGGCGATAAAAACCGGGCTGTTAACCGTCACCGTGTTCCAGGACGCCAAATCACAGGCTTACGGTGCGGTGGATATGGCGGAGAAAGCTGCCAAGGGCGAAAGCATACAGGATATCCACTTTATTCCGTTCCAACTGGTGACACCGGAAAACTACCAGAAGTTTATGACCAATTAACCAAGGTGCGTTCTGCAGCCTGCGAAACAGCGTGGGTTGCAGCACCTGTTTTGATTTAGGAGAGGTTATGAAAACGGTTAAAGGCCCGGCGGTTTTCCTGGCGCAGTTTGCCGGCGACGAAGCGCCGTTTAATACCCTAAGCGGCATGGCCGCCTGGGCGGCGGAAAAAGGCTTTAAAGGCGTAGAAATCCCCAGTTGGGATACGCGGCTAATCGATCTGAAAAAAGCGGCGGAAAGCCAGAGTTACGCCGATGATATTATCGGCACGCTGCAGGAACACGGGCTGGTGCTCACCGATCTCGCCAGCCATCTGCAGGGGCAGCTGGTGGCCCTGCACCCAGCGTTTGATTTGCCGGCGGATAGCTTCGCGCCGGCCTTCGTGCGCGCTAACCCGCAGGCGCGCCAGCAGTGGGCAACGGAACAGCTGTATCTCGCCGCACGGGCATCGCGCCGCCTGGGGCTGGCAAAGCACGTCACCTTTTCCGGTACGCTGCTCTGGCCGTATTTTTATCCCTATCCGCAATGGCCAGAGGGCTTAATTGATGAAGGCTTCAATGAGTTGGCGCGCCGCTGGACACCGCTCCTGAACGCCTTTGATGAACAGGGGATCGATCTGTGCTACGAAATTCATCCCACCGAGGATCTGCATGACGGCCTGACGTTTGAGCGCTTCCTGGAAAAAACCGGCAATCATACACGCTGCCAGATTATGTACGATCCGAGCCATCTGGTACTGCAGGGCATTGATTATCTGGCCTATATCGATCACTACCACGAGCGCATCAAAGCCTTTCACGTGAAAGACGCCGAATTCCGCCCGAACGGCAAGACCGGCGCTTATGGCGGCTATCAACCCTGGAGCAGCCGTGCCGGCCGCTTCCGTTCGCCCGGTGACGGGCAGACCGACTTCACCGGCATTTTCTCAAAACTCACTGGCTACGGCTTTGATGGGTGGGCGGTGCTCGAATGGGAATGCTGCTTTAAAAATCCGGAAGATGGCGCGCGTGAAGGCGCGCAATTCATCAGCGATCACATTATTCGCGTGACGGATAAGTCCTTTGACGATTTTTGTAAATCCTATGCGGATCGCTCGCTCAACAGAAAAATATTGGGTATTGAAGGAGGCAGCAATGAGTAAGTCATCACTGAAAGGCCGGCGTATTCGGCTGGGGATGGTCGGCGGCGGTACTGGCGCTTATATTGGCGGGATCCACCGCTTCGCCGCCCGCCTGGACGATCAGTTCGAGCTGGTGGCGGGCGCATTCGATGTTGACGCCGAACGCGGCCACCGTTTCGCCGCGCAGAACTTTATCGCGCCGGAACGCGCCTACGACGATTACACCGCCATGATCGCGGGCGAAGCCGCGCGCGACGATGGCATTGACGTGGCCGCCATCTGTACCCCCAATTTCACCCATTACCCTATCGCCCGCGCCTTCCTTGCGGCGGGTATTGATGTGATTTGCGAAAAACCGCTCACCACCACCTTACAAGATGCTGAAGCCATGGCGGAAATGGTGAGCCAGACGGGGCGTTTTCTTGGCGTAACCTACACCTACTCCGGCTATCCGCTGATCATGGAGGCCCGTTCGCGCGTTCAGGCGGGCCTGATCGGCAAGGTGCGCACCGTGCAGGTAGAGTATCCACTGGAATGGATGGCGACCGGCGTTGAACTGAAGAACAATCAACAAGCCGCCTGGCGCGTTGATCCTAAAAAGAACGGGCGCGGCGGCGCTATTGGCGACATCGGCACCCATGCGTTTCATCTTGCCGGCTTTGTCACCGGCCTGAAAGTGGATAGCGTGATGGCGGATCTGGCCACTTTTGTCGAAGGGCGGGCGCTGGATGACAACGCGCATGTTCTCATTCGCTATGAAGGCGGCGCCCGCGGCATGCTGTGGGCATCGCAGGTGGCGATCGGCTGTTCGAATTCGCTGCGGCTGCGCGTGTTCGGCGAAACCGGCAGCCTGACCTGGGCGCAGGAACAGCCCAACGAATTGCTCTACACGCCGCTGGAAGGCTACACACAAATCATCAAACGCGGCCGCGACGATCTTGATGCGCTGACTCAGGCGCGAACCCGCACGCCGCCAGGCCATCCTGAAGGCTATATCGAAGCGTTCAGCAATCTCTACAACGGCTTCGCCGCGGCGCTCCGCGCACGCGATGCGAACCAGGCTCCGCAAGGCATCGGCGCGATAATTCCGCAAATCGCCGATGGGTTGAAAGGCGTTGCTTTCGTGGATGCGGTCGTCGACAGCCACGAACAAGGAGCGGTGTGGATCAAACCCAAGTATGGTTAAACGCCGGCAACAGCATAATAAAGCCTGATTTTTCAGGCTTTATCCATTCAGGCATACATATTAAAGCGCATAATGATGTTAATGCGGGAATAGGAAGCATGGTTGCTCTCGGCAGGCAAAAAACCGTGAAACTCCAGCAGGATTTTAAACGCGTGTTGCGCATCAAGCTGCAGATTATGGTCGATCAGCGCATCGATTTTCCCTGCCTGCATTAACGCCCTATTTTCACGATCGAGATCGTGGCCGATCACGGCTTTTAGCTGAATATTCCGCTCGCTAAAGGCACGCAAGATACCGCTGTTGCCGCCGCCGACGGTGTATACCGCATCAATCTGGGGGTGTTCACGCAGGAACGTTTTTAAGCACGCGTACATCAGGTGATCAATGCCAAACCCGTCGGCAATGATCTTGATTTCACTCTGCGGCGCAAACGTCTTCATCCCTTCCACAAAGCCCTGGATTCTTTCCTGCTCGCCGATGAAATCCTGGCTGCCGGTGATGGCGGCAATCGTGCACTTATCGTTAGCCAGCCATTTGGCCATCAGAAACGCGGAAGATTTCCCCGCATTAAAATTATCCATGCCGATATACCGTAGCCGGGCGCTACCGATGATATCCGTCACGATGGTCACAACCGGGATGCGTTGTTTAATCAGGTTATTAATCACCGGGATGAGCTTTTCCGAGTTCATCGCCTTCAAGATGATACCGTGCGTGTTTAACGAGCATTTTTTTAATAGCTGCTCGGCCTCGTCCACCGACATATGTTCCCTGCAGTGAAAACGCAGCTGAATTTTAAACGAATTAAAGCTGGATATCTGGCTGCTGAACGCCGCTTTCACCAGCTCGCTGAACCGTTCGGGAGCGTGAATGATCACATCAAAATAGAGGGTTCTTCCCTGCGCCAGACTGATTTTCTGCTGCAATTCAAGATCGACTATCGCTTGCTGAATGCGGTGCAACGTTTGTGGATGCACGTGCCCGCGGTTGTGCAACGCGCGATCTATGGTCGCCAGGCTTAAGCCTGACTGAGCGGAAATCTGTTTCTGCGTAAATTTAGGCATAGATCACATGACGTATCGATGAGGTTTTTTTGATTTAATGTTAAAAGAATGTAACTGTTAATGTTGTAGACATCAATCCTGTCATGCCGCTGAAACAGCCTTCCACGGCGCATGATTAATTTCATTTTATCTAATAAATATCAAAATGATGAGGTCATTATGACAGCGCTCTACTTTATGCATGAAGACCAGATCTCTATTGAAGATTTCAAAGCCTTTTGTGATCAAAGTGTCAATATTTCAGAGTATCCTTTGGCGAGCGAAGCCGTATCCGATGTCCTTATTTATAATCGGTTAACGTTAGCGGCGGCGGCTAAGCGGGATAAAAAAGCGGTCTTGAGCGAACTTCACCGGGCACTCTCTTATGGCCCAGGCGTTTTTGTTGTGCGCGGGCTGTACAGCGACGAAGAAAGCGTTGATCGCACTTCGCACGTTTTTGAAGAGATTATGCGGGCGGAAGCAAAAGCGAAAATTCGGGCCAACCGTTTCCCGCAGGCCGGTGCCGGTAATAGCCAACGCATCTTGCTGGCGCTACAAAAACTGGCCGCAACCAGCCCTGAAGCCTTCGTCGAGTATTATGCCAACCCCATGTTGAACTTGATTTGCCAGGCGTGGCTCGGCCCCACCTGGCTCATGGCCTCGCAGGTACATCAGGTGCGCCCTGGGGGCGCAGTGCAACCGCCGCAGCGCGATGATCACCTCAGCATTCAGCAAAGCGCATTTGCCGCGCAATTCCCCATTCCCGTGCAGCTTCTGTCGCAGTATCTGACGCTACGGGGCGTGATCGCGCATACTGATGTGCCGCTCGCCTGCGGCCCTATGCGGCTGCTGCCATGGTCGCATCAGTACGAACTGATCTATATGGCGTATCAGCGCGCGGATTTTAGCGAATACTTCGCCGAGCATTACGTACAAGTGCCGCTCAATAAAGGTGACGGTCTGTTTTTTAATCCGGCGCTATTTCATACCGAGGGCAATAATGCCACCACCGATCGGGTGAGAACGACCAACCTGTTGCAGGTGTCTTCTGCCTTTTGCGTTCCACGGGAAGAGATCGACCATGAACAAATCCTGCACAACATCTACCCGTTGTTAAAAAACAGCACACTGGCCGCAGATGCGCTCAATAGCGTGATCAACATAGCGGCGCGCGGATATGCCTTCCCCACCAACTGCGACGCCAATACGTCGTTGGGCAATCAGGGGCCTAAAAACCAGCAGGCGGTGGTACGCGAAGCCCTCAGTAATGCGTGGAGCCTGGAAAAATTCCAGCACAAGCTGGCGGAAAACAGAGAAAAAAGGGCCATGTAAACTCACAGCCTGAGAGCCAGCAGCCCGAAACAGGCCAGCACACAGAAAGCAATAATCAATGCAGTTCGATGTTTACCCCCATACAGGGAGAGACACGAACATCCTCTTGGTCACCGCGTGATACTTGCGTAGCCTACTTCTTAATTTCCTGGACTTATTGATTGCCGGCATGTTGGCGGCTCTCTTGATATTTTCCGGGCCAGCCCGTTCCCCAGCATGGGGCTAACGACACAATGCCATCATTTTGAGCAGTTCCACGCGGTTGCTCAGGCCGAATTTCCGCACGGCGCTGCCCAAATGGGCATAGACCGTTTTTGGGCTCAGGTTTAATCGCCATGCCACGCTGGCAACATTGGCACAACGGGAAGTTTCGCACAGCACCAGCGCTTCGCTACGGGTGATTACCGCGGGTTTCGGCATCCCACGCAACCGGCCACCGCCCGCCGGCTTCCCCTGCTGCAACAACCCCAGGCAGACATCGAGTACCGTCTGCAGTTTTTCCCCCTTGTACAACAGGGCGTCCGGTGCAGTTCTGGCAATCAGTGACAGCGCCAAGGGAGAGGTATTATCGATAAAAAATAACGTTTTAAGATTCGGATTACAGAAGCGGAGATAATTTAAAAATAAGACATATTCATTGAACAAGTAAATTTTTCTCGGAAAATCCATGATCACCAATTCGGGTAATAACCCCAGAGGGCTTAACTGATTAATATGTGGAAATGGAAAGAAAGATACTCTTCTCGGCAATAACGCCCTTATTCCATACCAACACAACGGCGATTGATCAACATAAATCACGCTCATATTGGATCTCCTATCCAGATATTTAAAACACTCCTTAATAACCCATCAACATGCTTTCTGTCATGTCTCATTTTTGGGGGCATTAGTCTGGTCTAAAAAGATTAAAACTCCCCCTTGACATCGCCATTTATTTTAACAACTTGGTAGCACATAAAATAAGACCTAAAATAGTACAAATGTTTCAAATCATTTCAAACAAATAAATAAACAACCCAATAAAAGCGTAACTTAGTGATATAGATCTATTTTTTTCATGCACCATAGCAGTACAAATGTAACAAAACGTTACATTGATTTATATTGGTTTCACAAGCAAAAAAATCAAGTGTTGGGAAAATTCTCATCCTGCTAAGATGCCCTCGCATTCCGCATGAACAAACATATACGTAACATGCTTTATATAAATGCAAACACGGCAGTATACGAATACTGTCAGGACTGCTTTCAAAAAAAGTAAATTAAAGGGTATTTCTTATGAAACTGAAATTAGTTGCACTCGCCTTGGTCACTTTCTCTGGCGCCGCTTTTGCAGACTCTGCAAACACGGTTCAGTTTAGAGGCGAAGTCAGCACCCAGACCTGTTCTGTTAATATTAATGGTAATGAATCTAACCCAGTAGTATTACTACCAACGGTTGCAGCAAGTACTTTGGCTACCGCAGGTTCAGCAGCTGGTGCTACTACTTTCACAGTGAACGTAACAGGCTGTACTGCGAATGCTGATAGCAGCACGGCAATTAAAACAGTATTTGCCGGCAACAACGTCACCAGCAATGGCAACCTGGGTAACACCGGTGACGCAACTAACGTTTCTATCCAACTGCTGGATAGCGACGCCAACACAGCGTTGTCCTTCTCTTCGGGTTCCGTTGCGACCACTAGCGCCATGACGCTGGCTTCAGGCGCAACGTCAACTTCACAGGATCTGGTTGCCCGTTATTACGCGGAAAGCACCGGTGTAACTGCGGGTTCAGTCATTGCGACTGCGCAATACGCCATCAGCTACCAATAAACGTAAATCATTAATAACGCCAGCGCTGCCCGGCCTTCGTGGGCAGCGCTGATTTATTAATCTCATCAATCGGTTTATTTTATGGCACACACAGCACGCACAGTCACTCAACTGGTGGTACTTCTGCTATGCCTGCTATTTACCACTTTAAATATCGCTTCAGCCAGCGTAACCCTGCTTGGCAACCGGGTGATTTACCCCGCCCAGGCGCGTGAGAAAACGCTGCAATTCAGCAATGACGACGCAACGCCGGCATTGATACAGATCTGGCTGGACATCAACAATCCGAAGTCCACGCCGGAAACCGCAGACGCACCTTTTATTGCCTCGCCGCAGATCTTCCGTATGGCGCCGCACAGCGGGCAGATGGTTCGCCTGGTCTTTTCCGGGCAAAAGAAGCTGCCCACCGATCGCGAATCGCTGTTTTACCTCAATTTTCTACAGGTCCCCGCCGTCAAGCAGACGGACAGCGACAAAAACAAACTGATGCTGCTGCTGACCAACCGGCTGAAAGTTTTTTATCGCCCTGAAGGTCTGGCTGGAGAAGCCAATCACGTCGTTGAACAATTAACCATCCAACGTGCCGGCAAGGCGCTGCGGGTCAGCAACCCGACGCCATATTACGCCAACATCAGCTATGCCGTAGCCGAAATGGGTGGCAAGCACGCCAGGATCCCGCAAGCAGAGATGATCCCGCCCTTTTCAGAAGCCACTTGGCCGCTGGCACAGTTTCCTGCAGGGGAAGTGAAGATTACGCTGCGCGTGGTCAACGATTATGGCGTTGAGGTTACGCGTACGCTTACACCATCACACTAAACAAGGACAGGGACGTTCTAATGATTATGCTTAACACAAGGTTATCGTTGCTTGCCCGCAGCCTGTTTTTAGCCTTGCCTTTCAGTTGTCTGGCGCAAGCCGCCGATGACACTTACACATTCGACGCGTCCCTGTTGCGCGGCAGCGTGCTAAGCAACAGTGAACTCAGCCAGTTTAACCAACAAGATACGGTAAAACCGGGCCACTATCGGGTCGATCTGTTTATCAACGGCGTTTTCATCGAACGTACCCGTGTGCAGTTGGTGCGCGGAAAGGCGGAAAAAGTTCAGCCCTGTTTTACACCGAGCCAACTGGCGCGCTTCGGGTTGAAAAAGCAGCCCAAAGCAGCGGCGGACGCTTGCCTGCAACCCGGGCAGGATGTGCCAGACATCACCGCGCAGGTGAATATTGCCCAACTCCGCCTGGATCTGAGCATCCCGCAGGCGATGATGAACCGCCCGCCGCGCGGCAGCGTTAGCGCCGACAGCTTGGACAGCGGCGAAACCATGGGTTTTATCAACTATAACGTCAGCCAATATCACGTCAGCTATCGGCAAACCCAGGCCAGCGATCTGGACTCCACTTACGCCAGCCTTAACGGCGGCCTCAACCTAGGGCTATGGCGCTACCGCCAGCAGTCCAGCTTCCATTATGACAAGGAAAACGGCAACCACTGGGACACCAACCGCCGCTATGTACAGCGCGCCATTCTGCCTTTGCGCAGCGAAATCCTGCTGGGTGAAGGATTCACCAGCGGCCATTTTTTCTCTGGGCTGGGGTTTCGCGGCCTGCAGCTAAGCTCAGACGATCGCATGCTGCCGGACTCCCAGCGCGGCTATGCGCCGGTAGTGCGCGGCATTGCCAAAAGCAACGCGCGGGTAACGGTATTGCAAGGCAAAAACACTTTGTATGAAACCACTGTGGCGCCAGGCCCCTTCAGCATCAACGATCTGTACGCCACCAATTATGCGGGCGATCTGACCGTTGTGGTTACCGAAGCAGACGGCAGCAGAAACACCTTTACCGTACCTTTCGCCGCCGTGCCGGAATCCATCCGCCCCGGCCAATCGCGCTATGCCGCCACGATTGGCCGTTCGCGTTACGTCGGGGATAACGATCTGTTCAGCGAAATCACCTGGCAGCAGGGGGTGACCAACGCACTAACCTTCAACGCTGGCAACCAACTGGCCGACGGCTACCAGGCGTTTATGCTGGGTGGCGTTTACAGCAGTTGGCTGGGGGCGTTTGGCATGGACACTACCTATTCGCACGCCAGCCTGCCGGATGACAGTACCAGCGGCTGGATGATGCACCTGTCCTACAGCCGGACGTTTACCCCGACCAACACCACGCTCTCCATCGCCGGCTACCGCTATTCCACCGAAGGGTTTCGCGATCTGAACGACGTGCTTGGCGTGCGCAATGCCGCCGTCCACGGCCAGAACTGGACATCCGACACCTATCGCCAGCGCTCGCGTTTTGAAGTGGCCTTAAATCAGGGAATGGGCCCGCTGGGCAACCTGATGCTATCCGGCTCGACCCAGGATTACCGCGACAAACGCGGCCGAGATAACCAGTTACAGTTCGGCTGGGGCAAAACCTTCGGCAACGGCGTGGCGCTTAACCTGTCTGTGACCAAAACACGCACACTGAGCAACAGCTATAGCACCAGTGCCTATAGCTATGACAACATCTATGGCAATGCGCAGACCAGCACAACTAAACAGACCGTTACCGCACTGACGTTCAGCTTCCCTCTGGGGCGTTCATCCTCGGCGCCAAGCGCTTCGCTGCTGGCTAACCACAGCCAGGGGCAGGGCAGCAACTACCAGGCCGTGCTTTCCGGCAACGTTGGCGAAGAACACCCCGTCAGCTACGGGCTTAACTTCTCAACCGACGACGATACCCGGCAAAACCTGTGGGGCGGCAACCTGCAAACCAGCCTGCCTTATGCCAACGTAACCGGTTCTGCTTCCACCTCGCGCCAATACTGGCAGGGTTCGGCATCGCTGCAGGGCGCCGTGGTAGCGCACCGTGGCGGCGTAACGCTCGGGCCGTACGTAGGCGACAGCTTCGCGCTGATCGAAGCGCCGGGCGCCAACGGTGCGAAGGTGATGGATGGCCAGGGCGCGCGTATCGATCGTTTCGGCTACGCACTGGCGCCGGCATTAACCCCTTATCACTACAACACCATCGCCCTAAACCCTGAGGGGATGAGCAACAAAACAGAGCTGGAGGATGGGCAAAAACGCGTGGCGCCCTACGCTGGCGCCACGGTAAGGCTCAACTTCAACACCGTGCGCGGCCAGGCGCTGTTGATTACCGCACAGCACCCTGGCAACGGCACTATCCCAATGGGAACCGCCGTGTTGGATTCCGCCGGCAAGAATGTCGGCATGGTGGGCCAGGGCAACCAGATCTATCTGCGCAGTGACAAAACCGAGGATACCTTGACGCTGCAATGGGGGAAACAGGCAAACCAGCAGTGCCGCCTGCATTACCGCGCGCCCGCGGCTGAAGATGCGCCGATCCAACGGCTCAGCGCCCCATGCCGATAAACCGTCAATATCAGGAGAGATTGTTCATGAGAATTATTGCCTATCTACGGGCGGGATTATTTTTGCTGCTCCCCTTCGCCACGGCGCCCGTCTTCGCCACCTGCACCCGCGTATCCCCGACGATCGACGCAGGGTGCGACGCTTGCGGCGTCGGCATCGGGCTTGGCCGGGTGAACCTGACCAGTACCTATCTGCAACCGGTCGGCACGCCGCTCGGCAGCAGCGTATTTAACCTGACCACCGGCGTGCGCTATCCCGATCCGGAGAAAGTGCTGTACGAATGCGATGCCAGCGACGCCGGCGATATCTATGAAGTGTTCGCCACCAACGGTGACGATCGGGTGGGCGGTTATTACGATCTTGGTGCGTTGGACGGCTATCCTAATTACTTCGCCACCTATTTTCCTTATGTGGGCATTAAACTGACCCATCTGAATTCCGGTCTGGAGTTCACACGCTACTGGCAACAAACGCCAATTACCAGCTACGTGACCACCAGCACTGGCAAGATCCAGATCCGGGTCAAAGATTTCAGCCCAATTCGCGCAGATCTGATCAGGATCAGCTCACTGCCAGGCCAGGGCGCCAGTCAATATTGCGGTTATAGCGCATCCGATCCGACCTACGGTATGGCTTCCACCACCAGTGCATCAACCTATAGTTGCATCCAGCCAAACGGCTATGTCACCTTTAAAGGTCCCGGCATTGATACGGATCCTATCGGTAGTGATTCGGCCACCAACTGGTCGACTTGGGGCACTGGCCGTTGGAACGCCATGGGAATGGGTACCTCGCCGATCTCTACGCTTTCCTATACCGCCACCTGTGTGGCGCGCAACGTCACGCCTCTGGTGCTTTTGCCCACAATCTCCGTCAATCAGTTGATCGCAGGGCAAACCTCCCAGGCACAATTCACCATCAATATTGAATGTGATAATGCGGCGGTTTCCGGCGTCGCTTCTAATGGTACCGCCCTCGGCCTGCAGGTGCCTTATGAAACCTATACCCTGGCGCAGCAACTTGGGCTGGTTAACGCCAGTGGCGGGGTGAGCTACTTACTCTCTACCGGCTATGGCACCGACAGCAGCGTCGCCACTGGCGTTGGCATTGCGCTTTCCAATACCAGTACCGGCTCTTCGATGAATTTTGTCGGCTGGCTGGCCAACAATCCCGCCAGCCCAAGCGGCAACGCCGGGGGCTGGTATTCGGTACTCGACGGTGCCAACAGCAACGGCAGCACCACCTCCGGATACACACACTACACCACCCAACTGACGGCCACCCTGACCCGCTTGCCGGGAGAAACCGTCACGGCCGGCAAAGTGGATGCCAAAGCCTATGTTTGGGTTAAGGTGCAATAAACGATGGGCATGATGAAAAAACTGAGCGCACTGCTGCTGTTCACTCTGTGCTTAATCAGCGCTGGAGCAAAGGCAGGGATTATTGCTTCTGCAACACGGGTGGTGTTCAACCAGGGTGACAACGAAAAAAGCCTGATGCTGGTTAACACCAATGCGTATCCGATCATGGTGCAAACCTGGGTTGACAACGGCGATGTTAACGCGGCGCCAGAGCTGTCGAACGCGCCGTTTGTTTCTCTGCCCAGCGTGTTTAGCATGCAGCCCGGCACCCTACGCGGGCTGCGGCTCATTTACGGCGGCCAGACGCTCCCCACCGACAGGGAATCGGTTTTCTGGTTGAACCTGTATGAGATTCCCCCGAACCAGCCGACTACGCCGCCGCAGAAAACGCGCGTAACCCTGGCAATGAATACGCAAATGAAGATCTTCTACCGGCCGAAAACACTGGCGGGCCAAGCCGCAAGCGCGCCGGACAAGATCACCTTTACGCTAAGGCAAGCCGGCAAGCATCATGAACTAATCTGTAAAAACAGCTCGGCGTTTTATCTTTCTTTCGCACAACTTAGCGTGCGCCTGGGGAACAAAGATTATCCGGTGCGCCAAGAGAGCGACATGATGACAGCGCCGTTTAGCAGCAAACGATACTTTATTGATAATGCCAACGGCGCTGCCGCCTTGCCGGGCACCACCGTAAAAGCGGCGATCATCAACGATCTCGGCCACCAAATAAAAAGGCAATATTTCACCCTTTAGTCATTATAAGAAATATAATAGGAATTTTCGTAAAAGGCATAGGGTAAATAATGAGTCTGAGTCGATTTCAAATACAATTTCATCTTGAGCAATCCGCCAATGAAATTAGAGAATCAGTAATATTTCACCCTGCAATTATTAACCATGGGGTATTATTAAAAGATGCTTATAAAAAACACCCTTTATTCTATAAAGTTATTTTCAGGAATAGCAGATTCATTATCTGCTCAAGCATTCTTTCAATCTATTTCACCTGCCCCAATGCCAGGCTGAAAGATATCAAGGAATTTTTTAAAGGCAAAGACATTGTCAGTGAGAATTCATTGGATTCCTTTCTGTTGTTTTTGCGCGTCGGCCGGCGGCTGGAAGTCAGCCGCATCGCTCAGGACAGGCGCCAACTGTACTTCAAGCCAACGGAAAGCGCACTGCGTGAAACCCACGCACTGATAAGCTCAGTGGCGCGGCCCTACCAGATGATATTTCCTGATATCCCGGTCGCCGAGCTGCTCGAGCTACCGGATTTTATCCCGGTATTTTTTGGCGCTTATGGTCAACTGATGATTAAAGAAATTTATTTGATCGATCTGGTTCCACAAGCAGCACTTTTCATCAGTAAAGATGCCGGCCATATGGTGTTACTGATGCTATTAACAGAAAGCATAAAGCAGAATTCACATACGCTGCTGCTTTCCTCCGCGACGATTGCAAAATTCTGCGCCGTTTCCCGTGCGCATATCAACCGCATGCTGCTGGCGGCAGAAAAATCTGGCCTGCTGGTGACTACCAATAATGTGATGATTGAGTTGAACAGTTCGTTCTTTATTATGGTGGAGCGTTATTTTAGTTTGTACTTTGCCATGGTGGGGTTTGGTTTGAATGCCGTTTGGCAGCACTCCCTGGCCGCAGACAGCAACAGCAAACCAGAGGCCTGCACGCCAGGCTTGTGATCAGTCCAGGTGGCATGCCCACCAGTTTTGACATGGGCTAATTCATCAATTTCAAAGACGATTCATGTGGTGAGTTGAGCACCGGGGTTGAAGCCATTGAGGGCGCCGAACGGCGGAACGTAGCATAGGCGAAACCGCCAGGACGGCGGTTTCAGGCGAGACAGGCAGGGACGCCTGTCGTAGCCGGCCGTGATGCGAAGTGCCACAGTGAGGGTAGCCGCGCAGCGGCCGCCTGATATGGCGCAGGCGCGGGTCGTAAGGGGCTGCGCCCACGGCCTCTAACTCGGGCGCGGGCTACGGTGCGACAAAAAGCCACGATATTATGGCGACCGAAACCCTCTCCGGCCTCAACAAAGAACGTTGACGAAACCGTACTCTGCTACCACCAACGTAACGGAAATTGCCTTAATCGTTCCGCGTTTCTCGATAACTACAATCACCAAATCCAAACGATAAATTATTCAGCCTTAACAACCGCTATCGCAAACCCATCCCAACCTTTCTCGCCAACGGTCTGAATCGCAGTGGCATCAAGGCACGGACAATCAGCGAGCATCTGGAAAAATTCACGCACACCCTGAACATGCACATCATCACTTTCAGGATCGATCACCGCGCCCCCACGCACGATATTATCCGCAATAATCACCGTGCCGGGGCGTGATAACCGCAACGCCCATTGCAAGTAGTGCGGGTTATTTTTCTTGTCGGCATCAATGAAAATCATATCGAACGGGCCGGCTAACGTGGGCAACACATCAAGCGCAGCCCCGATATGCAGATCGACACGTGCAGCTACGCCGGCATGCTCGATATTCGCTAATGCCACCAGAGCATGGTGCTTGTCAGCCTCAATGGTGATGATCTTGCCATTTGGTGCCAGTGCCCGCGCCATCACAATGGTGCTATACCCGCCAAGCGTGCCGATCTCCAGCACCCGCGTTGCCTGCAACATCCTGATGAACACCGCCAGCAGTTTGCCTTGTGTTGCGGATACATCGTGCGCAGGCAACCCCGCCTGCGCATTAGCAGCAAGCACCGAATCCAGGCCTGCGTCTGAAGGCGCAAGCAGACCCGAAAAATAAGCATCGACGCTCGAGCATTTTTCACTCTCTGCCATAGGGTAGTCAGGGACACGCATAATTCAGCTCCAGTGTTTTGAAGGGCAATAAAAATCAACCCGGCAAGAATACGCACGATGACATGTCACTATGATTATAGGCTCACGAACGCCGGCTGTTAGCCATCTGCTAGCCGTAATGTTTAAACAAAACCGCCTGCTTATATAGAACACATTTGCGTCATCCCCGCTTCATAAAACTGACATCTGCGCCGCATAGGCTAATGCGCAATGAGATCGATCTCATTGGCGAACAAGAGACAACGGATGACCGATTTACTAAGCGTTGCCCGCCTGGCGGGCGTATCACGGGCCACCGCCGCACGCACCTTCTCCGCACCGGAAAAAGTGCGCGAGGCCACGCGCAACAAAGTGTATGCCGCATCAAAAACGCTGGGCTTTCGCCCCAACTATGTGGCGCGCCAACTGCGTACCCAGTCCACCCGCATTATCGGCGTAATGTTGCCGACTCTCAGCAACCCGGTGTTTAGCGAACAACTGCAGGCGATGGAAAACGTTGCTCGCGCCGGCGGCTATTCGCTGATGGTGGCGACCACTAATTACGATCCGGCGCGCGAATCCGCCGTGCTGGAAAACCTGCTGCGCCAGCGGGTTGACGGGCTGGTGTTGACCGTCGCCGACGCCCGGGCCAGCCAATGCCTGGAAAAGTTGGAACAGGAAACCCTGCCGGTGGTGCTGGTACATAACCCAGCCGCCGGCCGCCGCTTTGTCACCGTTAGCGTGGATAACCAGCAGGCGATGCACCAGGCGACGCGCCATTTGCTCACCCTCGGCCACACCCGCATCGGCATGGCCGCCGGGCCGGTTCAACAATCCGACCGCGCCCAACTGCGCTACCAGGGTTACTGCCAGGCGATGGCGGATGCCGGGTTGGCACCGCTGCCGCTGATTGAAATGGCGCACCACACCCGCGTGGATATCGACACGTTGCGCCCGTGGCTCGGCGCGCCGCAAGGGCTGACCGCCCTGCTCTGCTCGAACGATCTGCTGGCTTTGAGCGCCATCGGCAACCTGCAACGCCTTGGCTACCGCATCCCGGAACAGCTTTCCGTGGTGGGCTTTGACGGCATCGCGCTGGGCGAGATGGTCTGCCCGGCGCTGTGCTCCGTGGTGCAGCCGCAGCGCGAACTAGGCACCGTGGCGATGGAAAGCATGCTAGGGCTGCTCGCCGGTGAAGACGTGTGCTCCCAAACATTGGATATCGCGCTGCGCCACGGCGAAAGCACCGCCGCGGCGCAGGTTTTCTGTTGTACCACTACCAAGGAAACATCATGAAAAAATCGATCTTCTCCGCACTGTGCCTGAGCGGCACGCTACTGCTCTCGGCGCAAACCCAGGCGGCCACCGCCATCTGTTACAACTGCCCGCCGGAATGGGCGGACTGGGGCACCCAGTTGAAAGCTATCGCCAGGGACACCGGCATTGTGGTGCCGCAGGATAATAAAAACTCCGGCCAGTCGCTGGCCCAGTTGGTGGCGGAAAAAGCCAACCCGGTTGCCGACGTGGTTTACCTCGGCGTGACGTTCGGCATCCAGGCGGCCAAATCGGACGTGCTGGCACCCTATCAACCCGCCGGCTGGGATGAGATACCGGCAGACATGAAAGATCCGGCGGGCAAATGGGTGGCGCTGCATTCCGGCACCATCGGCTTTATGGTGAATGTGGATGCCCTGAACGGCGCGCCAGTGCCGCAATCCTGGGACGATCTGCTCAAACCGGAATACAAGGGCATGGTCGGCTATCTGGATCCGGCCAGCGCGTTCGTCGGCTACGCCGCCGCCGTTGCCGCCAACCTGGCGAAAGGCGGCACGCTGGATGACTTTACGCCGGGCATCAACTACTTCAAACAGCTGATCAAGAACCAGCCGATTGTGCCGAAGCAAACCGCCTATGCCCGCGTGCTCTCCGGCGAGATACCGATTCTGCTGGATTATGACTTCAACGCTTACCGCGCCAAATACAAAGATCACGCCAACGTGGCGTTCGTCATCCCCAAAGAGGGCAGCATCAAAGTGCCTTACGTGATCAGCCTGGTGAAAAACGCCCCGCACAGCAGCGACGGGAAAAAAGTGATCAACTATGTGCTCTCTGACCGCGGCCAGGCGATTTGGGCCAACGCCTGGCTGCGGCCAGTGCGTGAAAGCGCGATGTCTGCCACCGCCAAGGCGCAGTTCCTGCCGGACAGCGACTACGCCCGCGCCCGCACGGTCAATTACCAGCACATGGCCGATGTGCAAAAAGCCTTCTCCGCCCGTTACCTGAGCGAGGTTAAGTAATGGCGACAACCTGGCAAAACGCTGCGCCGCGCGCCCAAAGCGGGGGGCGGCCGGCCCGGCGCCTGCCGCGTGCCGTTGGCTTTGCCCTGGCGCCGGTGCTTACAGTGTTCTGCGCCTTTTGGCTGATCCCCTTCGGCTACCTGGTGGTGCTGGGCAGCACGCCGGATAACAGCACAGGGCTGAACGCCTACTGGACGGTGCTGACCCATCCAAACTATTTGCAAAGCCTTGGTATTACCCTGCTGCTTTCGGCCAGTGTCGCGTTGGCCGCAGTGGCGATCGCCACCGTGGTGGCGTGTTTCCTGGCGCGCCAATGCTTCCCCTGCAAGGGGCTGCTGCTGGCGCTGCTCACCTTTCCGCTGGCCTTCCCCGGCGTGGTGGTCGGCTTTTTGATTATCATGCTCGGCGGGCGCCAAGGGCTGTTTGCCCAGTTGGGCGCCGCCACGGTGGGCGAGCGCTGGAGCTTCGCCTACAGCTTGAGCGGGCTGTTCCTCGGCTATCTCTATTTTTCCATCCCGCGCGTGATCATGACGTTGATGGCCGCCTGCGAAAAGCTGGATCGCAGCCTGGAAGAAGCCGCCCGTTCACTGGGCGCCGGCAACGGGCGCATCGTCCGTGATGTGATCCTGCCCGGCCTGGCGCCGGCGCTGCTTTCAAGCCTGGCGCTGTGCTTTGCCACCAGCATGGGGGCCTTCGGCACCGCCTTTACACTAGGGACCGATCTGAACGTCCTGCCGTTAAGCATTTACGGCGAATTCACCAACTACGCCAACTTTGCCACCGCCGCTGCACTCTCGGTGCTGCTGGGGCTGGTGACCTGGGCCGCCCTGTTGCTGGCGCGCCGCCTCTCTGGCGCCACTCTGGAGGCCCCGCTATGAAACGCCCACTGCTGTTTAGCCTGCAGTTCGCCTTCACGCTGCTGGTGTGCCTGTTTTTGATCGTGCCGATCGGCATGTCGGTGATGGCGGGCTTTACCGAAAACTACTTTATCGGCATCAAAAGCGGCCTGACCCTGCGCTGGATTGCCGAAGTATGGGCGCTGTATGCCCCCACCTTCTGGCTTTCGCTGCTGATTGCGCTGGCCTGCCTGGCGTGCACGCTGTTGCTGGGGGTGCCGGCCGCCTGGGGGCTGCTGAAAAGTTCTTCGCGCACCGCCGCCTGGATTGAGGAATGCCTGATGCTGCCGGTCGCCATTCCGGGGCTGGCGACCGCGCTCGGGCTGCTGTTGGTTTACGGCGGCATCCCGGCGCTGCGCGCAAGCTGGGTGTTCATTCTGATCGGCCACGTGCTCTTTACCCTGCCCTTTATGGTGCGCCCGGTGCTGGCGGTGATGAAGACCGCGGGCCTGCAACAGATGGAAGAGGCCGCCGCCAGCCTGGGAGCGGGCAGCCTGCGCCGTTTTTTCACGGTGGTGGTGCCCAACTGCCTTTCCGGCATTCTGGCCGGCGCGTTTATGGTGGTCACTTTGTCGATCGGTGAATTCAATATCACCTGGATGTTGCATACCCCGCTGACCAAAACCCTGCCGGTCGGGCTGGCCGATAGCTACGCCTCAATGCGGCTGGAGATTGGCTCGGCCTACACGACATTGTTTTTACTGATGATTATCCCGCTGCTGGTGGCGCTGCATTTTCTTGGCCGCCCGCGCAGCCAGCCGATGAAAAAGAAAGAGGTATCCTCATGAGCCACCCTGTCGGCATCCGCCTGCACCGCTGTGCCCGCACCTTCGGGCGCGATCACACCGCGCTTCATCCGCTGGATCTGACTATCCACCCCGGCGAAACCCTGGTGCTGCTCGGCCCTTCCGGCTGCGGCAAAACCACCACCTTGCGCATTATCAGCGGCCTTGAGCACAGCGACGCCGGCGGCGAAGTGTGGTTTGACGAGCGCAACGTCACCGCACTGCCGATTGAAAAACGCAACGTCGGCATGGTGTTCCAGAACTATGCCCTGTTCCCCAACCTGAACGTAGCGGGCAATGTAGCCTATGGCCTGCGGATTATGCGGCTGCCGGAAGCGGAGATCAGCTCGCGGGTGGCCGAGATGCTGGCGATGGTGGATCTGGGCGACGTTGCCGAACGGCCAATCCAGGCGCTTTCCGGCGGGCAGAAACAGCGCGTTTCGCTGGCCCGGGCGCTGGCGGCACGCCCCAAAGTGCTGCTGTTTGATGAACCGCTGGCGGCGCTGGACGCCAAACTGCGCGAGAAGCTGCGCGAAGACATCGGCATGTTGCTGGAACGGCTTGGCATTACCGCGGTATATGTCACCCACGATCAGCAGGAAGCCATGGCGTTGGGCGACAGGATCGCCGTAATGCGCCACGGGCGTATCGAGCAAATCGGCACGCCGCGCGAAATTTACCATCAGCCCGCCACCGCCTTTGTCGCGGACTTTGTCGGGGCCATCAACCGCCTGCCGATCGACGGCGGCGAGTATTACTGCCGCCCGGAAGATATCCGCCTGGGCAACGCCGAGCAGGCATTGCTGACCGGGCGGGTGCTGCACAGTACCTTTCTCGGCCAGAACCAGCGGGTGCTGATAGACACCGGCCACGGCCGCCCGGTGCAGGTGGACTGCCCGGCGCGCGAAAGCTGGCAGCCCGGCCAACCGGTGGGGCTGCACGCCAGCGCCACGAACCTGTTCCAGATCCACGCCCAACCCTAAGGAGCCTGTCGTTGAATACTTCTTTTGTTCTCGCCCAGATAAGCGATCTGCACGTAAAAACTGCCGGTCGCCTTTCTTACCGCAAAGTGGATACGTTGGGGGCGTTACAGGCCTGCGTGGCGCACCTTAACGCGCTGGCGCCGCGCCCCGATGCGGTGGCGATCACCGGTGATTTAACCGATTTCGGCACGCCGGAAGAATATGCCGAAGTGCGCAGCGTGCTGGATACGCTGGCTATCCCCTGGTTTGCCATCCCCGGCAACCACGATGCGCGCCCGGCGTTCCGCCAGGCCTTTGCCGATCGCCCCTGGCTGCCGCACAACGGTGAATTCCTGCACTGGGCGGTGGAGGATTACCCGGTGCGGCTGATCGGGCTGGATTCCACCGTGCCGGGCAAACCCTGGGGGGAACTGGGCGCAGAACGCCTGGCCTGGCTTGCCGCCCAACTGGCCAGCCAACCGGAAAAGCCCGCGATTGTGATGCTTCATCACCATCCGTTTATCAGCGGCATCGATCATATGGACCGGCAGAACCTGCGCGATGCACCGGCGCTGAAGCAGGTGCTGGCGGGCGCGCCGCAGGTGATGCGGGTGCTGTGCGGCCACGTGCATCGTTTTATGGTGGCGCAGTTGGGCAATACGGTAGTGTGCAGCGCGCCGGGCGCTTCGCACCAGGTGGCGCCAGATTTTACCCCGGGCGGCCCGGCGAACTTTGTGCTGGAGCCCCCCGGCCTGCTACTGCACCGCTGGGACGCGCAGCAAGGCATGGTGACGCACTATTGCCCAATCGGGCAGTTCCCCGGCCCATGGCCATTCTATGATGAAAATGGGTTGATTGACTGAAGATTTGCAGGCGACCATCAACAAAATATAATCCACTGATATTAAACAACAATATCAGATTTTATTGAGACTTCTCCGTCGTGCGGATCGATGAGTTGCTCGTTATCTGGTATATCTGCCAGATAACGTAGCACGATCAGCCAGTTAAGGATTAAAAGGCATGATAGTTAGTGAAGAAGCACTATTACGATCTGGTTTCAGCCACGCAGAACTGCAACGTATCAAGAATAACGTAGAACGCTATGGTGGCACTCTGGCAGAGTGCCATTCAGGATTTAGCGAATAAGTTCAGAGTCGTTCTTTGGGTAACGACAGGTTGCCTGATAGTTTTTATATTACTTTTGTTATTTTCTTCAACGCCAACCCTTGTCGGTGGCGGCATATCACTGCTAATCGCCATCATGATCGTGACCTTCATACAGCCTCCACTCCTTTCTTACAAATCTTGGCGATACGGGAAAAACAACAAGGATTAATTGTTATCGCCGCCAGTGGTCAGGAGATCAAAAACCACTTTGGCTGTCACACCCTATTTCACGATTTTCATCGTGAGTTTGGGGCGACTCATAGTATCAACTTTTCGATAATAGTCAGTTGGAAGATAACGGAATAATCGCCATGCTCCAGGGTGCCTCAGTAAGCCTAAAATGCTATAAGCGTTCGCTGTAAGCGTCACTGCCTTATAAACGCCTAAGCCATTATCACGGCTAAACCCCATAAACTCAGCGGTAGACATAGCAGCATTAGCAGCAAAACCTTCAGATGTGGGTTCATTCAGAACCTGATGAGCAAATTCCTTGCTCAAACTATTAAACCCATCGGTTACGAGTATAGCTCCTGCTAGTACGCCTAACGGGTTCGAACTAGCAATTAACGTTGTACCAATGCGATCGAAGATAAACACAAACGCTAGAATAACCAACAGAATTAGGGAACAACATCTGGCTTTACTGGGGAGCACTCGTGATGCGGGTCGATTAGTTGCTTGTTTTCTGGTATACCTGCCGGAAGACTTAGGACGATCAAGTGGTTAAGGGGAAAAAAGCATGATAGTTAGTGAAGAAGCGCTGCTAAAATCTGGTTTTACGCACACAGATCTAAAAAAACTAAAGAACTATCTCATTAAAAATGAGCTGACATTGGATCTCGTTATCGGTGACTTATCCAAGCGTTTTCAGGCAGCAATCGGGTTAACTGCTGCCATTTTAGTCGCCTATGCCTTCGTGCTTACCATGGCATCCAGGGAAAACGTTATCTCGGTTGGCATCGCACTGCTTGTGGCTCTTGCCATAATCTGGTTTTTCCAGCCACCCATTTTGGCTTACAAAGCCTGGACTTTCCGCAGAAAATATAACCGTGGAATAGCTAATTAGTCGAATTATCCATCGTCAGTAAATCGAATATTACTTTCCCTTTGAGTCCATAATCCACTATCTTCATCGTTAGTTTCGGCTTACTCATAGCGCTAACATTACGGTAAAAATCTTGCGGAATATAATGGAACAATCGCCACATATCGGGTTTTCGGATAAGCCCAAATACACCATATACACTTGCGGCAAGGCTAACACTTTTATAAACAGCAAGCCCTGTTTCACTTTTGAAGCCCATAAATTCAGTTGCAGACATCGCCCCATCAGCGAATGCTCCCTGGGAGTTAGGCTTATCAAGAAAGTTGTTATTAATCTCTTTTGAGATTCCGTTTACACCATCCATAACAAGAGTTGCACCGGCTAACATACCGATCGGCGTCATCGTGCCAAAAAGTGCTACGCCACCTGCAATCGTAAGCCCCGACAACACCACACTTACAGCACTGATCACATAACCAACAATTTTGTCATTTTCCAGGATGAACTCTACCTTTGCATAGAGCTTGGCGGTTTGCATCCGCAACATTCGATCCTGCACTTTAAGGTTTTCTATCTCCGCCCTCAGGTTTTTCACACACATCATGCACTCTTTATCAGACTTTGCATTACGAGCAGTAGTAAACTGTTGTTCAATTACATCCCTGATTTCCTGGACAAAATGTAATCGCGTCAAGCCATCACGCAAATGGTACGCTGATATAGCGTTTGCGGTATCAACCAGCTTTCTGGCTTCGAGGTTTACCATCGACTCAGCCCAGGCCTTATTTCTGCCACCTGATTGCATCATTGAAAACAATACTAAATCCATATCCCTGTCTCCATATATTTATCCACTCATCCGATAATACGTTATTGTTCTCGGCTGTAAATTACACGAAATTCTTAAAGGCCATGCCCATACTGGCACGCCGGTGCCGACGTTCTTGCATCACACCGCTCCCCGCTCAGGATGGCCACGCGCTTCACCATGCGGCACTACGGTGCATAGCTAAAACATGCGCCCATGCCCCACCTAAGCGATGAAATATATTTTTACTTTTGCGATAAAAAAGGATATCCCACAATAAAAAACTTTAGTCAGTTAAGTTTAATACACTGAAAAACAAGCGGTAACGCACACTCCGCCATACTAAAAACCACCTGTATATTAATTAAAGTAGGTATTAAGTAATTAATTAAACCAATGCCATGTGATGTTTATCACTACTTCTCTCCGCCCTAATACTTAGATTAATACCAAATTTACTAAAACACCTCACCCTACTAAAAAATGCAAACACAGGAAATATTATGGAATCGTTACTTTTACAATCGTTATTCCCACTTGTATTTATTATGTTACTAGGATGGATGAGCGGTAAATTAGGTTACAGTAAGCGGGAAGATGCCAACGTTTTAGCCACGGTGGTCATCCGGTTCGCACTGCCATTCCATTTATTTGTCGGCGCATTAAATACCGATCCGGAAAAAATACAGAATTTACCGTTTATGGCGGTATTGGTGATCGGCCTGATGGGCTCTTACCTGCTGACATTATTCATTTCACGCTTTATTTTTCGCCACGATATTAAAACCAGCGCCATTCAATCGCTGGTTTGCGCCTTCCCGGACATGGCCTATTTTGGCGCGCCGGTGTTGGCGGTACTGATTGGCCCGGAGGGTTTTCTCGGGGTGCTTATCGGCAATTTGATCACCAGCGTATTGATGATCCCGCTGACCATCGTGCTGTTGCGCATGGGCGATAGCAACGCTTCTGGCGCATCGGCAGAGCTGGGGTTGGGCCGGATGATCATGCAAAACCTGTTCAAGGCCGTGCGCAACCCGATTGTGTGGATCCCAATCCTAGGCGTGCTGATGAGCCTGGCAGGGCTGAAGCTCCCGCACCTGCTGAGTTCGCCAATCGAGATGATGGGCAAAACCGCCGGTGGTATCTCGTTGTTTGCATTGGGTTTGCTGTTCTACGGCGAGCGCCCGACGCTGAACATCCAGACCATCACCAATATCGGCATGAAAAACCTCATCCAGCCGGCCATGATGGCGTTCGCCGGGCTGGCGTTTGGCCTGAGCCACACCTTTATGCAGCAGGTGGTGATTATCGGCGCCACGCCTTCGGCCATTGCTGCCGGTATGTTCGCGCTGCGTAGCGACACCTATGTGGAGTCGGCCTCGTCGTCAATTTTATTGGGCACCGCCATCGGCGTGCTAACACAAGGAGTAATGATCTATGTGATTTCGTAGCTGCATCAGACAGAAGTAGTGAAGGTTTATTCATTAGCAGGCGGGCTTAAAGCCCAAAATAAATTACCAAAATCGCTTTATACCCAAAATCATTCGCGTTGCAGGCAGAAAACACCCACCGCGTTTGGATCGCGTTTTTGCTGGCCCCGCAGAGGAATGGCCCAGGGATGGGCCAGGTAACCAAACCAGCGCACCAGCAACCGGAAAGATAACGGGTATATGCCACGGCGACAGACGATGGTTATATTTCTATCGCCCTTGAACCGTGCGATAAATCCGTCGTACAGGAGCAAGACAAAAAATGTTAAAGATCGAACCGATTTATACACCGTATACTGGCTCAATATTATTAGAAAACCCATTATTGAATAAAGGGCTGGCCTTCACACAGGAAGAACGCGCCGCCTTTAACCTGAACGGCTTATTGCCCGACCAGGTAGAAACAATAAAAGAACAAACCGAACGCGCCTGGGCCCAGTTCTGCCATTTCAAACGCGATATATCAAAACATGTATATTTGCGTAACATTCAGGATACCAATGAAACCTTATTTTATAACCTGGTGCGTGCGCATTTAAGCGAAATCCTGCCGATTATTTATACGCCGACGGTTGGCGAAGCCTGTGAACATTTTTCCGATATTTATCGCCGGCCACGCGGTTTATTTATCTCATGGCCAAATCGCCACCATATCGATGAAATGCTGCAAAGCTTTTCCCGCCATGATATCCGCGTGATCGTCATCACCGACGGCGAGCGCATCCTGGGGCTGGGCGATCAGGGCATCGGCGGTATGGGGATCCCTATCGGCAAACTGGCGCTGTACACCGCCTGCGGCGGCATCAACCCGGCGACCACGCTGCCGATCATGCTGGACGTGGGCACCAATAACGCGCAGCGGCTGGATGATCCGCTATACATGGGCTGGCGCCACCCGCGCATCACCGACGATCAATACCTGGAGTTTATCGATTCGTTCGTCAGCGCGGTGAAGGAACGCTGGCCGAATGTCTTGCTACAGTTCGAGGATTTCGCCCAGAAAAACGCCACGCGTCTGCTTAACCGCTACCGGGATCAGCTCTGCTGCTTCAACGATGATATTCAGGGAACGGCGGCGGTGGCAGTGGGCACACTGCTGGCCGCCAGCCATGCCGCCGGTACGCGTTTACGCGACCAACGGGTGGTGTTCCTGGGCAGCGGTTCAGCCGGGTGCGGCATCGCCGAGAAGATTATCGCCTGCATGGTGGAAGATGGCGCCGATGAACAACAGGCACGTAGCCAGATCTTTATGATTGACCGCTTCGGCCTACTGACCGACGACATGCCGAACCTGCTGGACTTCCAGCAGCGGCTGGTGACGCCGCGCGAAAGCGTTAAGGGCTGGGACACCGATCCAAGCAGCATTTCACTGATGGATGTGGTGCGCCACGTGCACCCGACGGTGCTGGTGGGCGTATCGGGCCAGCCAGGGCTGTTCAGCGAAGAGATTGTGAAAGAGATGCACCGGCACTGCCCGCGGCCGATCATTATGCCGCTGTCGAACCCCACTTCGCGTGCGGAAGCGGCGCCGCAGGATCTGATCGCCTGGACGCAGGGTGCAGCTCTGATCGCTACCGGCAGCCCCTTCGCACCGGTGTTCTATCAGGATCAGCTGTACGATATCGCCCAGTGCAACAACGCCTATATCTTCCCTGGCCTGGGCTTAGGGATTTTGGCGGCCAAAGCGCGGCGGGTGACCGAAGGCATGCTGATGGCGGCCAGCCACGCGCTGGCGGCACATTCACCGCTGGTGCTGACCGAGCAAGGCGGGCTATTGCCGCCGGTGGCGGAAATCGAAACCCTCTCGCGGGCCATTGCCTTTGCGGTGGGCCGCGCTGCACAACAGGATGACGTGGCGCCGGCGATGAGCGAAGACGCATTGCGCACTGCAATTGAAGATATGTTCTGGCAAGCCCAGTACGCACCTTACAAACGCGCGTCTTTCTGACAACCCTTCGGGTGGCCTTTGCCACACCGTTCTCAGCGAAAACCAAGATGCTCTGCGGCATCTTGGTTAATCAAGCCAAACGCCGCCAGAGCACCCGCTTAGTGTGCGGCCTTCTGAATCGCTTGCAACAGATCTTCCGCCGGCACGGCGCCCGGCAGCACACTGATATTTTCCGCCGTGGCATTCTTCACCGGCATCACAATCAACCCAGGCGTCCCGGTTAACCCCAGTTGCTGGGCCAATGCATTGTTGTTGGCCAGCACGCCGTTATAGTCCGCATCCTGCGTTGGCTTGTAGCCCGCAGCGTTACTTGCCGCCGCAATGTCTTCTTCGGTCAGCGCGCCTTCATTGTGCTGGGTGTGATAAATGCCATTATGGTAGGCCATATAGGCCTGCGCGCCCTTCTCTTTCCAGACCGCTAACCCACGCAGAGCCGCCTTACCGGAGTTCTCCCAACGACCGGCGAAAATCGGCCATTCTTTAAAGATGAAACGTACATTCGGGCTGGCCTTCATGACTTTTTCCAGCTCTGGCGCCAGCTTGCTGCAGTAGATGCACTGGTAATCGAAAAACTCGATAACGGCGACGCTAGCGTTAGCCGGGCCGTATGTGGGCGTGTCTTTATCGTTCAGCAGCGCCTGTTGGTTTTTCAACACGTTCGCCACCAGCGTTTGTTGCTGGCGCTCTTCCTGCTGCGCCTGGAGCGTTTGGCTCGCCTGCACCAGCACTTCTGGATGCGCCACCAAATAATCAGCTGCAATTTTACCGATTTGCGCCTGTTGCTCTGGGGTGAACGTGGGCGGCGCATCAGCGGCCTGCGCCAGGCCGCTCAACAACAGTGAAGTGGTAACGGCAACCGCCAGGCGGGTTTTAAAATTCATTGCGTCATTCCTGTAGGGTTAATGTGCTTGTTGCATGCGCCACGTTTGGCTCGCGCCGGTGTTCACATCCGATACAGCCAGATTAATCATTTCCGTTTAAGGAATCTGTATCTTCTGTTGTTGAGGTTGTGTCTAACTGTGAATGGGAGAGTTGGAAAGGGACATATCGCAGCGCCATATAGATTCACGGCCAAATTCATTGGCTGGTTATAACAGCCAATCATGGTGGAAAACTTTGCATGCTACCGTTGCGAACCAGATTCCACTATTGGCAGTAAGTACCTGTAATTTTAAACAGGCTATTTTACCGCCAATACCGCCAGGGTAGAGTTAGCTAGCTGCGGCAAAATCCGCAGCCGGAGTTAGCGTTCCGAATCTGACATATACCGCGGCGTTGTGTAATAATGCCGCAGCTTTAGCTCACCCCTAAATAATGGTGGCTCAGGCGGGGGCTTCGCAAGAAGCGCCGGTTCGTATGTCCCGGTAACGCTAACCCCGCCTGGGCTACCACCCGAGTTTAGCGTCTCTGATGGTAGTCAGTACCTAAGACATACGGAGATGTAATCATGGTTGATACTGCAATCCAAGAACCCGCAACAAGCAGCCTTCCCCTTTACCGTGAACTGTTTGATCAGTTCGACTTACATGCATTAACGCAAACGCAGCTTCTTGATCTGGCAGCACTTTCAGCAGAACACGCAGAAGGATTATGCCATGGGCTGATGCTGTTAGGTGCTCTCCAGCAAAAGATCCCGCAAACCGATTCTCCGCATTGGGAACCGTTGAATCACTACCTTAATGCTACCGCGCATTTGGTGCCTGCGTTATACCAACTGTATGGCCGCGCCCTACGGGAACTGGAGGACTTACCACCGGCGAATTAGATTTCGCCCTAAGAAGACGCGCTTTAGCTAATGCGGCCGAGTCAGGATCCTGGCTCGGCCCGCGGCACGATTAAGGCTATCCTTTTACACGGTGGTTATGGGCTGTTTTCCCCTAAACGAAGTTAAAAGCCATTTGCAATTCGTTATAATATTCAGCAAATTGATGTTATTTGACGATACAGTTAAGCTGATTATGAATAACGATAGATACGCTTGGGGCGAAGAAGATCTAGAAGCATCGGTGCTCGCATATATTGACATGAAACGGAAGTATGATGCCGGTGAGCCGTTTTCCAAAAAATCTTACTACCAACAGCTCGGTGAACAATTTGGCCGCTCGCCGAAGTCATTCGAATATCGAATGCAGAACATCTCTTATGCGTATTTAATGCTCGATCGCGAATGGTTAAAAGGATTAAAACCGGCATCGCATGTCGGTTCCAATAAGCTACAAAAGCTCATAGAGCTCATTTGTCTTCATGACAACATATCGTTAGAAGAAGAAAATCAAACATTTGAGCATCAGGTTGAAAAGCACCTACAAGAAGGTGTTGCAACTAAGCCAACAGGCAACAAATCGCCAATCAAAGTCACGCTGCGTGCGACCACGGTCATTCGCGATCCGAAAGTGAAAGCATTTGTCCTTCAACAGGCAAAGGGGTTTTGTGAGTCTTGTGAAAAAAACGCCCCCTTTTTAGATAGTAAAGGCAATCCCTATCTTGAAGTGCACCACGTTAAGCATTTAGCCGATGGCGGATCCGATACGGTTGAAAATGCAGTTGCCGTATGCCCAAATTGTCACCGAGAACTACACTACTCTCCCCAAAGGCACACAATAATCGCGAGCCTTTATAATAAAATTTCTCGATTAATTAAAGAGTAACGTGCATTAGATAGTTATCCACAGATAAATCGTAGTAGGGAAGCGAGCTGGGCCAACCTGCCGGCGTTCTTCACTTATCCAACTGACATCCGCAAGGTTATTTACACGACCAACGCCATTGAGTTGCTAAACAACGTGATCCGGCATGCGATTAAAAAACGTAAAGTGTTCCCGACGGATGAGTCGGTGAAAAAAGTGGTGTGACTTGTCGCAGAAATGGACGATGCCACTGAAGAACTGGCTCACAGCAATGAGCCGATTTATTATCGGGTTCGGTGCCCCTGGATGGTCACTCCTGAGACGAGGCATTTACACAAAATCCTAAACAGGCTCAAGACAATCGTTTAAGGAGACACATCGGTGCCAGTGAACAAACAAGAGCTACTAAAATCAGGGTTCACACCTAAAGATCTACACAAACTGCAGAATTACTCTTACGAAAACAGTGATTCACTTGAGAGCGTTCTTTCCGATCTAGCCAATCATTTCAGAGCTCTAGTCGGCATTATCATTGGTATTTTGGCTATCACTATTATCACGCTGTTCGTCGGCTCCCGAATACATATCATTTCTTGGTGTGCTGCAGCCGTATTTCTATGTGTACTGTTCAGCATAGTCATGCCGGTCAGTCTTAGCTTTAAATCGTGGAAATTTCGCCGCCGGCAACTCAGTTCCCAGAACGCTCATCAGTGACCAACTCAAACACGACTTTTGCGCTGACGCCCCAACCAACCACTTTCATAGCCAGTTTCTGACGGGACATCGTGTGTACCCTGCGATAATAATCTCTGGGTACATACTGATCCTACCCACGAATAGTGGACACGCTGTTAAGCGAGTAAAATCGTTAACAAGGTGAACCATGACGCAAGCAAAATCTGTGAAGAAGACATCCCGTAATCAATATACCCCGGAGTTTCGCCAGC
>NZ_BAABEM010000051.1:0-196499 GCF_039540155.1 Gibbsiella greigii
CCCGCCTGGTTGTACAGGCTATCGGCGGTGATTTGCCAATTCCCGGCGCGGATTTGCGCCTGTTGCGTGTCGAGGTGCCCCAAACTGTTGACGGTGAGTTGCTCACTGTCCACCTGCGCCTGTTGCAACAGCACGTCCCCGGCTTGCGCCGTCAACTGCGCCTGCCCGGCCGCCAGGAGGCTGTGGCTTAAATCCACCCGGCGGCCGGTCACCGCCACCTGTTTCTGGCTCAGCAAGCTGCCGCTGGCGCGAATATCCCCCTGGCTGACGAGAGTGATATCCGCCGCGCGGATCAGGCTGCTGTTCGCATCGCTGCCCGCCAAAAGCGCCCCGCTGCTCTGGATACCTTGCTCAGCGCGCAGCGTGACGTTGCCGGCCGCCGCCAGCGTGCCGGATTGGCGAATGTCGCCCTGGCGACTTTGTACGGCCAGCTGGCCGCCACTGTACAGTTTGCCCTGGTGTTCAACGCTGTCTCGGGCGGTTAAGCTAATATCGCCGCCGGCCTGCGTGTAAGGCTCTGCCGTGCCGGCCTGCCAGACAAGCTTGCCCTCACTGCTCACCACCAGGGTCTTTTCAGCCTGCAGATGCCCGCCCTGATTGCGAACCCCCACCCCCGCTTCGGTGCCGATCATCCGGATACTGCCGCTGTACATGCCGCCCATCTGGCCCATGTCTATCGCCAACTCGGGTTTGGCGCTGCCGTCGTCCGAAAGCGGCGTCGCGGTTTTACCGTCCGCGCTCACGCGGTTGCGGCCAGCCACCACCGACAGCTCATCTTTGGCCCAGACGCCGGCATTGATTGCTACCGCACGCGCCAGAATATCCACGTATTCGGTATCATGGCGGCTATCGCCATTCAGCCCGCCGCCTTCAACGCGCACCACGCCGCGTTCAATCTGGTAACCCGCCAGGCTGCCGTCGGCGTTCAACTGCGGCTTGCCGGTGGTCAGCGTCATTCGCCCGGCATTGAGGGTGCCGCAACCGTTGCAGACAATCCCCGCCGGGTTAGCAACGATCACCTGCGCCCGCCCGCCGGCCACTTCCAGAAAACCGCGCAGTTGGCTGGGGTTGTTGCTGTTGACTTCATTGAGGATCACCCGTGCGGGGGCGGCGTCCGGATTCAGGTTGGGGTTGCCCTGTATCATCCCGGCCATCTGGGTGGACGTCATCACCGCCGAGTTGTTGAGAATGGCGCCTTTCTGCTCGACATCAAACTGCTGATACTGGTTGTGCGATATCCCGGCCTGATTGGGCGCGGTAATATTCACCTGCGGCAAGCCGTTCGCCGTCGCGATCACATCCGGCCGCTGGCCGGGCGCCGCCGCACCGTCCGCCACAATGCCGTCGGCCGCCGCCGGCCCGGCAAACAGCGCCAGCCCCAGCAGCCATACCGTGCGGCGCAGCGTCACCCACAACCGTGGCGCGCCGGTGCCGCGGCTTTGCCCCGGCTCGCTGCAGCAACTGCGGGCCAGTTCGGAAACCACCCGCAGTTCCCCATGGGTGCGGCTGAAAATAAGGCGATAGCAATGCTTGTTCATGAGTCACATCCGTGAGAAAAGTCAGTCCGTTCTGGTCAGTTGCGGCAAATTTGTAGAGAAAACGCAGGCAAAACGGAAAAGCCGCACGGCCTAAAGCCATGGATACGTCCTGCATGCCAGCATGTCTAATCCCTAGAAGTATTCACTGTGAAAAACATGTCAATTTACGTGACGATTATCATTCCCATTAGTATGATAATCAACTACAAAAGATAGATTATTTAAAATTTATCTCCTAAAAATGGTCATAAATAACAAACTATCGATATTTAAACGCAATTTATATTCATGATTAAGATAATAATAAAAAAATACATTCACTCTATAAATGCATGTAAGTACCCAATCCATTGAGTTTCATCACGTCTTCGGTTATTTAGGCTGAGCAGTTGCGTGATACGGTGAATCACGGTAGAACATCAGCCGCTGGTGTTGCTACGTATTAAGAAGAATCGGTAGTAAGTCAGGATATGAACTGGCGGAGTTGTCGCGGAGCCCCTACCCGCCACTGAATATCGTCTGGCTGATGAAGGCGCTACTAAAATGAACAAAAAAAAGCCAGCACCCGAGCTGGCTTAAATAAACACTGGAAGCAATGTGAGCAATGTCGTGCCTTCCACAAAAAGCAACGAGGCGTTACCTTCCGTGAAGTGCAAAGCGATGATAATGGTTATCAGTATCAGCTGTAAAGTGCTTTGTTGAGAATTTTTCTCATTACCATATCAACATTGTGCGTTCTCCCCCCGGTAACGGGGGATCTGCAAATCCGTTACGCGTTCAAAGGCAGGTAATAGTGCCCGATACGCCACGGATTTGGCCTGCGGCGCCGGCCATGAAAACGCCCGCCAGTCAAAAGCGACGATCGCTGCCGCAGAGTTAGCCAAAAAGTAGAAAATTCAACCATTTTTCGCAAGGAATTGGGTCGCTCGCCAGAGTACGGTACACTATCGCCATTGCTTAATAACTCATGAAGCGTCTATGCGTGCTTTACCCCTTTGGATACTGTCGTTGAGCTGCCTGGCAGGCTCCGCCATCGCCTCAACACCCGCTGCCCCTGCCGCTGCAGCGCCGCTGCCGGATATCCGCCAAAGCGGCTTTGTTTATTGCGTCAGCGGCATACTCAATACCTTCAATCCGCAAATGGCCAGCAGCGGCCTGACGGTCGATACCCTGGCGGCACAGCTGTACGATCGCCTGCTGGATGTCGATCCTTACACCTATCGCCTGATCCCTGAACTGGCGCAAAGCTGGGAAGTGCTAGATAACGGCGCCGCCTACCGTTTCCACCTGCGCCGTGACGTGCCGTTCCAGACCACCGCCTGGTTTACACCAACGCGCCTGATGAACGCGGACGACGTGGTATTCAGCTTCACGCGCGTGTTCGATCAAAAACACCCGTATCACAACGTCAACGGCGGTGAATACCCCTATTTTGACAGCTTGCAGTTCGGCGATACGATCCAGAGCGTGAAAAAGATTGATGACTATACCGTTGAGATCCGCCTGCAGGCGCCGGACGCCTCATTCCTGTGGCATATCGCAACCCACTACGCGCCGATTCTCTCGGCCGAATATGCCGACACGCTGACCAAACGGGATAAACAGCCGCTGATCGACCGCGAACCGGTCGGCACCGGGCCATTTATGCTCAATGAATACCGCTCCGGGCAATATATCCGCCTGGCGCGTAACCAGGCCTATTGGAAAGGCCTACCGCGCATGGCACAGGTGGTGATCGATCTTGGCGCCGGCGGCACCGGGCGCCTGTCCAAACTGTTAACCGGCGAGTGCGACGTGCTGGCCTACCCGGCGGCCAGCCAGCTGTCGATCCTGCGCGACGATCCGCGCCTGCGCCTGACGCTGCGCCCGGGGATGAACATTGCTTACATGGCCTTTAACACGGAAAAACCGCCGTTTAACAATGTGAAAATTCGCCGAGCGGTGGCACTGGCGATCAATAACCAGCGCCTGATGCAATCCATCTATTACGGCACGGCGGAAACCGCGGCTTCAATTCTGCCGCGTGCTTCCTGGGCCTATGACAACGATGCGCACATCACCGAATACAACCCGGCGTTGGCGCGTGAGATGCTGCGCCAGGCCGGTGCCGAACAACTGCATTTAAGGCTATGGGTGCCGACCGCTTCGCAGGCTTATAACCCCAGCCCGCTGAAAACCGCCGAACTGATCCAGGCCGATCTGGCCCAGGTCGGCATCCGGGTTGATATCGTGCCGGTGGAAGGCCGCTTTCAGGAAGCCCGCCTGATGGAGCGCAACCATGATTTAACCCTGACCGGCTGGGCCACCGACAGTAACGATCCGGACAGTTTTTTCCGCCCGCTGTTAAGCTGTGCGGCAATCCGCTCGCAAACCAACTATGCTCACTGGTGCAACCCCGCATTTGACGCGCTGCTGCAAAACGCTCTGCTGTCTCAACAGTTGTCACAGCGGATCGACAGCTACCAGCAAGCGCAAAAAATTCTTGAGCAAGAGCTGCCGGTATTGCCGTTGGCCTCATCGCTGCGCCTGCAGGCCTACCGCTATGATATCCGCGGGCTGGTGCTAAGCCCATTCGGCAACGCGTCGTTTGCCGGGGTGTATCGTGAATCTGACGAGGGGGCGAAAAAGTGATTATATTTACCTTGCGCCGCCTGCTGCTGCTGGTGATCACACTGTTCCTGCTCACGTTGGTCAGCTTTAGCCTCAGCTACTTTACGCCGCATGCGCCGCTCAGCGGTGCCGGGCTGTGGGATGCCTACCGCTTTTACCTGGTTAGCCTGCTGCATTGGGATTTTGGCGTGTCCAGCATCAATGGCCAGGCGATCAACGCTCAACTGCGTGAAGTGTTCCCCGCCACCATGGAACTGTGCCTATTGGCCTTTACCCTGGCGTTATTCATCGGTATCCCGCTGGGCATTATCGCGGGCGTGATGCGCGGAAAATGGCAGGATACCGCCATCAGCACCTTCGCGCTGATCGGTTTTTCCATGCCGGTATTCTGGCTGGCGCTATTGCTGATGCTGTTCTTCTCGCTGCACCTTGGCTGGCTGCCGGTTTCCGGGCGTTTTGATTTGCTATACCAGGTGCAGCCCGTAACCGGCTTTGCGCTGATCGACGCCTGGCTGTCGGATTCGCCGTACCGCACGGAAATGATCGCCAGCGCCCTGCGCCATATGGTGCTGCCGGTGGCCGCACTGGCGGTGGCGCCGGTAACGGAAGTGATCCGCCTGATGCGCATCAGCACCGACGACGTCAGTGGCCAGAACTATATCAAAGCGGCCGCCATTCGCGGCCTGTCGCGCTTCACCATCATTCGCCGCCACGTGCTGCACAATGCGTTGCCGCCGATCATTCCTAAACTGGGGCTGCAATTTTCCACCATGCTGACGCTGGCGATGATTACCGAAGTGGTCTTTAGTTGGCCTGGGCTTGGGCGCTGGCTGGTAAACGCCATCCGCCAACAGGATTTTGCGGCGATTTCTGCCGGTGTGATGGTGATCGGCATGCTGGTCATCACCATCAACGTGCTGTCAGATATTTTAGGCGCTGCAACCAACCCGTTGAAACATAAGGAATGGTATGCCCTTCGATAACGTATACCGCGAAAAGAAAATGCCCAGCCCGCTGCGTTATACCTGGCGGCTGTTTTACGGCGATGCGCTGGCCATGATCGGCTTTTACGGCGTCATCCTGCTTTTGCTGCTGTCGGTTTTCGGCAGTTGGCTGGCTCCTTATGCGCTCGATCAGCAATTTCTTGGCTACCAACTGTTGCCACCTTCCTGGTCGCGCCACGGCAATGTTTCTTTCTTCCTCGGCACCGACGATCTGGGCCGCGATATCCTCAGCCGCCTGCTGACCGGCACCGCCGCCACCTACGGTTCCGCGCTGATCGTCACCGTAGCCGCCGCCTGTTTCGGCGTGGTTCTTGGCGTCTTCGCCGGCGTTACCCACGGCCTGCGCTCAGCGGTGCTCAACCATATTCTTGATACCCTGCTCTCCATCCCTTCGCTGCTGCTGGCGATCATTGTGGTGGCCTTTATCGGGCCCGCGCTGCCGCACGCAATGCTGGCGGTGTGGCTGGCGCTGCTGCCGCGCATGGTGCGCACCATCTACAGTGCAGTGCATGACGAGCTGGAAAAAGAGTATGTGGTCGCCGCGCGCCTGGATGGCGCCTCTACCCGCCAGATACTGTGGTATGCCATTTTACCGAACATTGCCGCCGTGCTGGTGACCGAATTCACCCGCGCGCTGTCCATGGCCATTTTGGATATCGCCGCGCTGGGCTTTCTCGATCTCGGTGCGCAGTTGCCTTCCCCGGAATGGGGAGCCATGCTGGGTGATTCGCTGGAGCTGGTGTACGTTGCGCCTTGGACGGTGATGCTGCCGGGTGCCGCGATTCTGGTTAGCGTGCTGTTGGTTAACCTGTTAGGCGATGGTATACGCCGGGCAATTAATGCGGGAGTGGAATAATGCCGTTACTCGATATCCGCAATCTGACCATTGAGTTTATGACCGCCGAAGGGCCGGTCAAAGCCGTCGATCGCGTCAGCATCACGCTCACCGAGGGCGAAGTGCGCGGCCTGGTCGGGGAGTCCGGCTCCGGCAAAAGCCTGATCGCCAAGGCCATCTGCGGCGTGACCAAAGACAATTGGCGGGTAACCGCCGATCGCATGCGTTTTAACGACATCGACCTGCTCCAATTGACGCCGCGCGAGCGGCGCAAACTGGTCGGCCACAATGTTTCCATGATCTTCCAGGAACCGCAGTCCTGCCTGGATCCTTCTGAAAGCATCGGCCGGCAGTTGGTGCAGGCGATCCCCGGCTGGACGTATAAAGGCCGTTGGTGGCAACGCTTCCATTGGCGCAAACGCCGCGCCATAGAGCTGTTGCACCGCGTCGGCATCAAAGATCACCAGGACATCATGGGTTCTTTCCCCTACGAACTGACCGAAGGGGAATGCCAAAAGGTGATGATTGCCATCGCGCTGGCCAACCAGCCGCGGCTGTTGATCGCCGATGAGCCGACCAACGCCATGGAACCGACTACCCAGGCGCAAATTTTCCGCCTGCTGGCGCGGCTCAACCAGAACAACAACACGACGATTTTGCTGATCAGCCACGATCTGCAGATCATGAGTAAATGGGCGAACCGGGTAAACGTGTTGTACTGCGGCCAAACGGTGGAAAGCGCCCAGTGCGAGGATTTACTGGCCGCACCGCACCACCCGTATACGCAGGCGTTGATCCGCGCCATGCCGGATTTTGGCCGTTCGTTGCCGCATAAAAGCCGGCTGAACACCCTGCCGGGGGCAATCCCCTCGCTGGAGCACCTGCCGATTGGTTGCCGCCTGGGGCCGCGTTGCCCCTATGCGCAGAAAAAATGCATTGAAGCGCCGCAACTGCGCCCGGTCAAAACCCACCTTTTTGCCTGCCACTTCCCGCTGAACATGGAGGATAACTAAAATGGAAACGCTGTTGGAAGTGCGCAATCTGACCAAAACCTACCGCTACCGCACCGGGCTGTTCCGCCGCCAGCATGTGGAAGCAGTGAAATCCGTCAGCTTTACGCTGCGCGAAGGCCAGACGCTGGCGATCATCGGTGAAAACGGCTCGGGGAAATCCACGCTGGCGAAAATGCTCTCCGGCATGATTGAGCCCAGCGACGGTGAACTGCTGATCGACGATCATCGCCTGGAATACGGCGACTATCGCTACCGCAGCCAGCGCATCCGCATGATCTTTCAGGATCCCAGCACGTCGCTCAATCCGCGCCAACGCATCGGCCAATTGCTGGACGCCCCGCTGCGGCTGAATACCGATTTGGACAGCGCCGCGCGTGAACAGCGCATCAACCTCACGCTGCGCCAGGTGGGGATGCTGCCGGATCACGCTTATTACTATCCGCATATGCTCGCTTCCGGCCAGAAACAGCGCGTCGCCCTGGCGCGTGCGCTGATCCTGCAGCCGAAAGTGATCGTGGCCGATGAGGCGCTGGCCGCACTTGATATGTCGATGCGTTCGCAGATCATTAACCTGATGCTGGAACTGCAGGAAAAACACGGCATCGCCTATATCTACGTGACCCAGCACCTTGGCATGATGAAGCACATCAGCGATCAGGTGCTGGTGATGCACGAAGGCGAAGTGGTGGAACGCGGCAGCACCGCCGACGTGTTGGCCGCGCCACTGCACGATCTTACCAAACGCCTGATCGCCAGCCACTTCGGCGAGGCGCTGACCGCAGACGCCTGGCGGCGCGACGGCGGCCGCTTCTGATCCCCCGGCCGTAAACCGCGCCCATCAGGGCGCGGCAACGCCATCCCGCACGTGGCGTTATCCATTAAACTCAAATGTAAATTACCTTTTAATATATCTCAGTATATTTTATTCACTTTAGTTATTTATTAGCACGTAACATTATTTTATCTCGCCATAACGATCGGTGAAGATATCCTGCACGAAAAGTCCACTCTTCAACAGGATATCAATCTAATGGGAAAGCAAGATCACTGCCTGCACGCCATCGCAGCCACCAGCGGAATATGCGCCGCAGTATGTTGTGATAACCGCCACCGGTACCCGCCTTCCCTTGCACTTCTGCTCAGCTGTTGCCCCTTCACTCAGCCACCACGGTACCTGAGCGGTGGTTTTGGTCATGATTAAGGATTAAGCCAATGGAACCGTTACGTCGACAACACAATACCCAGTGGTATCACGAAACCCAGAGCAGCGTATACAGCGGTAACCTGTTGGAGCCCGGCGCGGCCACCATTCGCGATCGCTTTCTGCAAGGCTTTGGCGCTTTGGCCGACGAAACGCTGAACACCGCCCTCACTACGCGGGCCGGCGTGTTCGACGCCTCGCTGGCTTGCTACCACCGGCTGTTTCCCAAGCGTGTTGTGCTAAGCAGAAAAGTGACATTGTCACTTTATGATCGTCTCAGCACCGCCTTGACCGTTGCCCAGGTGACCGGCATCCAACCGCTTTGTAGCCACTACGCGGCCCGCCTCGCCCCGCTGGACAGCCCTGAAGCCTCGCGCAAAAGCAACATCCGCCTGGCGCAAATCACCCAATATGCTCGCCAGTTAGCCACACACCCCACCCAGATCACACCGCAGGCCTTGCAACAATTGGTTGACGTGGAGTTGAGCACCGAAGATATCGTCACCTTTTCGCAAATCATCGGCTTTGTCAGTTATCAGGCACGCGTTATCGCCGGCATTGCGGCGCTGGCCGGGCGGCCGGCGGTGGTGGTGCCGGGGTTCCCGGTGATAGACGACGCCGAAGCCTTCAGCGCCGCAGAGCAACAGCAGGTATGGCAAGCGCGGCTGCCGGAAATCACGCTGGCGGCGGCGGCCGCTGAACAGTTGGACGTGCTCGATCAAAGCCACCCCGAGGCACGTAATGATGCCTATTACCGGCTGCTGGCGCACGACGCCGCCGCGCTGCGCGAACGCAACGGGGTATTCAACCAGATTAACGCCGGTGACTATGGTCTACCAGCCGAATTGAAAGCGCTGGCTGCGCTGGTGGTTTCACGCATTAACGGCAGCGCTTACTGCGTCGCCAACCTGATACCGCAGGTGGCCGATGCAACCCTGACCGGTGCGTTGCAGCAAAGCATCAATACCGCCCAGAGTACGGCTGAACCGCTGGCGCAGGCGGTGATCGCCACCGCCGCGGAGCTTACCCGTTCACCGGAGAAATTCACGCCGCAAAGCGTTCAACCGTTATTCAATATCGGACTAAGCCAGGCTCAGGTGCTGGAAGTGATCCTCAGTAGCGCGCTCTATGCCTGGGAAAACCGCCTGCGCCATAGCTTGGGCGATTTTGCACCTTTAGCCGATGCGCAAGAGAGCGTCCTGCAGTAGCCATGCCTGGGCGGCATCGAAGAAGTGCTGAGCCAGCGGCGTGGCACGCCCCGGTTCGGCAATCACTACCGCCGCATGCCGCGACATCGGCGCAATAGCGAGCGGGCGACGCTGCAAATCTGGCGTCATCTGCGCCAGCAGATTGCCGCGCGGAAACAGCCCGCAGCCCAGCCCCACCCAAATCCCCTGCAACAGTTGAAAGATGGACGCGGTTTCCAGGCGCGCATGCAGCGCCAGGCCGGCGGCGTGAAAGTGATGATCGAGATAGCGGCGGAAATAGCGCGTCGGTTCCGCCAGGCATAGCGGCAGCGCGGCAACCTGCGTCAACGGCAACGGCGCTTCTCCCAGCAACTGCGGAAAATGCTGCGGATGAAACACCAGTTCTATGCCGCTGTCGGCAAGCGGCTGCGACTGAAAATGCAGCTTTTCCAGCGTGGACAGCTCAAAAAAACCGATGCCTATATCCACCGTATGCGCGGTGAGCGCTTCCAGCAGTTGATCGGCACTGAGCACCGCCACCCGGTAATCAAGCTGCGGGTAGCTTGCGCTGACGGCCTTCAACATCTGCGCCAGCGAAATGCTGCACTGCGGCACCGCACCGATGCGCAACCGACCGTTCAGGCCATGCTTGAGCGATTCCACTTCCAGCTTCAGCCCCTGGTAGACTGAGACGATCTCTCGCGCCCACGCCAGCACCCTTTCCCCTTCGGCGGTAAAACCCTCAAAGTTGTTGCCGCGATTGATCAACGCGACACCCAATTCCTTTTCCAGGTTTTTCAGGCGCATGGAAAGCGTGGGCTGGCTGACGAAGCTGGCTTCGGCGGCGCGGCCAAAATGGCGTTCCTGTTCAAGATTACACAGGTAGATCAGTTGCTTGATGTCTATTTTTTTATTCCAATCAGCGACAAAAAGATAAAAGACGATTCACCTGACGGCGGTTTCAGCTTTCCAGCCACTGGCAGCCGGATAAAAGCAGTTTATCATCGATTCTCTTCACCCGCAGAACACCGCGCAACCCTGCGGCCAGGAATAATTAAGTGGCCTTAGCGATCTGGCTAACCATCGCGCATGGCCCCTCGCAGCACCCGGGGGCTAAGGCCGAAGTGTTGCAAGAAGCGGGCAGCAAAACGCGACGCACAGGCGTAGCCGTTACGGTAAGCGATCTCCCCGATGCTGCGCCCACTGCTTTGCACCTCGTACAACGCATTGGCCATACGGGTATTTTCAAGCAGATGGCGAAAATGCTGGCCCTCGGCCGCCAACCGCCGCCGCAGCGTTGAGCTGCCCATATGCAAATGCGCCGCCATTTCCGAGACCTGCCAATCATGCGCGGGCGCCAAAGCGATCAACCCCTGCACCTGCGCAGAGACAGGATCGTGGCGCTCACGCAGCAGTAGCCCGGCATTACCAGCCAATTGGAGCGCCAATAATACCCCCTGTAACTGGTGTTCCTGCAGCTGTTGGGGGGCGTTATCGTTAAGCGTGTTTAACAGGCTATCCCATATTTGCCGCGTATGTGCATCAAACGGCACGCACAGGCTGGCCTGCTTCACCGCCGGCTCTGCCGTGAAAGGCGCAGGATACCGCGCCCTGAACTGGGATAAAAAACGTTGGGGAATATAGATGATATCTGATGCATATTCCCCTTGGGCAGGCCGATTGGCGATGCTGATTTCTTTACCCGCCGGGAACACGATCAGCGAATCCGCCCTGGCGACCTCATGGTAATCCGCAAATTGCACCACTTTGCTGCCCCGGCGCACGTGACATAGCGCCGGCGCGAACAACGTGACCCGGTGCAGCTCATGGGCGCAACGCGCCCGGATAGCTTGTAAGGTGACAACCTGCTCGCTGTGGTTCAATGGCTGCATTTCAACGCCCGTAGATGGCCTCCAATTCTGCCGTGGCTAATACGTTCGCCTTAAGCATAAATCCCACCAGTGCGCCGCTGGCATTGTTATCAATCGGTAAGTTTGCGGTTTTTAACGCCCAAACCGTAAATTGATAACGGTGCGGCGCATTTCCTTGTGGCGGGCAAGCGCCGCCAAACCCGGCAAAACCGTAGTCATTGCGCCCTTGGACAGCCCCCTGCGGCAACGACAAATTATCTTTATTACCGGCCCCCGCCGCGAGCCGGTTTATGCCGGCGGGAATATTCACCACCGTCCAATGCCACCAGCCGCTGCCCGTTGGCGCATACGGATCGAAAGCAGTAACGGCAAAGCTTTTTATTCCCCGCGGCGCGTTTTTCCAGGCAATCTGTGGGGAAATATTCCCGCCCTGGCACCCGAAACCCTGGAAAACCTGCGCCGTTTTTAACGGCTTGCCGGGCTGCATATCCGTACTGCTGACGCTGAACGTATCCGCCTGAGCGCCGTTCGCAACCGCCAGCAGGCCCAAAGATATAATGATTTTCTTCATGTTACTCTCTCCTGTTAGAACCAGAAGAGCGTAACCAATCAGGCCGGACGATATTATGCTGAAACGCTCTGATTGTATGCCATAACGTTCGCGCGCCCCTTCCATCCGCGATAAACCGCCTCTATCCCGCCATTGCCTTATTCAATTAGACGCTGTGTCGGCACACTCCTACACTTGTGACATAAGAGACTCAAAAACGTAAAGAGTCATTCACTTTTTGATTACAGCCATCACCTGCGAAGATCATCATGAAATTCAAACCGGCAATTAAACCCTACACCGGCGCAGCCGGCGGCTGGGGTTCGTTAGAAGCTACCACCCGCTACGTGCTGGACAGCAAGCAGGCGCTGAAAAACCTGCGCAACCTGATGCGCGTTAACAAAGTGCGCGGCTTCGACTGCCCGGGCTGCGCCTGGGGCGACGACAACCACAGCACCTTCAGCTTTTGTGAAAACGGCGCCAAGGCCGTCAGTTGGGAAGCCACGCGCAATGCGGTGGATCCGGCGTTTTTTGCCGCCCATACCGTCAGCAGCCTGCGCCAACAAAGCGACTACTTTCTGGAGTATCAAGGCCGCGTAACCCATCCTATGCGTTACGACGCCGCCAGCGATCGCTACCTGCCCATCAGTTGGCCGGATGCGCTAGCGCTGATCGCCGAACACATCCGCCAGATGGACAACCCTAACCAGATCGAGCTGTACACCTCTGGGCGCGCCAGTAATGAAGCCTCTTATTTGTACCAACTGTTTGGCCGCATGCTCGGCACCAGTAACTTTCCTGATTGCTCGAATATGTGCCACGAAGCCAGCGGCGTGGGGCTAAAACAAAGTATCGGTGTGGGCAAAGGCACCATCCGCATGGATGATTTTACGCAAGCAGACGCCGTTTTTGTCTTCGGCCAGAACCCAGGCACCAACCACCCACGCATGCTGCACAGTTTGAAAGACGCAGCGCGGCGCGGCGCGCGTATCGTCAGTTTCAATACCCTACGTGAGCGCGGGCTGGAGCGATTTGCCGATCCGCAAAGCCCCATTCAGATGCTAACGCCGATCTCTTCGCCCATCAGTTCCGCCTACTTTCAGCCTAAGCTGGGCGGCGATATGGCCGCGGTGCGTGGCATGGTCAAAGCATTGCTGGAAACCCATCGCCAGCGGCTGGCGCAGGGCGAGCCGCCGCTGTTCGATCTGGCGTTTATTGAGCAGCACTGCACCGGTGTTGAAGACTATCTGGCGCAGGTAGACGCCACCTCCTGGGCGCAAATCACCCAGCAATCCGGCCTGAGTGAAGCGCAACTGCGCCAGGCGGCGCAGATTTATCAAAGCGCTGAGCGCGTGATCTGCACCTGGGCCATGGGCGTAACCCAGCACAAACACTCGGTGGCGACGGTGCGTGAAATCACCAATCTGCAACTGCTGTTCGGCCAACTGGGCAAGCCGGGCGCCGGCCTGTGCCCGGTGCGCGGGCACAGCAATGTGCAGGGCAACCGCACCATGGGGATTGACGAGAAAGCGCCGCCGGCGCTGCTCGACAGCCTGGAGAAGCATTTTCACTTCACCGCGCGCCGTGAGCATGGCCACAATACGGTCGAAGCGATCGAGGCCATGCTACAGGGCGAGGTCAAGGTGCTGATTGCGCTGGGCGGCAATTTCGCCGCGGCGGCGCCGGATACCGACCGCACCGCCAGCGCCCTGCGCAACTGCGATTTAACCGTGCATATCAGCACCAAGCTCAACCGCAGCCACCTGATCACCGGCCGAAAAGATGCCCTGATCCTGCCGACTCTGGGGCGCACCGAACGCGATATCCAGGCCGGCGGCCCACAGTTTATTACGGTGGAAGACTCTTTCAGCATGGTGCATGCCTCGGAAGGTGTGGGCAAGCCGTTGGCGGAAACACAGTGGTCTGAAACCGCCATTGTCTGCGGTATCGCCGATGCGGTGCTGGGCAAGCGCTACCTCGACTGGCCGGCGCTGGCGGAAGACTACGCGCAGATCCGCAACCTCATTGAAGCAACCCTTCCCGGCTTTCAAGACTTCAACCAGCGCTGCGAACAACCCGGCGGTTTTTACCTTGGCAACGCCGCCGCCGAACTGCGCTTCGCCACGCCAAGCGGCAAGGCCGAATTCAGCGCCGCCGATCTGCCGGCAACGCTGTTCCCGCAACCGGCGCCGTTCACCTTGCAAACCCTGCGCTCGCACGATCAGTACAACACCACCATCTATGGCCTGGACGATCGCTACCGCGGTGTGTATGGCCAGCGCGAAGTGCTGTTCATCAACCCTGACGATTTGGCCGCGTTGGGCATGCAAGACGGCGACGAGGTAGAAATCGAAACGCTGTGGAACGATGGGATCACGCGGAAAGTCCAGGGGTTCAAACTGGTGAGTTATGACATCCCGCGCGGCAACCTGGCGGCCTATTACCCGGAAACCAACCCGCTGGTACCGCTGGCCAGCTTTGGCGACGGCACCGGTACGCCAACCTCCAAATCCATTCCGGTGGCGATCCGCCGCTGCGCTGCGGCACTGCAAACCTTGAGGATCGTCTGAAAATCCGCCCGCGGCATGCGCCCATTTGCCCCCGGCCTTGACGGCCGGGTTTTACCGGCAATCGCCCCGCCCGCCAATCCGGTAAAATGATGCGCAGCAACGGGAAAACCGTGACGTTACGCTTGCCCGCAGCGGGTGATTAGCGTAAAACTGTCTGCCGCAAATCAAGCCACCCATAACCCATTCACTGGACGATATGTTTCAAGACAACCCGCTGCTGGCGCAGCTTAAACAGCAACTTCACTCTCAGACCCCGCGCGTCGAAGGCGTAGTGAAAGGTACTGAGAAAGGTTTTGGCTTTCTTGAGGTCGATGGCCAGAAAAGCTATTTCATCCCACCGCCGTACATGAAGAAAGTCATGCACGGGGATCGTATCGTTGCCACCTTGCATACCGAAAAAGACCGTGAGATTGCCGAGCCGGAAACGCTGGTTGAGCCGTTCCTGTCGCGCTTTGTCGGCCGGGTGCAGAAAAAAGACGATCGGCTGTCTATCGTGCCGGATCATCCGTTGCTGAAAGATGCGATTCAGTGCCGCCCAGCGCGCGAGCTGGCGCATAACTTCCAGGCCGGCGATTGGGCGGTGGCGCAAATGCGCCGTCATCCGTTAAAGGGCGATCGCGGCTTTTATGCGGACCTGACCCAGTTCATCACGACCGGTGACGATCACTTCGCGCCGTGGTGGGTCACGCTGGCACGCCATAATCTGGAAAAAGAAGCGCCGGAAATGGTCAGCATGCAAACGCCGGATGCCAGCCTGCCGCGTGAAGATCTGACCGCCCTGAACTTCGTTACTATCGACAGCGCCAGCACCGAAGATATGGATGACGCCCTGTTCGTGCAGGAAAATGCCGACGGCTCGCTGCAGTTGACGGTCGCCATTGCCGATCCAACGGCGTATGTCGCCGAAGGCAGCAAACTGGATGACATCGCGCGCCAGCGCGCATTCACTAACTACCTGCCGGGCTTTAACATCCCGATGCTGCCGCGCGATCTGGCTGATGATTTGTGCTCGCTGCGCGCCAACGAACACCGCACGGTGCTGGCCTGCAGCGTTACCGTTGGCGCTGATGGCGCACTGGGCAGCGATATTCGCTTCTTCGCCGCAGAAATCGAATCCAAGGCCAAACTGGCGTATGACGACGTTTCCGACTGGCTGGAAGGCATTGCCGGCTGGCAGCCGCCAAGCGACGCCATCGCGCGCCAAATCACCCTGCTCAAACGCGTAAGCGATGCCCGCAGCAACTGGCGCAGCCAACACGCGCTGGTGTTTAAGGATCGCCCTGATTACCGCTTTGTACTGGGTGAAAAAGGCGAAGTGCTGGATATCATTACCGAACACCGCCGCACAGCCAACCGCATCGTGGAAGAGTGCATGATCGCCGCCAACGTCTGCGCCGCCATCGTGCTGCGCGATCGGCTCGGCTTTGGCATCTATAACGTCCACAGCGGCTTTGATCCGGCGCTGGTCGAGCAGGCGGTTACCGTTCTGCAGGCCAACGGCATTGAAGCCGAGGCGGAAAAACTGCTGACGCTGGATGGCTTCTGCGAACTGCGCCGCCAGCTGGATGCGTTGCCGACGTCGTTCCTCGACAGCCGCATTCGCCGTTTCCAGACCTTTGCAGAAATCAGCACCACGCCGGGGCCGCACTTTGGCTTGGGGCTGGAAGCCTACGCCACCTGGACGTCGCCAATCCGCAAATACGGCGACATGGTGAACCACCGCTTGCTAAAAGCGATTATCAGCGAGCAGGCGGCTGAAAAACCGCAGGAAGAAGTCACAGTGCAGTTGGCGGAACGCCGCCGCCTGAACCGCATGGCGGAGCGCGATGTCGGCGACTGGCTGTATGCGCGCTTCCTGCAAGACAAGGCCGGCACGGATACCCGCTTTAATGCGGAGATCATCGACGTCACCCGCGGCGGCCTGCGCGTGCGCCTGGTGGACAACGGCGCCGTTGCCTTTATCCCGGCACCGTTTATCCACTCGGTGCGTGACGAGCTGGTTTGCAGCCAGGATACCGGCACCGTGCAGGTGAAAAGTGAAGAGGTGTATCGCCAGGGCGATGCGCTGCAAGTCACCATCGCCGAAGTACGCATGGAAACCCGCAGCGTGATTGCCCGGCCGGCTGCCTGATTAGCCGCCGCGGCGTTGACTCAAGGCGATGCTTGGCATCGCCTTTTTCTTGGCCGCAATAACCGATCGCCGGCACACATCATCTCGTTTTTACAATTAACCCTACCGCGCTCACACTTCTTATTCATCCGGCTTCTTTTTGTACACAAACCTCCTATTTTTAACCTGTTAGCCACCTCTCGAAAATAATTATTTTACCTCTGTATACCAAGGAGTCGTTGACTATGAAAAACGTCAAGTCCGGGATTATCTGGCTGGTAGTGGCGTTCGTCGGTGCATTTGCCTTCGCGATGCTGGCCCTAAGCCGGGGTGAGCATGTTAACGCGGTCTGGCTGGTCGTGGCCGCAGTGGCCTGCTACAGCATCGCTTACCGTTTCTACAGCCTGTTTATCGCTAAAAAAGTATTCGAGTTGGACGATCGTCGGCTAACGCCGGCGGAACGGCATAACGATGGCCTGGATTATGTACCGACCAACAAATGGGTGCTGTTCGGCCACCACTTTGCGGCTATCGCCGGGGCCGGGCCGCTGGTCGGCCCGATTCTGGCCGCGCAGATGGGTTTCCTGCCCGGGACGATCTGGATCCTGGTCGGCGTGATGATGGCCGGGGCGGTGCAGGACTTTTTGATCCTGTTTATCTCAACCCGCCGCGACGGCCGCTCACTGGGGGAAATGGCCAAACAGGAACTGGGCGCCTTTGCCGGCGTGGTAACCATGCTTGGGGCGCTGGGCGTGATGATCATCATCCTCTCCGCACTGGCGCTGGTGGTGGTTAAGGCCTTGGCCGATAGCCCGTGGGGGCTGTTCACCATCGCGGCCACCATTCCCATCGCGCTGTTTATGGGGGTTTACATGCGTTTTATCCGCCCGGGTAAAATTGCGGAAGTCTCCGTCATCGGCTTTGTATTGATGATGCTGGCGATCGTGTATGGCGGCAACGTGGCCCAGCACCCTTACTGGGGGCCTTTCTTCACGCTGCACGGCACCACCCTGACCTGGGTGCTGGTGATTTACGGCTTTGTCGCTTCGGTGCTGCCGGTGTGGTTGCTGTTGGCGCCGCGCGATTATCTGTCGACCTTTCTGAAAATCGGCGTCATCGTCGGGCTGGCTATCGGGATCGTATTCGCCATGCCGGAATTGAAAATGCCAGCGGTATCGCGCTTTATCGATGGCAGCGGCCCGGTGTTCTCCGGCGCCTTGTTCCCCTTCCTGTTCATCACCATCGCCTGCGGCGCGATCTCGGGCTTCCACGCGCTGGTTTCCAGCGGCACAACGCCAAAGCTGGTGGAACGCGAAAGCCACATTCGCTTTATCGGCTATGGCGCGATGTTGATGGAATCGTTTGTCGCCATTATGGCGCTGATCTGCGCTTCCGTGCTTGAACCGGGCGTCTATTTCGCCATGAACTCGCCGGCGGCGCTGATCGGCACCACGGTGGAAAGCGCATCGCAGGTGATTAACAGCTGGGGCTTTACCATCACGCCGGAAACCCTGGCGCTGATCGCTAAAGACGTGGGTGAGAATTCGGTGCTTTCCCGCGCCGGCGGCGCCCCTACCTTTGCCGTCGGCATGGCCTACATCATCAGCGAGATCTTCAATAGCCGGGCGATGATGGCCTTTTGGTACCATTTCGCCATCCTGTTCGAAGCGCTGTTCATCCTCACCGCCGTTGATGCCGGCACCCGCGCCTGCCGTTTCATGGTGCAGGATCTGGTTGGCGTTGCCGTGCCGAGCCTGGCCAACAGCCGTTCATGGTTCGGCAACCTGGCGGGCACCACCGTTGCGGTAGCCGGCTGGGGCTTCTTTGTCTATCAGGGGGTGGTGGATCCGCTGGGCGGCATCAACACGCTGTGGCCGCTTTTCGGCATCGGTAACCAGATGCTGGCGGCGATGGCGTTGATCCTCGGCACGGTGGTGCTGTTTAAAATGAAAAAGCAGCGCTATGCCTGGGTGACCATTTTGCCTACCCTATGGCTGTTCATCACCTCAATGACCGCAGGCTGGCAGAAAATCTTCCACGAGCAGCCCAGCATTGGTTTCCTGGCGCAGGCGAATAAATTCGCCGCCGGCATTGAGCAAGGCACGGTCATCGCACCAGCGAAAACACTGCGGGATATGGAAACCATCGTATTCAGCAACCAGGTGAACGCCGCGCTTTGCGCTTTCTTTATGTTGGTGGCGGCCACCATGCTGGTTTCCGCATTCCTGGCTATCCGCCGGGCGCTTCGCGCCGATGCGCCGACGGTACATGAGTCGGAGATCGTCCTGCGCGAAAGCGCCAACCGCGGCTAACCGCTGCGCGCCATTCTGCCGCCTTACCGGGCGGCAGAATAAACCGTATGGTTAACTCAACACCATAGAGCCGAAAGCGCCCTGCCAATCCTGTTCAAATTTCTCCACCGCCGCCTGCACCGCGGGCGCGGCCAAAAACTGTTCTGCGACATCCACCGGCAGCGTGATCGCCTCGCAGCCCGCCAGCAGGCAGGCCAGTGCCTGGCGCGGCGTTTTGAAGCTGGCGGCCAGCACTTTGGCATGCGGCGCGTGCAATTTCAGCAGTTGTTGCAGTTCGCTCACCATCGCGATGCCGTCGCCCCCCTGCGCATCCACGCGGTTAACGTAGGGCGCCACATACTCGGCGCCGGCCAGCGCCGCCAGCAGCCCCTGCCCGGCACCGTATACGGAGGTGCCGAGAGTCGGGATCGCCATCGTCTTCAGCTTCTTCATTGCCGCCAGCCCTTCGGCGGTGGCGGGAATTTTCACCACCAGGCCGGGCACCCGCTGGTTCAACAACATGGCTTCCGCGACGATGCGCTCCGCATCGTTGGCCATCACCTGCGCAAACAGTTTGCCGGTGCCGCCCAGCGCGTCACGCAGCGCCGGTAAAACTTCCCAGACAGGTTTCCCTTCCCTGGCCAGGATGCTGGGGTTAGTGGTAACGCCGTGCAACGGCAGTATCCGTGCCAGCCGCTTAACGGAAATAACATCGGCGGTATCTAGGTAAAGCTCCATATCAACTCCTGCGTCTGTGATAAGCCCATCTGTCTTACCGGCCATCATAAAGTAAAAGCGCGTGCGCCGTTTGATACAAGCCAAATAAAACGCGGTTCAGGCCCCAGCGGGCGCGCATCCCGCCAAATATAGGATTATTTACCTATACCGGGCGGTATTGTTATTTATACTGATTTTGGCGGCAATACAGCCAGCACGCCTGCGATATGAAATATGACGGGCATACCGGTAAGGCAGCTATACTTATTACTAAGGTACTTCCATATATACCCAAAATAATTCGAGTTGCAGGACAAAAACGCAAAAGCGTTTTTGAACAGCGCTAGCGCTGGCCCCGAAGGGGTGAGGCCGTATGGCCGAATTATGCGGCAACGCAGCGAATCCCCAGGAGCTTACTTGAGTAAGTGACTGGGGTGAGCGAGGAAAGCCAACACACCTGCAACTCGAAGTATGAAGGGTATAGTCCTTGCTAAGGAGAAATCATTATGATGAATAAACGTTTTGCCACCGCCGCAGTGGCCATTACTCTGGCAATGTCACTCACGGCCTGTTCCAATATGTCTAAACGCGATCGCAATACGGCGATCGGTGCGGGCGCAGGCGCCATCGGCGGCGCGGTATTAACCGATGGTAGTGCGCTTGGCACACTCGGCGGGGCTGCCGTTGGTGGGATTATTGGCCACCAGGTAGGTAAATAATATTATAAATTGCCAGATACCTCTGCCAGCAGGCGAGCAAAAGCTTTAGCGCTTTGACGTATTAACAAAAATAATTTCAGGTCTGTTCTCTTTTGTCTGTGGCTTTTTCCTGCATCAACAACCGCACCACCACATACCATGCCGCCCTGCGGCATGGTTTACACCTCAGCCGCCGGCCAGCTTGACCTTCATGCCTTTGGCTTCCAACAATTGCTTGAGAAGATCGCGCTTATCCCCCTGGATTTCAATCACGCCGTCTTTCACCGCGCCGCCGCAACCGCACTTTTTCTTTAGCTCCGCAGCCAGTTTATTCAGCGCGGCATCGTCCTGATCGATACCGCTGATCAGGCAGACCCCTTTGCCCTTGCGGCCGCTGGTTTGGCGCTGTATACGCACAATGCCGTCCCCTTTGGGACGTTGCGGCGCCGCCTTGGGTTGATTAACCCGCCCAACGCCGGTGGAATAAACCAGGCGGCTGTTACTGTCGTTCATCGTTAACTCCTTATGCCAGAGATGCGCGAATCGCTTTCAGCGTGGCGGCAGGATCGGCCGATTGGGTGATGGGCCGCCCAATCACCATATAATCCACGCCGGCGGCCTGAGCCTGCACCGGCGTCATAATACGGCGCTGGTCGCCCGCTGCACTGCCTTCAGGACGAATGCCCGGCGTCACCAGTTGGAACTGCCGGCCACAGGCCTGCTTCAGGCGTTCGGCTTCGTGGGCCGAACACACCACCCCATCCAGCCCGCAATCATGCGTCAGGCGCGCCAGACGCTCTGCATGTTCTGCCGGGCTGGCATCGATACCAATCGCCCGCAGATCTTCCGCCGCCATGCTGGTGAGCACGGTAACGGCGATCAACAACGGCGCATCGGCGCCAAACGGCTGCAAGGCTTCTTTGGCCGCCGCCATCATGCGCGCACCGCCGCTGGCGTGCACATTGACCATCCACACACCCAGTTCAGCCGCAGCGGCTACCGCATGCGCGGTGGTATTCGGAATATCGTGGAACTTCAGATCGAGGAAAACCTCAAAACCGCGCGCCTGCAATGCTTGCACGAACTGCGGCCCGAACAGGGTGAACATCTCTTTGCCCACTTTAAGCCGGCAGTCTTGAGGATCAATACGGTCGACAAAGGCCAATGCCGCCCCCTTGTCTGCATAATCCAGCGCCACAACGATCGGTGATGAGGTCAAGTCATTGTTGTTCTTGTTATTTCCAGACTTCATTTCTTCTACCTTTTGTAAAATGGACATAGTTACGTCATTACCTGTAAAACCGACCGCCGCATTCTACATGCCAGCGGCGGGAAATCCCAGCCGCAGCGTTGCCAGGCCGCCGTTGGCGGCATTTCTGTTCGGCCCGCAGCGCAAGAAACGAGGCTGCGGAAAATGACAGTTAGATTAAATTTTTATTACATACTGGACAGTTTGGTGCAGCTGGCATAGCTTGAGGTAACCCTACTGCAATAAAGGCTGCAAAATGAGCGAGATATCAACACTTACCATTAAAATCCCTCTGGAACTGAAGGATAAAATCAAGGCAGTGGCCCTTGAGCAGCAGCTTTCTCTGAGCGCACTGGTGTGCGAACGCCTGGAAGCCAGCTTTGCGGCGCCTACGGTTCACCACAGCGAAGTGGATAACCAGAGCACCGAGGAAACGCCTGAACAACCACTGACTCAAAAAGAGCTGAAGAAATTGCGCCAACTGTTGAAAAACAGCAAGAAGAAATAAGCCGAACGGTATAATCGCTTTGCTTCACGTTGCCGGTGTGTTGGCCCTGCCTACTCACCGGCAACGTGTGCGGCCAAACACTCGCCAACACTGCAACTGCCGCAGCAGTTAACCCCGTAACCCCGTATGTATTTTATTGCCCATCCAGGCCACGGATCGGTTTAACCGACGCCCAGGCCCGGCATGACGGGCAGTGCCAATACAGTGAATGTGCGGTAAAGCCGCATTTGTGGCAGCGATAGCGCGGCTTGGTGCGGATCTGCTCGCCAACCATATCGCGCAACAACACCAGGCTCTCTTTAGCCCGCCCGTCTTCCGCATCCGCCAGATGATAATCCATCAGGTGGTAAAACACGCGCATGGTTGGGTGACGTTGTAACTGGCGATTGATGTACAACTGGGCCACATCACGCCCTTCATGCTGCTCGACGATATCCGCCAGCATCAACTCGGCGGTCGCGCCGGTATTATCTTCAACGCAGCGCCGCAGAAAATCGGCCCATTCGCCTTCTTGCTGCGGCAGGTGCCGGTAGCACTCTTGCAGCATCGGCAGCGTTTCGCTGACCAACTCTTTATCCTGTTCCAACACGCGCTTAAGTGATTCCACCGCCCTGGCGTACTCTTCCTGCGCCATATAGATGCGCCCGACCATAATGGAGACGCGCGCGCACTGTTTGTCCGCCGCCGCGGCGCGTTTCAACAGGCTCATCGCCTTGTCCAGATCGTCGCTGCCCATCGCCTGCAGCGCCAGTTCGCAGTAAAAATGGGCGATCTCAATCCGCTGCTTCTCTTTTCCCAACTTGACCAGTTTTTCCGCCACGTCGATCGCTTTTAGCCAGTCACTGGTGGCCTGGTGGATAATCAGCAACTGCTGCAACGCGGAAATGCGAAAATCTTCCTCGTCGATAAGCTGGCCGAACATGTCCTCGGCGCGATCGTAGAGGCCGGCCGCCATGTAATCGCGGCCCAACTGCTGGATGGCCAGCAAACGTTGCTCAAAGGTCAGGGAGGCGCTTTCCATCAGCGCCTGGTGGATGCGAATGGCGCGGTCGACTTCGCCGCGAGAACGGAACAGGTTGCCCAGCGTTAGATGCGCCTCAACGGTATTGCTGTCTTCTTTCAGCATATCGAGGAACAGATCGACCGCTTTGTCCTGCTGGTTGGAAAGCAGAAAGTTCACCCCCGCCACATATTCACGCGACAAGCGGTTGGCTTCCTGCTGCTTATCATGCTGAGCACTTCTGCGCCCCATATACCAACCATAGGCGGCAGCAACGGGCAGCAACAGAAACAGCAGCTCTAACATAGAGGATTATTCCTTGCTGACAGCAGAGGGAACCGGCTCAGTTTGCGGCTCTTGCTGCAGTTCCAGCCGTTTGATCTTGCGTTCTGCACGCGCCAGCGCGATGCGGGTGCGCAGGTAAAACAGGCCGCAAATGATCCAGCCAAGGACGAAACCCACGCCAAACAGCGTGGCCAGCAGCGTGGATACGCGATAGTCACCTTGCGCTATCAGGTAATTGAAAGACACCACCTGATCGTTGTGCGCCCCCAGGGTGACAGAAATCACGAATATCACCAGAACCAGCAAAAAAATCAGCAAATATTTCACATTATTTCCCGTAATGCCGAGTTAATCGGATGAATCAAGCCAATTTATGGCGTCCCTGCCCCTTAAGTTAGCATTTCCGCCGCTGGCAGGGAAACCCTCGGCATGATAAAAGCGGCCGTCTGCCGGGATATTCAGCAGTAAAAAGGCACAGTTAGCACTATTGATGAGAAACCCTATCAAACCGGCGTATTTATCAGGATATGGGGGCTAATTGGAGCAAAACAACGCAGGCCGGACGGCGGTCCGCAAAAAGGCCGCCGAATTTAGTGACATTGTCACCTTAATGGATATTACAACGGCCTTACTCGCGCTGGGCGTTGGATTGGGGTTCCTGTTCCTGCGGCGCCAGCGGGCCGAACCAACGCTGCGCCAGGCAGCATGCCAGGGTGACCAGCAGCCAACTGATCAGCGTAGCCATCGCCAGATCGCGCGGCCAGTGCATGCCGAGCAACAAGCGGCTGCCCATCACGCCCACCGCCCAAACCATCAGCACCGCCACGGTTTTATAATGGCGGCGCGGCCATAATAGCCCGACGCCCAGCAACGCCCAGGTGGCAGCGAACATGGTATGGCCGGAGGGGAAAGCAAAGCCGGTTTCGAACTGCCAATGTTGGCGCAGCCATTGCGGCACCAGCGGCTGATCCAAAAGCTGTTGCTGCACCAGCGCGCTGCGCGCCTTGCGATGGAGCGAGTAAAAATATTTGCCATCAACGCCATGCGCCTGCTCCAGCCACACCACATAAGGCCGCGGCTCCTGCACCTGCTCTTTCATCAGGTTTTTCACACCCTGGCCGATCAATACCGCGGCAGACAGCAGAACCACCAGCGCTATCGCCGGCTTTAGCCGAAAGCGCAGGCACCACAGGAACCAAAGGGAAAGCAGCACGCTGGTTAACGTTCCCCAGGGCGATGTCACCGTTTCCGTGACCCAAAACAGGGCCTTCAACACCGTTTCATTGCCGCCGGGCTGCCATTGCCAACCCGAAAACCAGACCGCCAATGGCATAACCAACAACAGAATGGCGCCCACCGCCGTGCGTTTTGCTATCTCTAACATTCGTTCATCCTTATGCTTGAACCCGCCTGCAGTGTAACAATCTTGTCATCCCGACAACATGGGCAAAATTAAACAGTATTTACACCTATCGCAATAATAAGGCAGGTAAAACACCGGATGCTGCTTTGCTGAGCACCACTGGGCAAGAAGTTGTGGCAAAATAGCGCATATTTAACGAACGACAGTTCGCTGACGCGTGTTTTTAGTTCTGGTCATCAGGTCGTACCGGAAGTACGCTGCGCAACAGTGATTAAATCGGGTGTGTTTGTGGAGAGTAACATGCAGCTTAAACGGGTGGCAGAAGCTAAACTGCCAACACCTTGGGGCGATTTCCTGATGGTGGGGTTTGAAGAACTGGCTACCGGGCACGATCATCTGGCGCTGGTCTTCGGTGATATTTCAGGCGATACGCCTGTGCTCTCACGCGTACATTCGGAATGCCTGACCGGCGATGCGCTGTTCAGCCTGCGCTGTGACTGTGGCTTCCAACTGGAGGCCGCACTGGAGCATATTGCCGAGGAAGGGCGCGGTATTCTGCTGTACCATCGCCAGGAAGGCCGTAATATCGGCCTGTTGAATAAAATCCGCGCCTACGCGCTGCAGGATAAAGGGGCCGACACGGTAGAAGCCAACCACCAGTTGGGTTTTGCCGCCGATGAGCGTGATTTCACCCTGTGCGCCGATATGTTCAAACTGTTGGGCGTGAATGCAGTGCGTTTGCTGACCAACAACCCGAAGAAGGTCGAGATCCTGACCGAAGCGGGCATCAATATCACCGAGCGCGTGCCGTTGATCGTGGGCCGTAACCCAAAGAACGAGCGTTATCTGGCTACCAAAGCGGCCAAAATGGGGCATCTGCTGGATCAAAAATAGCACTCCTTGCCGTAAGCAGCCCGCCGCTTAATCCCGGCGGGCTTTTTCATCGCGCGATTTGCCTGCCTGACAGCCGCCCGTCACAACATTTTTCTGATCACGTAATGCAAAATGCCGTCGTTTTGGTAATAGACCAGCTCATTGCCGGTATCAATGCGGCAACGCGTCTCTATCACCGTTTCCCGGCCGTCGGCATAGGTGATATGCACCGGCACCGTTTGCCCCGGGCGTAACGCCTGCAAACCGCCGACGCTGATCTGTTCATCGCCGCTCAACCCCAGCGTTTTACGCGTCACCCCCTGCGGGAACTCCAGCGGCAGGATCCCCATGCCAATCAGGTTGGAACGGTGGATACGCTCAAAGGATTCCGCAATCACCACCCGCACCCCGAGCAAGCGTGGCCCCTTGGCGGCCCAATCGCGGCTGGAGCCGGAGCCGTATTCCTTACCGGCGATCACCGCCAGCGGCACGTTTTCCTGCTGGTATTGCATTGCAGCGTCATAGATCGGCATCTGCGCCTGCGACGGCACATGGCGGGTAATCCCCCCTTCCACCCCCGGCACCATTTCGTTGCGGATACGAATGTTGGCAAAGGTGCCACGCATCATCACCTCGTGGTTGCCGCGGCGCGAACCGTATGAGTTAAAGGCATCCGCCGCCACGCCATGCTCGCTCAGATACCGCCCGGCTGGGCTATCGGCCTTAATATTACCGGCGGGCGAGATATGGTCGGTGGTGACCGAATCCGCCAGGATCGCCAAAATACGCGCGTTTTTGATGTCCTGCACCGGCTCCGGCTGCGCTTTCATGCTCGTGAAAAACGGCGGATGACGGATATAGGTTGAATCCTCCTGCCACGTATAGGTTGAGGAGCCCGCCACCTGTATCGCCTGCCAGTCGGCATCGCCGTTAAACACTTCGCCGTACTCTTTGTGGAACATCTCAGTGCGCACTTGCGCCACCGCCTGCGCGATCTCCTGGCTGCTTGGCCAAATGTCTTTCAGATAAACTGGCTGGCCGTCACGGCCTTCGCCCAGCGGTTGGTTGAGCAGATCGGTTTTCATGCTGCCCGCCAGCGCATAAGCCACCACCAGCGGCGGTGAAGCCAGCCAGTTGGTTTTCACCAACGGGTGGATACGGCCTTCAAAGTTACGGTTGCCGGAAAGCACTGCGCCCACCGTCAGATCGCCGTCTTTAATGGCCTGTTCGATCGGCGCCGGCAGTGGCCCGGAGTTCCCGATACAGGTGGTACAGCCGTAGCCCACCAGATTGAAGCCCAGTTCTTCCAGGTAGGGCGTCAGCCCGGCGCTGGCGAAATAGTCGGTCACCACCTTCGAGCCGGGCGCCAACGAGGTTTTTACCCAGGGTTGCGTACGCAACCCCTTCTCAACCGCCTTTTTAGCCAACAAACCGGCGGCCATCATCACGCTGGGGTTAGAGGTGTTGGTGCAGGAGGTGATCGCGGCAATCACGACCGCTCCGTTATGCAACGTGTGGCTAGTGCCATTGAGCGTAAAGGGAACGGCGCCGGCGCTTTTGCTGCCGATCTCAAGCTCGGTTGCGGCATTGAACGCTGCCGGCACGTTGGCGAGCGCAACGCGATCCTGTGGGCGTTTAGGCCCGGCCAGGCTCGATTCCACCGTAGACATATCCAGCGCCAATGTGCTGGTGAACACCGGCTCATCCCCTGGGTTGCGCCACATGCCTTGCGCCTTGGCGTAAGCTTCAACCAGCGCGATCTGTTCATCGCTGCGGCCACTGAGCGCCAGATACCCCAGCGTAACGTCATCCACGGGGAAGAAACCGCAGGTGGCGCCGAATTCCGGCGACATGTTGGCAATCGTGGCGCGGTCAGCAAGCGGCAAATCCGCCAGACCATCGCCATAGAACTCGACGAATTTACCTACCACGCCATGCTTACGCAGCATTTGGGTGACGGTCAGCACCAGGTCGGTGGCCGTAATCCCCTCCTGCAATTTGCCGGTCAGTTTAAACCCCACCACGTCGGGAATGAGCATTGATACCGGTTGGCCGAGCATAGCGGCTTCGGCCTCGATGCCGCCCACGCCCCAGCCAAGCACCCCCAACCCGTTAATCATGGTGGTGTGGGAGTCGGTGCCGACCAGGGTATCCGGGTAAGCGATGCGCTTGCCGCCCTCTTCTGTGTGCCATACCGTCTGGCCCAGATATTCCAGGTTGACCTGGTGGCAAATACCGGTGCCGGGCGGCACCACGCGAAAGCGGTTAAACGCCTTTTGCCCCCAGCGGAGAAACATATAGCGCTCGTGGTTACGCGTCATTTCGATACGCACGTTATCGCCAAAGGCCCGATCGTCACCGAACTCATCGACGGTGACCGAGTGGTCAATGACCAGATCCACCGGCGACAGCGGGTTCACCTGTTCCACATCGCCGCCCAGGCGCAGCACGGCTTCGCGCATCGCGGCTAAATCCACCACCGCCGGCACGCCGGTGAAATCTTGCATCAGCACGCGGGCCGGCCGATAAGCGATTTCACGATCGGCATGGCCTGTTTGCAGCCAGCCGGCAAGCGCGGCCAGATCGTCCTCTTGCACGGTGTCGCCGTCCACGTGGCGCAGCAGGTTTTCCAACAACACTTTCATGGATTTCGGCAACCGGCCGATATCCCCCAGTTGCCTGGCCGCCAACGGCAAGCTGTAGTAGTGGTATTCACGATCCCCTACCGCCAGTTTATCCATACTTTTTATACGCAGATCCAACGACATAGCTCCTCCTTTTTTATTATGTCAAAACAGGGTACTTAATAAGGTCTTTCTTAAAGATAACACAAACTTGATTTAACGTTCTGATAACAACAACAGGCGCAGGCAATCAAACCCGCAAAGTTTGCGTGACAGCGGAGGAAAGGCGTAAGAGTGGCGGTGAGGCAGGAGATGAAAACGTGGCGAGCAGGATCGACAGGCGTAGGCCTGAATCGCTCCTGCCCGAAAAACGGGTTATTTCACCGGCAGTTTGATGTCCTTGAACATCGCTTCTATCTCTTCATTGGAACGCAGCGCTACTGCGGTATCAACCACGTCACGCGTCAGGTGCGGCGCAAAGCGCTGGATAAAATCATACATATAGCTGCGCAGGAAGGTGCTGCGGCGGAAGCCGATTTTGGTGGTGCTGTAGCTGAAAATATCGCGCGCATCGACGGTGACCAGATCCGGATCCTGAATCGGATCTACCGCCATGCTGGCAATCACCCCCACGCCTAACCCCAAACGCACATAAGTTTTGATCACGTCCGCATCGGTGGCGGTGAACACGATACGCGGCGTCAGCCCCGCGCGGTTAAAGGCGGTGTCAAGTTCCGAGCGGCCGGTAAAGCCAAAGGTGTAGGTCACGATGGGGTAAGCCGCCAGCTCTTCGATGTTAATCTGGCTTTTGCCCGCTAAAGGATGATCGGGCTTCACAACCACCGCACGGTTCCAGTGGTAGCACGGCAGCATGATCAAATCGTCATACAGGTGCAAGGCTTCGGTGGCGATGGCGAAATCGGCGTTGCCCTTGGAGACGGCTTCCGCGATCTGGGTTGGCGAGCCCTGGTGCATATGCAGCGATACGCGCGGGTAGCGTTCGATAAACCCTTTGATGACGTTGGGCAGCGCATAGCGCGCCTGGGTGTGGGTGGTCGCAACGTACAGCGAACCTTTGTCCGGGTAGGTATGTTCACCGGCAACAGCCTTGATGGCATCCACTTTGGAAAGCACTTCACGCGCGATACGGATGATTTCCTGCCCGGCAGGCGTCACCTGCGTCAGGTGTTTGCCGCTGCGGGCAAAGATCTGGATGCCAAGCTCATCCTCCAGCATCCGCACCTGCTTGCTGATACCCGGCTGTGAGGTATAAAGCCCTTCGGCAGTCGATGACACATTCAAATTGTGATTAACCACTTCCACAATATAACGAAGCTGCTGCAATTTCATTCTTATACCATCCTAGGTTAAACACTGCGGCTTAACCGCAGCCAGGTATATCGGCGTTACCCCGGTATATCCCCTTCATACTTCGAGTTGCAGGCGTGTTGGCTTGATTACTCGGCCCATCCCTGGGCCTCGCCCCTTCGGGGCCGCTGCTAACAGCGTTCAAATCTACTCCTGGCAGATTTGTCACTCACCCCAGTCACTTACTCCAGTAAGCTCCTGGGGATTCGCTGCGTTGCCGCATGATTCGGCCATACGGCCTCACCCCTTCGGGGCCAGCGCTAGCGCTGTTCAAAAACGCTTTTGCGTTTTTGTCCTGCAACTCGAATTATTTTGGGTATAGTTGAAACAATCACAGGCTATAAACACGCCGTGTTTCGCTCAGAACCCGATGCTGAGGCTGAAAATACCGCAAGTAATAAGCATTTTTCATAAGAAATACTTTTATATAACCACTATACCACGTCACTGTGGCAAGTATAGATCCGTGTCACAGCATGGTAATGATTATTCTGGGTGATTATCAAGGCTAAGCCTGTTATTCAATTATGATAGCAGCCTGCGGCGAGATGGGGTTTTCACCAGTAAAAAACCAGCCACGGGGGCTGGTTTTACAGGGGACTCTCCGGGCTATTTCTTCGCTTCCGCCCATTTGCCATCCACGTAGAAGGCAGACCAGCCAGTGGCTTTGCCGTCTTTTTCCGAGGACACATACTGCTGCTTGGTTTTGCGGCTAAAGCGCACCAGCGTTTTGTTGCCTTCCGGATCGACCACCGGCGCTTCCGCCAAATAGCGCAGTTTCTCCGGCAAGCGATCTTTGAACCGCTGCAACTCTTCCACTAATGGCGCACGGGTTTCGCGTGATTTCGGGAAGGTGTTGGCGGCCAGGAATACGCCGGCTGCGCCATCGCGCAACACAAAATACGCGTCGGACTTCTCGCACGGCAATTCCGGCAACGGCACCGGATCTTCCTTCGGCGGCGCCACTTCACCGTTGCGCAGGATTTTACGGGTGTTCTTGCAGTTTTCGTTGGTGCAACCCATGTACTTGCCGAAGCGCCCCATCTTCAGGTGCATTTCAGCGCCGCACTTGTCGCACTCAACCACCGGGCCATCGTAGCCTTTCAGCCGGAACTCGCCCTGTTCGATCTCGTAACCGTCACAGGCCGGGTTGTTGCCGCACACGTGCAGCTTGCGCTGGTTGTCGATCAGGTAGCTGTCCATCGCGGTGCCGCATTTCGGGCAGCGGCGGCGGGCGCGCAGGGCGTTGGTTTCCGCATCGTCGCCTTCGAGCACGTTCAGCACTTCGGTTTCCGGCACCAGGTTAATGGTGGTTTTACAGCGCTCTTTCGGCGGCAATGCATAGCCGGAGCAGCCGAGGAATACGCCGGTGCTGGCGGTGCGAATACCCATTTTGCGGCCGCAAGTTGGGCAGTCGATGCTGGTCAACACCATCTGGTTCGGGCGCATACCGCCCTCTTCCGGATCTTTTTCCGCCACTTCCAGCTGTTCGCTGAACTCGGCAAAGAACTCGTCCAGCACGGCTTTCCACTGGGCGTGGTTATTCGCCACCTGATCCAGGCCGTCTTCCATGCGGGCGGTGAAGTCGTAGTTCATCAGCTCGCGAAAGTTTTCTTCCAGCCGATCCGTGACGATCTCACCCATTTTTTCTGCATAGAAGCGGCGGCTTTCTACCCGCACATAGCCGCGATCCTGGATCGTGGAAATGATAGAGGCATAGGTCGACGGGCGGCCAATCCCGCGTTTTTCCAGCTCTTTGACCAACGATGCTTCACTGTAGCGCGCCGGTGGCTTGGTAAAGTGCTGGCTTGGGATCAATTTTTGCAGTTCCAGTTCGCTGCCCACTTCCACCAGAGGCAGAGTGCGATCTTCATCACCTTTGCGCAGCGCCGGCATCACTTTGGTCCAGCCGTCGAAGCGCAGGGTACGGCCCTTGGCACGCAGTTGGTAATCGCCAGCGTTGACGATAAGCGTCGTGGAATCATACTGCGCTGGCGTCATCTGGCAGGCCACGAACTGGCGCCAAATCAGCTGATACAACTTCTGCGCGTCGGCCTCCATGTCCTTCAATTGCTCCGCCACCACGTTGACGTCGGAGGGACGAATCGCTTCGTGCGCTTCCTGCGAATTCTCTTTGCTACTGTAGTGATTGGCGGCTTTCGGCAAGTATTTGGCGCCGAAATTATCGCCGATGTAACCACGCACCATGTTGAGCGCATCCTGGCTCAGGTTGGTGGAGTCGGTACGCATGTAGGTGATGTGGCCGGCTTCATACAACCGTTGGGCCATCATCATGGTCTTTTTCACGCCAAAGCCCAAACGGGTGCTGGCAGCCTGCTGCAGCGTGGACGTGATAAACGGTGCGCCCGGCTTACTGCTGGTGGGTTTGTCTTCCCGATCCTGCACCGTGTAACGCGCGTTTTCCAACTGTTTTACCGCAGCGTGCGTCTGCTCACGATTTACCGGTTTGAACGGCTTGTCGTGAACATGGGTTACCGCCATCTGCAGCACGGTTTCGCCCTTCGCCAGCAGATCGGCATGCAGTTCCCAATATTCTTCCGGTACGAAGGCTTTAATATCGCGCTCACGCTCAACCACCAACCGCACGGCCACCGATTGCACGCGCCCGGCAGAGAGGCCGCGGGCGATTTTTTTCCACAGCAGCGGGGAGACCATATAGCCGACCACGCGGTCCATGAAGCGGCGCGCTTGCTGTGCGTTAACGCGATCGATATTCAGTTCGCCCGGCTGACTGAACGCCTGCTGGATAGCATTTTTGGTAATTTCGTTAAATACCACGCGGCTAAAGCGTTTGTCGTCACCACCGATAACTTCCCGCAGGTGCCAGGCAATGGCTTCCCCTTCGCGGTCCAAGTCGGTTGCGAGATAAATATGGTCAGCATTTTCCGCTAATGATTTTAACTCGGCGACAACTTTTTCTTTACCCGGCAAGATTTCATATTGCGCTTTCCAACCGTGATAAGGATCGACGCCCATTCGGTTAACCAGGGCCGTCTTTTCATCTTTTTTAACTTTCTTCTTGGCTTTTTCTTCGGTCGAGTCAGCGCTCTTTTTGCTGGCTGAGCCACTGGTCGGCAAATCACGGATATGACCCACGCTGGACTTCACCACGTAGTCATTTCCCAAGTATTTATTAATAGTTTTGGCTTTTGCCGGGGACTCAACTATTACGAGAGCTTTACCCATATTTACCTTTTAACCTAATTTATTTCTTCTAAAAAGAAGTCTTTTATCCTGCCGTGCCACGGCAATCCATATCGCTTTTTTATATTGCGGCACTCTGGCAGGAGATCAACATGTTTTTTCCTGATAGCCGCTCAATTGCGCAACCGGGGTACAAGTGGCTGATCGCCGGGGGATTTCATCAACGCGACTTAAGTATCTCAACGCGCGCCCATGTAAGCCGTAAACAAAACCTTCCACCCAATACCACGAAATCCCACACTGTACCTGATAAAAAACGTTGCGCAACCTAATTAGCATGGAAAATGCATTTTCGCCAACTGTAATCTACCGAATGCCGCGCGCTGCGCAAATAAACCATAGCCAGTTTGCGGATAAACACAAACCAGCGTTAGAATGCCGCCAGAGTTTATGATTGGAGCGTAATAAATGCGTACGAATACCTCCCCGATCAACCGGGAAAGCCTTTTGGCTGAAGCAAATAACATCATCCGCGAGCACGAAGATTATCTTCACGGCATGGTAGCCACAGAGGTTGAACAAAAAGGCCACGTTTTAGTTTTCCGTGGGGAATTCTTTTTGGATCCGGATGGATTGCCAACGGCAAAAACAACGGCGGTGTTTAATATGTTTAAGCACCTCTCGCACAAACTGTCAGAAAAATATCATCTGATTGATTAGCGCCCAAAAAAAACAGGGGCGCTGCGGCCCCTGTTTGGTAAAAGCATTCGGCTTAAAGCAACGGCTTTTCCCCGCGCTGCCACCAACGCAGCAGCAGGCGATCGGCGCTTTCCGCCGCGCTGCCGGTAAAACGATCCATCAGGCGTTTGCGGCGGGTATAACGCACCCCAATCACTTCATGGTTTTCCATTTCGGCGATCAGCAAATCATCACTGGTGCCAACGGCGTCGATCAGCCCCTTCTCTCTGGCCTGAATGCCAAACCAGTGCTCACCGGTCGCCACGTTGTCGATATCCAGCGATGGCCGCTGTTGGCGCACAAACTGTTTGAACAGTTCGTGGGTTTCGTTCAGCTCCTCGCGGAACTTCTCACGCCCCTGCTCGGTGTTTTCACCAAATAGCGTCAGCGTGCGTTTGAACTGGCCGGCAGTGTGCAGCTCGACGTCAACATCGTTTTTCTTCAACAGACGGTGGAAGTTGGGGATCTGCGCCACGACGCCGATCGAACCGATAATGGCAAACGGCGCGGCAACGATGCGATCCGCCACGCAGGCCATCATGTAGCCGCCGCTGGCCGCGACTTTATCCACCGCTACCGTCAGGCGAATACCGCCTTTGCGCAGCCGCTCCAGTTGCGAAGCCGCCAAACCGTAGCCATGCACCACCCCGCCAGGGCTCTCCAGGCGCAGCAGCACTTCATCCTGCGGAGTGGCCACCGCCAACACGGCGGAAATCTCTTCACGCAGCGAGGTCACTTCATGAGCGTCCATGCTGCCTTTAAAATCCATCACGAACAGGCAGGGTTTAACCACTGCCGCAGAACCGGATTTGACCCGCTGTTTCTTCAGCTTTTCATCCGCTTTGGTCTGTTTTTTAAACTGCTTGCTCCAGGCCTTTTGCTCAACGGCGTCCATACGCGCCAGGCGCATATCCCGCTGCATATCGCGGTACTGTTCACCCAGATCGGTCAGTTGCAATTCCCCTTTGCGATGCCCTTTGCGCTGGCCAAGATTGACCACCAGCGCTACCAGTGCGGCGATTGCAATCACCACCGTGGCCACTTTGGCCAGAAACAGGCCATACTCAGATATAAACTCCACAGATTCCGCCTTGATTAACAGGTTGTTAGTATAACTCTGCCCATTTTAGCCAAGTGATGCCATGTCTGTCGCGGCTAAATACGCAAACGCACGGCTGAGGATACACTACGGGCCTTTCGCGTTGGGATTGTTCTGCTTTTGTTACAAAAGAATACCGATTTCACCGGCTAGTCATTGAAATGACGCTCCATTTCAGGCATATAACACAGATTATTCATCTAAATGATGAGGCAAATTCGCTGCGCAGCCGGCATAACGGTCGAGGTTTCAGCTCCCGTTCCGGCTACGTATCCCACTGGGGCGCCCGCGCAAGGGTTGCCCCCGGCACGAGGAATTATTGTGCATTATCAACCCAAACAAGATCTGCTCGATCAACGTATTATTTTAGTCACCGGCGCGGGCGACGGCATTGGCCGCGAAGCGGCGCTGACCTATGCCCGCTTCGGTGCCCGCCTGGTGCTGTTGGGCCGGACCGCAAGCAAACTGCTGGCGGTGCAACAGCAAATCGCCGAGTCAGGCGGCCTACCGGCCTTAACCATCACGTTGGATCTGCTGCACGCCACCCCGGAACAATGCCAACAAATCGCCGGTGATTTGGCCACACAGGTGCCGCGCCTGGATGGCGTATTGAACAATGCCGGCCTGCTGGGCGACATCGTGCCGATGGCCGAAACCGACATTGCCACGTGGACGGAAGTGATGCAGGTCAACGTCAACGCCACCTTTATGCTCACTCAGGCGCTGCTGCCGCTGTTGCTCAAATCTCACAGTGCATCGCTGGTGTTCACCAGTTCCAGCGTCGGCCGCGTGGGCCGCGCCAACTGGGGGGCCTATGCGGTGTCCAAATTTGCCACCGAAGGCATGATGCAGGTACTGGCGGAAGAGTACAAAGGCACGCCTCTGCGTGTTAATTGCGTCAACCCGGGAGGCACCCGCACCCAAATGCGCGCTGCCGCCTTCCCCCAGGAAGACAGCAACAAATTGAAAACGCCGGCGGACATCATGCCGTTATACCTCTACCTGATGGGCGACGACAGCCGCCGCAAGACCGGTATGAGCTTTGATGCCCAACCCAAACGCAAGCCCGGCCCGGCGGAATAGAGGTTCACTGCTATGAGCGAAGATCGCCACCAACAACGCCAGCAGCGCCTGAAAGAACAGGTTGATGCCCGCATCGCCAACGCACAGCAAGAGCGCGGCCTGGTGTTGGTGTTTACCGGCAACGGCAAGGGAAAAACCACGGCGGCGTTCGGTACCATTACCCGCGCCGTCGGCCACGGCCTGAAGGCCGGGGTGATCCAGTTCATCAAGGGGGAATGGCCTAACGGCGAAAAGAACCTGTTGCAGCAACACAATGTGGAATTTCAGGTGATGGCCAGTGGCTTTACCTGGGAAACCCAGGACAAAACGGCCGACACCGAAGCCTGCCTGGCGGTATGGGAACACGGCAAGCGCATGCTGGCCGACAGCAGCCTGGACGTGGTGCTGCTCGACGAAGTGACCTACATGGTCAGTTACGGCTATCTGCCGCTTGACGCGCTATTATCGGCGCTAAAGCAGCGCCCGGCGCATCAAACGGCGATCATCACCGGGCGCGGCTGCCACCGCGAGCTGCTGGCGCTGGCCGATACGGTGACCGAAATGCGGCCGGTAAAACACGCATTTGACGCCGGCATCAAGGCGCAGAAAGGGATCGATTGGTAGCAGGGAAAAGCGCCGTAGCCGCACCGCCAGGTGGGCTACGGCCGCTATCAGCCGCGCTTGGCGGCAGGTTTGGCGGGTTTGCTGCCCGGGGCACTGCGGCGGCCGCCAGCAACCTGGCTGTGGCGTTTTACCGCACGGCGGATCTGGTTCGCCTTCACGCGACGGCGCTCACGCTCCACCGGCAATTTGCTGACCGTTTCCGGTTTCAGCTCCACCAGCTCACGCAGGTAGTTGATCGCCGGCAGATCCAGTTCGGCCCAACCACCGCGCGGCAGCCCTTTTGGCAGATCAATATCGCCGTAGCGCACGCGAATCAAGCGGCTGACCTGGACGCCGACCGCTTCCCACAGGCGGCGAACTTCACGGTTGCGCCCTTCGGTCAGGGTAACGTTGTACCATTGGTTCAGGCCTTCGCCGCCCTGGAAGCTGATGGTGCGAAATGCCGCCGGGCCGTCTTCCAACTGCACGCCTCGGCTTAACAGTTTCATTTTTTCATCATCAACCTGGCCGAATACGCGCACCGCGTATTCACGCTCGACTTCACGGCTTGGGTGCATCAGGCGGTTGGCTAATTCACCGTCGGTGGTGAACAGCAGCAGGCCGGAGGTATTCACGTCCAGGCGCCCTACCGCAACCCAGCGGGAGCCGCGCAGCTTCGGCAAGCGATCGAACACCGTTGGCCGCCCTTCCGGATCGCTGCGCGTGCACAGCTCGCCTTCCGGCTTATAGTAGGCCAGCACCCGGCACACCGCTTCCGCGGATTCTTTGATCGAGACAATGTGGCCGTCCATGCGGATTTTCATCGCCGGCGTCACTTCAACGCGATCGCCCAGCGTGGCCACTTTGCCATCAACGCTGACGCGGCCTGCCTGGATCATCGCTTCGATTTCACGGCGCGAGCCATGGCCGGCACGCGCTAAAACTTTCTGTAACTTTTCGCTCATTGAGCAACCTCTAGTGTCGCCTTCACAGGCGTCGTTGTGAAAATAAAATATCTTTTATTTTCAATAGCTTACTTGCATTACCGGTTGTTATTATACAGTCTTTTCACCACTATGTAACCCTGTTTGTTGTACACTCTGCAGAACCATAGATACAAAAAAACCGGTCTAAACGCCGGGCTTTTGTTATAACCTTTCGTTATTGTTTTGTGTTATTTTATTACACTTGTCTTGCTGCACTGTTTTGGCTTTGGCTGCCTTGCGCTTCCTGACGAAATTCAGGCGTATATTGCTTACGGGGTTTTGCTGGTTGATACGGGTTTTGCCATGTGAGCGGGCTCTGGTTAAGAGTTTACTCACTTAGACGCATGTCCACTATTGTTGAGTAAGATCAAATCGTCATTCATAAAGCCAGCGGCCAGCTTTGGCGGATTCAATCAGCATACCGATAGTAAAATCGGGAACAGGAACGGGTTCCACCTTCTTAAATGGATTCCATGACATTGGGGTTTCCGGAAAATAGGTTTTAATATTGAATCGGCCGCGCTCTACCTTGAATTCTTTGAAGAAGGATTCCATCAGGTCTTCTATTTCAAGCTCATCAATACTTAGTTCAGAATCAAGGTCGGTTTCAGGGGTTAAGGGGACGTCCTTCCGGCTAAACACATAAACACCAGCATAGGGCCGCACAAGGTCATAGACACGTTTTTCAATCTCATCTATTTCCATAATTTATCGTTCCCTCTGGCAATTGTGTTGTAGTTGTGGATTGTGCCGTAGACAATTTGTAAGACATCAGCGGATAGAATAACTACGCCAAGGAGGGGGAAAAAGATCATAAATAGCAACTCGCTGGCGCTAAGGTTGGCGCGGCCTGCATAAAATACGTGCCGTTTAGCTCTTCTACTGTATCCATACCCGATCACCGTAAAGACAAACTGAGCTAATCATAACCCGTCTGGTGTGTCGGAAGGTTCCTATTTTTTATTGGTTCCGTAGAGTAAAGAAATCACGCCCCTTCACCGATTGACACCCCATCCTAAACGCCAGACGTTCTAGAATTGCCACTTCATGCAATCAACAGCCTAAAGCAGATCCCTTAATGGTGGACGGTGCGTGTATCGCACCGTGATGCCCAACCTACAACAAACGGCACAAGGGCGACATTCTGCGTCTGAGTACTTGCTTCAGAAATGAAGGTAGGCGGCAAGCGCGATTATTGCCTTAGTGCCGTTCACAAGGGAACGCGGTGGTCAACGCCAGCATCACCACAGAAGGCGCCGAATAGTGCAGTTGTTCTGGGTGATCATCAAGGTATTTCATGACGGCATCGGCAGCCATGCCGACGCTGATACCGGAACCGGGGCAAATATTGCGGTTGCCTTGCATCGCATAGCTATCGAACACGCCGGCCACGTAGCCCATAAACAGCCCGCTGTTAAGGGCTTCGCTGGCGGTCACCGCCCCGGCCTTATGCTTGGTGTAATCCTGCGTTTGCGCCAGCAGCGTACTGCCGGAATAGAAGCCGGCATGCACCAACGCCGGTACCAGTAAGATCATCAGCATCAGAAGTGTTTTGTTGATCATCGCCCTGCTATCCTGCTCGTTAACCGTATTGGACAATCAGAATAGCGGTTTTTATGCTAAATAACTGCAAGGCGGGCACTTTTTCAGAAAACGGACAGGTGCCGCGGCCTGTCAGCGAAACGGTGCAACGTCGCCGGCGCCTTCACGCACGATAACCGGCGAAGACTCGGTCAAATCGATAACCGTTGTTGGTTGCTGGCCGAGGAAGCCGCCGTGAATCACCAGATCCACCTGTTTGCCCAGACGATCGTTGATCTCTTCGGGATCGGATTCCGCGAAATCATTGCCCGGCAGCATCAGTGTGGTCGACATCATCGGCTCATTCAGCAATTCCAGTAGAGCCAGCGCGATCGGGTTGGACGGCACGCGCAGGCCGATCGTTTTACGCTTTTCATTCATTAGCCGACGCGGCACTTCCTTGGTGGCTTTGAGAATAAAGGTGTAGTTGCCCGGCGTGTTGTTTTTGATCAGGCGAAACGCGCTGTTATCCACGTAGGCATAAGTGGAAAGCTCCGACAGATCGCGGCACATCAGCGTGAAATTATGATTGCTGCCCAACTGGCGAATGTGGCAGATACGCTCCATGGCGTTCTTCTCGCCCAGCATGCAGCCCAGCGCATAGCCGGAATCCGTCGGGTAGACAATCACCCCGCCTTTGCGCAGCACATCAACCGCCTGGTTGATCAGGCGTGCCTGGGGGTTGTCCGGGTGTATATAAAAATGCTGGCCCATATCTTGCTCCTAAAAGTCACTTCGCGAGCGGCCCCGCCCGCGTTAAATCTGTTCTGTATTGTTGGCGCCTGGCACCGGCCAATCGCGCCACACCGGCTCAACGCCGCCGGGCAGCCACAGTTTACGGCCCAGTTCAATCCAGGCGCAGGGCTGGTGAAAGTCAGAGCCCTGGGAAGCCAATAACTGGTAATCCCGCGCATAGGCGGCCAGTTGGCTGCGCTCATGCGGCGCCTGTTGGCACTGGGCTACTTCCATCGCATCACCGCCCTGCATGGCGAAATACGCCAGCAGGCGCTTTAACCATTTCGCCGACAAATCGTAACGCCCAGGGTGCGCCATGACCGCCTGGCCGCCGGATTGATGAATCACATCAATAGCTTGTTCTATTGTACACCACTGCGGCGGAACATAGCCGGTTTTGCCCTTCGCCAGGTATTTCTTGAAAACCTGCGCCAGATTATCCGCCACGCCAAATTGCACCAGGTAGCGCGCAAAGTGCCCGCGCGTTACTGCGCCGCTGCCCGCAAGCGCCTGTGCGCCTTCATAAGCCCCGGGAATACGCGCTTTCGCCAACCGTTCGCCGATCGCCTGGGCGCGCTGCCGACGGCGCTCGGCCTGTTCGGCCAAAAGCTGAAGCAGCGCCGGGTGCTGGATATCCATGCCCAGCCCAACAATATGTATTTCGTGGTTTTCCCACAGGGTTGAAATTTCCACCCCATTGATCAGCTGCAGCGGTAAGCGGTGGTGAGCGATGGCGGCGGTGGCTTCTGCCAGACCTTCGGTGGTGTCGTGGTCGGTAATCGCCAACACGCCGACGCGCATTTCCACCGCCCGCAGCACCAGTTCCGTTGGCGAAAGATAGCCGTCAGATGCAGTGGTGTGGCTGTGAAGATCGTACAGGGTGAATGCTGAAGAAGGTAACGGCGTGTGTGTCAAAAGAAATATCCGGCTATGGCTGGGAGGATTATCATAACCGTTAAGCCCGGGCGGACGGAAATCTATTCTCACCTTGCCGGTTATGTGCCTGCAAATGTTCTGCCAGCGGCAGACAAAAACATTCTTCAGAAAGGGGTTGACTTTACCTCACTGAACTAGTTAACTAGTACACCAGTTACAGGTTAAATGATAATCCAAGAGAGCACATAAATGAGCAAGCAAACTTCTCTTCTTCGTTGGTGGCGCACCTCCCTTCCGCGGGCGGTATAATCGCGCATACCTGTCATTTGACACTGCAGATTTCCTAAGCCCGCATCGCATGCGGGCTTTTTTATGGACAAAATTCAACTGGAATCATCATGATAAACACCAAACCACAGCTGAAACTGCTCACGGCGCAAGCCATCTACCGTGGGGATCCCACCAGTCTGTTCAATCAACTGTGCGGCGCACGCCCGGCGACCTTGCTGCTGGAATCAGCCGAGATCAACAGCAAAGAAGATCTAAAAAGCCTGCTGGTGGTTGACAGTGCGCTGCGCATCACTGCGCTGGAACGCACGGTGACCATCCAGGCGCTGACCGCCAACGGCGCGGCCTTATTGCCGCTGCTGGACAACGCATTGCCGGCTGAAGTGGCGATTCAGGTGCAGCCCAATGGCCGCGTGCTGACGTTCCCGGTCATAGATAGCGTGCAGGACGAAGACGCGCGCCTGCGTTCGTTATCGGTATTCGATGCGCTGCGCACCCTGCTGGCGCTGGTCGAAACGCCAGTCGATGAGCGTGAAGCCATGCTACTCGGCGGGCTATTCGCCTACGATCTGGTGGCGGGGTTCGAAGATCTGCCGGCGCTGCGCCACGATCAACGCTGCCCGGATTTTTGCTTCTATCTGGCGGAAACCTTGCTGGTGTTGGATCACCAACACCGCACTACCCGCCTGCAGGCCAGCCTGTTCACCCCTGACGCCGGCGAAGAACGGCGCTTGCAGCAACGCCTGGAGCAGTTACAGGCGCAAATCAAGCAAACACCGTTGCCGATCCCTCAGCAACAGATTGAAGACATGCAGCTCAGTTGTAACCAAAGCGATGAAGAGTACGGTGCCGTGGTCAGCACCCTGCAGCAGGCTATTCGTCACGGTGAAATCTTCCAGGTCGTGCCGTCCCGCCGTTTCTCACTGCCGTGCCCGGCGCCGTTGGCGGCGTATAAAACGCTGAAAGAAAACAACCCCAGCCCCTACATGTTCTTTATGCAGGATAATGAGTTCACGCTGTTCGGCGCGTCACCGGAAAGCGCGCTGAAATACGATGCCAACAACCGCCAGATTGAAATCTACCCGATCGCCGGCACTCGCCCGCGCGGCCGCCGCGCCGACGGTTCGCTGGATCTGGATCTCGATAGCCGCATCGAACTGGAAATGCGCACCGATCACAAAGAACTGGCCGAGCACCTGATGCTGGTGGATTTAGCGCGCAATGACCTAGCGCGCATCTGCCAGGCCGGTAGCCGTTACGTCGCCGATCTGACCAAAGTCGACCGTTACTCTTTCGTTATGCACTTGGTCTCGCGCGTGGTCGGCACCCTGCGTGAAGATCTGGACGTACTGCACGCCTACCAGGCCTGTATGAACATGGGCACGCTCAGCGGCGCGCCGAAAGTGCGCGCCATGCAGCTTATCGCTGCGTCTGAAGGCTCCCGCCGCGGCAGCTACGGCGGCGCCGTCGGCTACTTCACCGCGCATGGCGATCTGGATACCTGTATTGTCATCCGCTCGGCGTATGTTGAAGACGGGATCGCGACCGTGCAGGCCGGCGCCGGGGTGGTACTGGATTCCGTTCCGCAAGCGGAAGCCGATGAAACAAGAAACAAGGCACGTGCCGTGCTGCGTGCTATCGCCAGCGCGCATCAGGCCAAGGAGGTGTTCTGATGGCGGATATTCTGTTACTCGACAACGTCGATTCCTTTACTTACAACCTGGTCGATCAACTGCGCGCCAGCGGCCACCGGGTGGTGGTTTACCGTAACCAGATCGCCGCCGATACCATCATTGAGCGCCTGCAACAGATGGAGCAGCCGGTGCTGGTGCTCTCCCCTGGCCCAGGCACACCGGCCGACGCTGGCTGTATGCCGGAACTGCTGCAACGCCTGCGTGGGCAATTGCCGATTATCGGCATCTGCCTTGGCCACCAGGCCATTATCGAATCCTACGGCGGCCATGTCGGCCAGGCCGGCGAGATTCTGCACGGCAAGGCATCGCCGATTACCCACGACGGCGAAGGCATGTTTGCCGGCATGGTGAACCCGCTGCCGGTGGCCCGCTACCACTCACTGGTCGGCAGCAACATTCCCGCCGAACTGACCGTCAATGCGCACTTTGGCGAAATGGTGATGGCGGTGCGTAATGACGCCCAACGCGTTTGCGGCTTCCAGTTCCACCCGGAATCGATTCTCACCACCCACGGCGCGCGTTTGCTGGAGCAAACCCTGGCCTGGGCGCTGGCGAAATAAGGACAGGAGTGACCACCATGCAACCTATTCTTGAAAAACTGTACGGCGCCCAACCGCTAAGCCAGCAGGAAAGCCAACAACTATTCGGCGGCATCGTGCGCGGCGAGTTGGAAAACAGCCAACTGGCGGCGGCGCTGATCAGCATGAAAATCCGCGGCGAACGCCCGGAGGAAATTGCCGGCGCAGCACAGGCGCTGCTGGCGGATGCCAAGCCATTCCCGCGGCCGGATTACCTGTTCGCCGATATCGTCGGCACCGGCGGCGACGGCACCAACAGCATCAATATTTCCACCGCCAGCGCGTTTGTGGCGGCGGCTTGCGGAGCGAAAGTCGCGAAGCACGGCAACCGTAGCGTTTCCAGCCGCTCTGGCTCTTCCGATCTGCTGGCCGCCTTCGGCATCCGGCTTGATCTGCCGGCGGAAGAAGCCCGTCAGGCGCTGGACGATCTGGGCGTTTGCTTCCTGTTCGCCCCGCAGTATCACACCGGGTTCCGCCATGCGATGCCGGTGCGCCAACAGTTGAAAACCCGTACCCTTTTCAACGTGCTGGGCCCGCTGATTAACCCGGCGCGCCCACCGCTGGCGCTGATTGGCGTCTATAGCCCGGAATTGGTGCTGCCGATCGCTGAAACCCTGCGTGTGCTGGGTTACCAACGTGCAGCGGTGGTTCACGGCGGCGGCATGGATGAAGTGGCGATCCATACCACCACCCACGTGGCCGAACTCAATAACGGCATGATTGAAAGCTATACGCTAAGCCCGGCGTCGTTCGGCCTGCAAACCTACCCGCTGGAAGCGTTGCAGGGCGGCTCTCCGGAAGAAAACCGTGACATTCTGGCACGGTTGTTACAAGGTAAGGGCGAGCCGGCGCATGCCGCCGCAGTGGCCGCCAACGTGGCGTTGCTGCTGAAACTTTTCGGTAATGAAGACCTGCGGCAGAACGCACAGCAGGCATTGGATATGATACATAGCGGGCAGGCTTACCAGCGTGTAACCGCATTGGCAGCAAGAGGATAAATGATGCAGGAAACCGTGCTCAACAAAATTGTTCGTGACAAAGCGCAATGGATCGCAGCACGACAGCAACAACAGCCGCTGGCCAGCTTTCAAAACCAGATAACCCCCAGCACACGCAGTTTCTACCATGCGCTGCAGGGCAGCAAAACGGCATTTATTCTCGAATGTAAAAAGGCATCCCCTTCCAAAGGGTTGATCCGTGAAGACTTCGATCCGGTCAGCATCGCTACGGTCTATAAAGATTACGCCTCGGCAATTTCCGTGCTGACCGATGAGAAATATTTTCAAGGCAATTTCGAGTTCCTCACGCAAGTGAGCAAAACGGTAACGCAGCCGGTATTGTGCAAAGACTTCATCATCGATCCGTATCAGATCTACCTGGCACGCTATTACCAGGGTGATGCGATTCTACTGATGCTGTCGGTACTCGATGACGATCAATACCGTCAGCTCGCCGCCGTGGCGCACAGCCTGAAGATGGGCGTGCTGACCGAAGTGATCAGTGAAGAAGAACTGCAACGCGCGATCGCCCTGGGCGCCCGCGTGGTGGGCATCAATAACCGCGATCTGCGGGATCTGAGCATTAACCTGGATCGCACCCGCAGCCTGGCACCGCGCGTACCGCACGGCGTGACGGTAATCAGCGAGTCCGGCATCAACAGCTATGGCCACGTGCGTGAACTCAGCCGCTTTGCCAACGGCTTCCTGATTGGCAGCGCGCTGATGGCCGAAGACAATCTGCGCGCCGCGGTGCGCAAGGTGCTGCTTGGCGATAACAAGGTGTGCGGGCTGACCCGGCCGCAGGACGCCGCCGCCGCTGAACAGGCGGGCGCTAACTACGGCGGGCTGATTTTCGTCGAGCGCTCGCCACGCTGCGTGGATATCGAGCGTGCGCGCAGCATCATCGCCGGCGCGCCGCTGAAGTACGTCGGTGTGTTCAGCGATGCACCGGTGAGTACTGTGGCGCAAACCGCCAGCCAGCTTGGGCTGCGCGCGGTACAGCTGCACGGCGCGGAAGATCAGGCCTATATCAACGCGCTGCGGGCCGAACTGCCGGCCGAATGCCAGATCTGGAAAGCGCTGAGTGTGAAAGACAGCCTGCCGGCGCGTAACCTGCAGCAGGTGGATCGCTATCTATTGGATAACGGTGCTGGCGGCAGCGGGCAACGCTTTGACTGGGCCATGTTGCACGGCGAGAAGCTGGATAACGTCATGCTGGCCGGCGGGCTGAGCGCCGACAACTGCGTCGCGGCCGCACAGTTGGGCTGCGCCGGGCTGGATTTCAACTCCGGCGTGGAAAGCGCGCCGGGCATCAAAGATGCCAATCTTCTAGCTGCGGTATTTCAGACGCTACGCGCCTACTGATTCACAATCATTCTAATTAATGGATAAGACGGGAAAAAAATGACGCTGCTTAACCCCTATTTCGGTGAATTTGGTGGCATGTATGTGCCGCAAATTCTGATGCCCGCGCTGCAACAACTGGAAGAAGCCTTTGTCAGTGCCCAGCGAGATCCGGCGTTCCAGGCGGAATTCAACGATCTGCTGAAAAACTACGCCGGGCGCCCCACCGCACTGACGCTGTGCAGAAACCTGACGGCCGGCACCAAAACCAAACTGTATCTGAAGCGCGAAGATCTGCTGCACGGCGGCGCGCACAAAACCAACCAAGTGTTGGGCCAGGCGTTGCTCGCCAAACGCATGGGGAAAACCGAAATCATCGCAGAAACCGGCGCCGGCCAGCACGGCGTGGCATCTGCGCTCGCCAGCGCCCTGCTCGGCCTGAAGTGCCGCGTGTATATGGGCGCCAAGGATGCGGAGCGTCAGTCACCCAACGTGTTCCGTATGCGCCTCATGGGCGCCGAAGTGATCCCGGTGCACAGCGGTTCCTCTACGCTGAAAGATGCCTGTAACGAGGCGCTGCGCGACTGGTCCGGCAGCTATGAAAACGCCCACTACATGCTCGGTACCGCAGCCGGCCCGCACCCTTACCCGACGATCGTCCGCGAATTTCAGCGCATGATCGGCGAAGAAACCAAAGCGCAGCTTCTGGAACGCGAAGGGCGCCTGCCGGATGCCGTGCTGGCGTGCGTTGGCGGCGGTTCCAACGCCATCGGCATGTTTGCGGACTTTATTGATGAGCCGGGCGTTGGCCTGATCGGCGTAGAACCGGCCGGGCTTGGGATTGAAACCGGCCAGCACGGCGCACCGCTTAAGCATGGCCAGGTCGGTATCTACTTCGGCATGAAATCCCCGATGATGCAGACCTCTGAAGGGCAAATCGAAGAATCGTATTCTATTTCCGCCGGGCTGGACTTCCCTTCCGTCGGGCCGCAGCATGCGCATCTGAACAGCATCGGCCGTGCGGAATACGTTTCTGTCACCGATGATGAAGCCCTGGATGCCTTCAAAGCGCTTTCCCGCCATGAAGGCATTATTCCCGCGCTGGAATCCTCCCATGCTCTGGCACATGCGCTGAAAATGATCCGTGAAACGCCGCAGAAAGAGCAAATTTTGGTGGTCAACCTGTCTGGCCGCGGTGACAAAGACATATTTACCGTTCACGACATTCTGAAAGCACGGGGAGAAATTTGATGGAACGTTATCAGCAACTGTTTAAACGCCTGGAAAGCAACAAGGAAGGTGCGTTCGTTCCGTTCGTGACGCTTGGCGATCCTAACCCGGCCCTGTCGCTGCAGATTATCGATACCCTGGTAGAAAACGGCGCCGACGCACTGGAGCTAGGCATCCCGTTCTCCGATCCACTGGCGGACGGGCCGACCATTCAGAGTGCGGCCCTGCGCGCCTTTGCCGCCGGGGTAACGCCCACCCACTGCTTCGAAATGCTGGCGGCGATCCGCCAAAAGCACCCGGCTATGCCCATCGGCCTGCTGATGTATGCCAACCTGGTGTTCCACAAAGGCATCGACGCGTTCTATGCGCGCTGCGCCGAGGTGGGCGTCGATTCGGTGTTGATCGCTGACGTGCCGTTTGAAGAGTCCGCGCCGTTCCGCGCCGCGGCGCTGCGCCATGGCATCGCCCCGATCTTCATCTGCCCGCCGAACGCCAGTGACGATCTGTTGCGTGAAATTTCATCCCATGGACGTGGTTACACCTACCTGCTGTCACGCGCCGGGGTCACCGGCACCGAAAGCCGAGCGCAGTTGCCGTTGCATCATCTGGTGGATACGCTGCGTGAATACCACGCTGCCCCGCCGCTGCAGGGCTTCGGCATTTCCGAGCCGGCGCAGGTGCGCGCGGCGCTGCAAGCGGGCGCCGCCGGCGCCATCTCCGGTTCGGCAATTGTAAAAATCATTGAGCAAAACCAGGCGCAACCGGAAGAAATGCTGGCCAAGCTGGGTAAATTCGTCAGTGAAATGAAGGCCGCAACCCGCGCCTGACGCATCAGCTGCGGGCAGCCTGATGCCCGCAGCTTTCCCCCGCCGCATCGGCACGCCTATTTGAACTTCCGCGTTTCCTGTTCCACAATACTCTGGGTCCTACCTCTTTTCGCTTAAACAAGCAAAAACGGCAGGTTAAAAACCGAGCGTAGTTTCAAACAATAACATTGCATGGAGAGTAATTTATGAAGCTATTTAAGACCATTTCGGCCTTATGCATGGCGGCCCTGGTGGCCGTAGCGGTTAGCGCCTGCGCACCGACGGCAAAATCGGAAGGAACCGGCGGCTATATCGACGATACCGTCATTACCACCAAAGTAAAATCAGCATTGCTGGCAGATAAAGGAATAAAATCCACGGAAATCAACGTAGAAACGTTTAAAGGGCGGGTGCAATTAAGCGGGTTCGTCAGCTCGCAGGCCGATGCAAACCGGGCGATTCAAATCACCCGCGGCGTGGCCGGCGTCAGAACCGTCGCGAACGACATGCGAGTCAAGTAGCGTTAAACAGGAGGCGCAATACTGCGCCTCCCCATGTAAGCATTCCGCATCAAAAGCGATAACCGGCCCCAAACATAAACACCCACGGATCCAACCGGGTATCAATGCTGTGGTGGCCACCGGCATTATCGTCAAAGCGGACTTTCGTTTCGATATTCATCCACCAGACCGACATGTTCAGCAGCCAATGCTCATCCAGGTTGTAATCCAGCCCTGCCTGCGCCGCAACGCCCCATGAGTTCTTCAGGCTCAGGTTACTCAACCCGGCTTCCTTACCGTTGTCATTGAATTTTTCATCAAAGAACATGGTGTAGTTCACACCGACGCCCAGATATGGGCGCAGTTTATCCTGCCGATCGCCAAAGTAATACTGCGCCATCAGGGTTGGCGGCAAGTGATGAATGGTTGCGATATCGCCACTCACCCCCGAACCATGCAGCGAGACCTTATGACGAAACGGCGTCGCGGCCAGCAATTCCACACCGATATTATCCGTGACCATGTAACCGAAGGTCAGGCCGAGCTGAGTATTGTTGTTCGCATCGAATGAGCCCTGATTGAGCACATCATCAGAGCCCGTCGTCGGCCGAACGGTCGCGGTGCCGGCGCGGAACAAGAAATCACCGGCCTGATGCGCACTTGCCAACATCGGTGCCATCATGGCCGCCAGTACCACCAGAGTTGTCTTTTTCATTATCCATTCCATTTGTGTGGTTAAAGTTTCAACGAATATACCTGCTAACGGGTATTTATGATCCAATCGAGATCACATCTTATGGGTAAAAATTCAAATTCCCACTAAAAACAAGGTTACCTAACACGCTAATAAATAGCGGATTGATCTACATCAAAAATCACGATTTATGGCAAATAGTGCGCCGCGTGAAATTTCAGTTGCCAAACATTCGGCCACTGAGTAACGTCTTGCATCGATGTTGGTTTTGGTTGGTGGCCGTGAGGAGTCGGTGGGCAATCAAGATGAGCGAATTCAATAATCCCTGTGTTAGCTGTGGCGCCTGCTGCGCCTATTTCCGCGTATCATTTTACTGGGCTGAAGCCGATGACGGCGGCGGAGTTGTCCCCACGTCATTAACCGAGCCGCTCACCCCGTTTCTGCGTTGTATGCAGGGGACGAACAGCAAATCCCCCCGTTGCACCGCATTGGACGGCGAGATCGGCAAGGCCGTTTCCTGCTCTATTTACCTCAACCGGCCGTCCCCCTGCCGGGAATTTGACAAATCCGGCTTGAACGGCCTGCGTAACGAGGCCTGCGATCGCGCACGTGCGCGCTACGGCCTGCCGCCTTTGCCGATGGAAAAACCGCTGCCCCTGCCCAGCGCTAACGCTGCTGAAGAAATCAGCGCTGTACCACTGATGGGGTGCCACAGCGAAGCGGAACAGGGTACAATCACCACTACAGCAGTGCACCGTTGTGGGGCGTAGCCATTTCACCCGCCGGCCGTAAAAACCGTCGCCTTTTGCCAGGCTGCCCCTGGCAGGCGATCGGTATAAACGCGCGTTGAAATCGTTCCCCTGCGGCGGCCTGATGGCACTGCCCTACTTATCTCTGTTCTTAATGCCAAGGAGTCTGCATGCCTATCACGGCCAACACGTTGTACCGTGACAGTTTTAACTTTTTCCGCAACCAACTGGTCAGCATTTTGCTGCTGGCGCTGTTAACCGCGTTTATTTCTGTCCTGCTCAACCAGGTATTCAGCCCGAGTGCGGAACAGTTACAGATCCTGACGACGGCGGAAAATGACTTTACGTCCTCTACCGGGATTGGGATCCAGGAAATCATCCAACAGATGTCGCCCGAGCAGCAAATGGTGTTGCTGAAGGTTTCCGCCGCCGCCACCGTCTCTGCGCTGGTAGGGAATGTTCTGTTGGTTGGCGGGATGCTGACGCTTATCCGCCTGGTGTCTGAAGGGGTACAAACCAGCGCGCTGCGCGCAATCGGTATTTCCGCCCCTATTTTACCGCGCCTGTTGCTGTTGCTGTTTATCGGCACCTTGCTGATCCAGCTCGGCTTAATGCTGTTTGTGGTGCCCGGCGTTATTTTGGCTGTTGCGTTCTCGTTAGCGCCGGTGATTGCCACCGCAGATAAAAAAGGCGTATTTGCTTCGCTCAAGCAAAGCAGCAAGCTGGCGTTCTCCAACGCACGCGTGATTGTGCCGGCCATGATGCTGTGGCTGGCGGCGAAGCTGCTGGTGCTGTTCCTGGTCAGCCATCTGTCGGCGATAACGCCAAACGTTGCCAGCGTGGTGCTAACCGCGCTCAGCAATCTGATATCAGCGCTGCTGCTGATTTATCTGTTCCGGCTGTATATGCTGCTACGCAGCTAACAACGCCTTCGCAACGTAGGGCACGTCAACCGACGTGCCCTAGTTATTTGGGCCTTTTGCATTGCATCGGCGGCCTGCAGATATAATCGTAAGGTTATGCAAATATTCGCCGGGCCTGCGGAATTCCCGCAGAGAAACGTCGATAATCGGCGTTTGCCTGCGGTACACAGACACAGCCGAATCCGGTATAGTCTGCCGATGAACAAATGATGGATTGATTTATGAAGCAATTTCTTGATTTCCTCCCACTCATCGTCTTTTTTGCTTTTTATAAGCTCTACGATATCTACGTTGCATCCGGCGCCCTCATTGCCGCCACGGCGCTGGCGTTGGTCTTTACCTGGGTTAAATACCGCAAGGTAGAGAAAATGACGCTGATCACTTTCATCATGGTGGCCGTATTCGGTACCCTGACCCTGGTATTCCACAACGATCTGTTTATTAAATGGAAAGTGACGGTTATTTATACGCTGTTTGCACTGGCGTTGCTGATAAGCCAACTGGTGCTGAAAAAGCCGCTGGTCCAGCGCATGTTGGGCAAAGAGTTGGCGCTGCCCGATCGCGTGTGGAACAACCTTAACCTTGCCTGGGCGCTGTTTTTCCTGGCCTGCGGTCTGGCGAACATTTATGTTGCGTTCTGGCTGCCGCAAAGCGTTTGGGTCAATTTTAAAGTGTTCGGCCTGACGGCGCTGACGCTGGTCTTCACCTTGCTCAGCGGCGTCTATATTTATAAACATATGCCAGCAGAACAGAAGAAGTAGCGCCCTGCACCATGCCCGCTCACCAGCGGGCTTTTTTGAACCACGTTATCAAAGCGGAAAGCGATGACACAACAACGACCTTTACCCAGCGGTGAGCTGGTATTACGAACATTGGCGATGCCTGCCGATACCAATGCCAACGGCGATATTTTCGGCGGTTGGATAATGTCGCAAATGGACATTGGCGGTGCGATTCAGGCAAAAGAGATTGCTGAAGGGCGCGTGGTTACCGTGCGCGTTGACGGAATGACCTTCCTGAAACCGGTCGCCGTGGGGGATGTCATCTGCTGCTACGCCCAGTGCATACGCACCGGGCGTAGCTCAATCACCATCAATGTTGAAGTGTGGGTGAAAAAGGTTTCCTCGGCACCTATCGGCCAGCGCTACCGCGCCACCGAAGCGGTATTTACCTATGTCGCCGTTGACGACGAAGGCCACTCGCGCCCGCTGCCGGATGGCAAAAGGAACTTCCGCGGCGAAGGCGGCGAATAAACGCCAGCCTTTGCCACGAAAAAGGGCCGCAGTTGAATGCGGCCCTTTTTTATGACAACCGGACAGACTCAGTTCACCGTCGTGGTGCCGTCAAGCTTGAATACAATATTAATTGTGTGATTCTTAATCGTTTTACCTTCATAGCGCCACTTGCGCAGCGCCAGGCGAACTTCACGTTCAAACATATTACGCGGCTCTGCTGACAGAATACGCACGTTATCCACGCGGCCATCGCTGTCGATATCAAACTGCACCCGAACCCGGCCTTCAATCTGCAAGGCACGCGCACGCATCGGATAAGTCGGTTTTACCTGGCTGATGACACGCGGCGCAACGTCAAGTGAATCCCCTTGCACCGGCGCATTCGGCGCCTGCTTGACCGGCGCATTCGCCAACGCGTTGCTTGGCGCATTATTCTCGAACGGCGAAGGATCGCGCGGGGGCGCAATGCGTTTTTGTTCGCGTTTTATCGCCTTTTCAACCTTCGGCTTTGGCTTCGGTTTTGGCTTCGGCTTGGGTTTTTCCGGTTCAGGTTTAGGAATAGCCACCGGCACCGGCGGCGGCGGTTCTTGCACGACCTCCGGCTCGGGTTCTGGCTCAGGCTCTGCAACCGGTTGTGGCTCTTCAGGCTGCGGCTCAGGCTCCGCAGCGGACGGCGGCGGCGGTTCCGTCATGGTTTCGGAATTCACCATCATGACGCTAATTGGCGCCTCTTCCAGCCTTGGCAGCTCCATGGCATCCTTGACGGACGCATAGAGTAAACCGGCCACCAGGGCACTGTGTAAGCCAACGGAAAGAACAATCGGCACTGACAAACGGCGAATAGGCAACATCTTTTTTAGCGGCATAATGATTCTGTTTCCTCGGATTCGCCAAGTTTAAATGCAAATAGCAATCATATTCAATAACGAAAGCAAACTATTGCTCTAATCATGACTATTTGCCGTTAAAACCTGCAGTTAGCAAGGTTATTGGCCCGTTTATAACCTGGCTTTTAACGCGATGACACGGAGTTTTAACCTTTTCTGGAGAGGTAAACGGAAAAGCCGGCAAAATGAACTGACTCGTTATCACGCCGCCCAGCGTTGCCGGTTGGCGCGAAAGCCCCCCTCATGAATTAGGAGGCTTTCTATGCTGATGCATCCGGCTACGCTATGCACTGATATAAAACAAAAAAATGCCGGAAGCAGCCGGCGACTTTCTGGCTAGCTGCGAGCGTTTGGCGATCTGCGCACGAAAATAACGAATAACGGTTGGGCGGCTCAAGAAGCGGCACCCGCTTGCGGCAGATGCCCATCTTTCATTGGGGCAGTAAATATGCGGACTTACGGCCGGCACGCGATGCGTTACTCCTCATCACCGTAATATAAAACGCCCAGTTTGATTAACGGCCGCCCCTGGGATTTACGGTGCAGGTTGGCGTCGCGCAGTGAGTAAACGCAGCCGCAGTACTCCTGCTGGTAAAAACGTTCACGCTTGCTGATTTCAATCATGCGTGACGATCCGCCCTTCTTGCGCCAGTTATAATCCCAGTAAATCAAATCCGGGTATTTTTGCGCGGCGCGGGTACCGCAATCATTAACCTGTTGCATATTTTTCCAGCGGGAAATGCCCAGCGAACTGGAGATGACGTCAAAGCCATGTTCATAGGCGTACAGCGCAGTGCGTTCAAACCGCATATCAAAACACATGGTGCAACGAATGCCGCGCTCCGGTTCATTCTCCATACCTTTGGCGCGGGCGAACCAATTATCGGTATCATAATCAGCATCGATAATAGGCACGCCGTGTTTTTCAGCAAAGCGGATGTTTTCCTCTTTGCGCAGCAAATATTCTTTCTGTGGATGAATGTTCGGATTGTAGAAAAAAATGGTGTACTCAATACCGGAAGCCTGGATAGCCTCCATCACCTCACCGGAACAGGGCGCGCAGCAAGAGTGCAACAACAGCTTCTTTTTCCCCGCTGGCAAATCGAGTTTTTCTCTTACCAGTTCCGTCATTTTCCCTCACCTCTCATTCATTTTCTGAATATATCATGCGGGCGGCATGATACGGATAAAAGGCGGCTGCTTCAAGGCACCCGCCCCCGCACCGGTGAAAATCGTTTCCTTGGCGCATATTTTGCGCTACCTTGATTTTACCGTTATATAGCAATGATTCTAAAGGTTAAACATGCTTTATCTGATTTACGCACAAGACGTTGCCAACTCCCTGGAAAACCGCCTGGCCGCACGCCCGGCCCATTTGGCCCGCCTGCAGGCGCTGCGTGACCAAGGCCGCCTGGTGGTGGCCGGCCCAAACCCGGCCATTGACAGCAGTGATCCCGGCAGCGCCGGTTTTACCGGTTCCACGGTGATCGCCGAATTCCCTTCATTAGCCGAAGCCAAAGCCTGGGCCGAGCAGGATCCGTATGTTGATGCGGGGGTTTATGGCGAGGTCACGGTAAAGCCGTTTAAGCAAGTGTTCTGATAGGCCATTCACTGGCGCAATGCCCCAACGGATCAACACGCTTTTATAGCAACAGTATAGAAGCGTGTTATTTCCACGACTTTCTTATCACTGACCAGCGATAACGCCGGCCACACATTTCCGGCAGCAATCTTCTACGGCGTTGACGGTGGCTAACGTTCCGGCTCTGTTCAAAGATTCCTCTATCTCGCTGATCACCACCGGGCGGATGTCGTTAGCCTTCATGGGCTTTACCGGCCTGATGGCGGCCAGATAACGCAAAAGGCCCCCGATGCTCGGAGGCCTTTTGCCGTTTAACACCACATCAATATAAGGTTACTGGATCAGTATCCCCTGAATCAGGCTGGCTTTCACGATGGTCACCTGCGGGATCGCCAACGCCTGCATAAAGCCTTCCACCAGCAACAGGTTACTGACATCGGTCGCGCGGTAATCCCCGGCCAGTTCCGAGTCCCCTTTCCATACCTGGCGTTGCACCACGCGCGCCAGATCGGCCTGGGTATAGGTGTTGCCCGCGGGCTGCACCTGCGCTTTGATCGAATAACCATGCACACCGCCGATGCCGATCACCCTGCGGGTTTTGATATCTTGTTTAATTTGCGGGCTAACGTGGGTGCGGGCATAAAACGCCACGTAACGCAGCACCGTATTGCGTAGCGAACCAATCGGGTTCGGCGTGTTGTCTGCTTGCGGATCTTTGTTTTGCAGCACCAGAGTGATGAAGTCTTTTAGAGTAACCGAAGCCAACTTGCCCTGATAGATATCGGTGACCGTCTGGCCCCCTTGCTGGCGAAAGGCCGTCATCTGCATTGAGCCGCCGCCGATATCCCAAACCAGCAAATCTTCATTGCGCAGGCGATTATCGTGCAACGCCGCCTTTGCCGACAGGAACCCCAGTTCGGCCTCCTGCTGCTGGGAAATGACCTTCAGTTGCACGCCGAGCTGTTGGTTAAAAGCATCAATGACCTGTTGGCCGTTGGCCGCCGAACGAAATACCGCCGTCGCCACGCCGGTGATACGTTGCGGGTGGAAGGTTTGCGCCTTCGTCACCAGCGCTCTCAACGCGGCCAGCCCTTGTTGCTGGATGGCGCTGCCAAGTTGGTTATTGGTCGATTTAGCCAGATCGGCGTTAAACCCTACCGGGCGTTGATCTTCATATAACACTTTGCCCAGGGTTTGCCGGCAAATATCCACCTGCGCCACCTGGATCTTGGTGCTGCCGGAGCCCACATCGATCCCTGCCCGGGTTTCAATACAGCGGTTGGCCATTGCCGAAAACGCGCTGGTTAATGCCAGCACCCCGACGAGCGTTATTAAGCTTTTTTTCATTTCACCATGCCATAAAGTAAGTAACATCTATTCATCTGAGTACAATTACCTGTTTTTACACTTATTTTCCAATAGCACGCGCAATAATAAGGGTGTGAACCCTTGAGTTACGCCGTTAAAAGACCACGTCCATTGCAGCATCACCCGCAACGGCGTTACCTGAATAATCCAGCGGTTCAGGCGGCCGATAGCGCCAAAAGCAAAAAGACGCTTTTTCCGTTAAAGCATTGTGCGTACACTGTTTCCGGAGTTTGCGTTATGGATTGAACACGCCGATACACGCCAGGGTTAAGCATGTCCCGCTACCGTGTTTGTATGGGCCTTTATCTGTGTAAACCACCGGAACCAATAATCAGGAGAAGATTATTATGGCAACGACGAAAAAGTCAGCAAAAACTCACATTGGACTGGATGCGAAACACTCAGCAAAACTGTCTGAAGCGCTGAACGCGCTGCTGGCCAACTATCAGGTGCTTTATATGAACGTGCGCGGCTATCACTGGAATATTTCCGGCCCGCATTTCTTTGAACTCCACGTCAAATTTGAAGAAACCTATAACGATCTGCTGACGAAAGTAGATGAATTGGCAGAACGTATTCTGACGTTGGGTTATCAGCCGCGCCATGCATTCAGCGACTATCTGAAAACCGCAGATATCAAAGAAGATACCAACGTCACTGATGATAAGGGTACGCTGGGCGGCCTGCTGGACGGCTACTCCATCTTGCTGACCCAGCAGCGCGAGCTGCTGGCCCTGGCGGCGGAAGCCGGCGATGAAGGCACCTCTTCCCTGATGAGCGATTATATCAAAGAGCAGGAAAAACAGGTCTGGATGCTGAACGCCTACCTGGGCAAATAATTCCCTGAGAAAGCAAACAGTCCCGTAAGGGACTGTTTGTTTGCTACCACTCGCAGGCAACAGCGAACAGCAGCGACCGGCGATGCTGCCCGTCCAGCCGGTGCCGCACCCGCAGAATATGGCGGTTACTGCACGACTGGCGTTCCAACCAGCGATGGCGGCGGCGCTGCTGCTGGCGCAGCATACGCCAACGGCCCACTTCATTACGACTGTGTCTCATATTCTTTCCCTCGCTAAGCCAAGCGCATGCATTATAGCCCTTTCCATTCGTGAGCCAAGTCACGGGTAAATCGGTAGCGTGCTAAAATACAACGGCAAAACACCCGCTGTCACCGCAGGTAAGTTCCTTAAGTCAATCATATTTATGTTATAAATAGACTCTTTGTTACGCAGTGACGTATTTCGGCGCAGACGGCGCGCAATAGCGCTCCGGGCGCCGCCTGGGCGTTGCACAACAGCAGTAAGTGCCGGAAAGGGTTTCCCTCTTTTTCCGATCTGTGCATACACTCATCATTGGTGGTTTGCGAACAGGATATTTCGCCTTTATGACAACATTTTATACCGTAGTCAGTTGGTTAATGGTATTCGGCTACTGGCTACTGATCGCCAGTGTGACGTTACGCATTTTGATGAAACGCCGCGCCGTGCCGTCCGCCATGGCCTGGTTGCTGATCATTTATATTCTGCCGCTGTTTGGCATCGTGGCGTATTTGTCGTTTGGCGAATTAAATCTGGGCAAACGCCGGGCTGAACGTGCGAAAGCAATGTGGCCTTCCACCGCCCGTTGGCTAAGCGAATTGAAAGAAAGCCGCAGAATTTTCGCCACCGAATACAGCGAAGTGGCAAGTCCGCTGTTCGAATTGTGCAACCGCCGCCAGGGCATCGACGGCGTAAAAGGCAATCAGCTACAACTGCTGACCACTACCGACGCAACGCTAAACGCGCTGATCCGCGACATTGGACTGGCACGCAACAATATTGAGATGGTGTTCTATATCTGGCAGCCCGGCGGGCTGGTGGATCAGGTTGCCGAATCGCTGATGGCCGCCGCACGGCGCGGCGTGCACTGCCGCCTGATGCTTGATTCTGCCGGTAGCCTGCAATTTTTCCGCAGCGCTTACCCGGGCATGATGCGCAATGCCGGCATCGAGGTCGTCGAGGCGCTCAAGGTCAATCTGTTCCGCGTGTTTTTACGCCGGATGGATCTGCGGCAGCACCGCAAAGTGGTATTGATCGACAACTATATTGCCTATACCGGCAGCATGAACATGGTGGATCCGCGCTACTTCAAACAGGACGCCGGCGTCGGCCAGTGGGTGGATCTGATGGCGCGCATGGAAGGCCCGGTGGCCACCACCATGGGGATCGTCTATGCCTGCGACTGGGAAATTGAAACCGGCAAGCGCATTCTACCGCCGCCGCCGGACGTCAACATCATGCCGTTCGAACAGGAGAGCGGCCATACTATCCAGGTGATTGCCTCCGGCCCCGGCTTCCCGGAAGAGATGATCCACCAGGCGCTGCTGACAGCGGTATATGCCGCACGTGAGCAGCTCATTATGACAACGCCCTACTTTGTGCCCAGCGACGATCTGCTGCACGCCATTTGCACCGCCGCGCTACGCGGCGTAGACGTCAGTATTATTGTGCCGCGCGAAAACGACTCCATGCTGGTGCGTTGGGCCAGCCGCGCGTTCTTCTCCGAGCTGCTGGAAGCCGGGGTGAAAATCTATCAGTTCGAAGGCGGCCTGTTGCATACCAAAAGCGTGTTGGTCGACGGCCAGCTTAGCCTGGTCGGCACGGTTAACCTGGACATGCGTAGCCTGTGGCTTAACTTTGAAATCACGCTGGTTATCGACGATGACGGCTTCGGCAGCGACCTGGCCTGCGTGCAAGATGATTATATCGCCCGCTCACAGTTGCTGGATCCTGCCCAATGGCTGAAGCGGCCCTTCTGGCACCGTATCGTTGAACGCCTGTTCTACTTTTTCAGTCCATTGCTGTAAAAGCGGCGGCGGGCGTGCTTTAATAACGCCAAATCATTTTTCTCAGGATTTTATTTATGGATTTGAATAACCGCCTTACCGAAGACGAAACGCTGGAACAGGCTTACGACATTTTCCTCGAGCTCGCCGGCGATAATCTGGATCCGGCGGATATTCTGCTGTTCAACCTGCAGTTTGAAGAGCGCGGCGGCGCCGAACTGTATGATCCTGCGGAAGACTGGCAAGAGCACGTGGATTACGATCTGAACCCCGATTTCTTTGCCGAAGTGGTGATTGGGCTGGCGGAAGCTGACGGCGAACCCATCAACGACGTGTTCGCCCGCGTGCTGATCTGCCGCGAAAAGGCTCACAAGCTCTGCCATATCTTGTGGAAAGAATAGCTGCCAGCACCGCATTGCGTTAACGGCCTGCCCCACGTTAAGCGGGCAGGCCGTTGCCGCAACCCGCCTAGTGCGGATCCACCTTCAGGCAGGAAACCGCATGGCGGAAACTGCCTTCCAGCAACGGGCGCGTAACCGCGCATTCCGGCCCGGCAATCGGGCAACGGGTGCGGAACACACAGCCGGAAGGCGGGTTAATCGGCGATGGCAGTTCCCCCACCAGCAATTGCACCTGTTTCTCTCTTTCCTTATCCGGATCCGGGCTTGGCACCGCCGCCATCAGCGCTTTGGTGTAGGGATGCAACGGATTATTGTAGACCTCTTCGTAACTTCCCAGCTCCACCGCATGCCCCAAATACATCACCAGTACGCGATCGGAAATGTGTTTAACCACCGCCAGATCGTGCGCAATAAAAATCAGCGTTAGCCCCATCTCACGCTGTAACTGCTGCAATAGGTTCACCACCTGCGCCTGAATGGAAACATCCAGTGCTGAAACCGGCTCATCACAGATCACCAGCCGCGGCTCCAGAATCAACGCCCGCGCAATACCGATGCGCTGACACTGCCCGCCGGAAAACTCATGCGGATAGTGGTTGATCAGGTTCGGCAGCAGACCCACCTTCTCCATCATCGCTTTGACCTTGGCTTTCACTTCCTGGCGCGGCATTTTAGGAAAATACGTGCTCAGCGGCTCCGCGATGATTTCGCCGATGTTCATTCGCGGATTTAGCGACGCCAGCGGATCCTGAAATATCATCTGGATATCGCCACGGACCCGATGCAATTCGGCAGCGCTCAGGCCGAGCATGTCTTTCCCAAGCCAGCTGACGCGGCCGCCGGTGGCCTTCACCAGGCCGATCAACGCGCGGGCAAGGGTGGATTTACCGCAGCCGGACTCCCCCACCACGCCGAGCGTTTCCCCGGCAAGCAGACGCAGCGTAACGCCATCCACCGCTTTCAGGGTTTTTGCCGGCTGCCAGAACCAGCGTTTGGCATCATGTACAAGAAAATGGACCTTCAGATCGTCCACCTCCAGCAGCACCGCCTTATCATCTACTGTGCTCATACCAGCGCCTCCGTCGGTTTAAAACAGGCACGCCGGCGCCCTTTTGCAAACGGCGTTAACGGCGGCATACTGGCGCACTGCGCCATCGCATACGGGCAACGCGGCTGGAACGGGCACCCGCTAGGCAACCGCAGCAAATTGGGCGGATTGCCGGGGATAGTCGCCAGGGAGCCGTCTTCGGCGTCCAGACGCGGTACCGCATTCAGCAGCCCAATCGAATACGGATGGCTCGGCGAATAAAAGACGTCGCGCGCACTGCCGTACTCCATCGTCTGGCCGGCGTACATCACCAGCACCTTATCGCAAATGCCGGCCACCACGCCCAGATCGTGCGTGATCATGATGATGGCGGTGTTGAACTCCCGCTTCAGCTCACGTAGCAACGCCATGATCTGCGCCTGCACGGTCACATCCAGCGCGGTGGTCGGTTCATCGGCAATCAGCAGCTTCGGCTGGCACAACAACGCCATGGCGATCATCACGCGCTGGCGCATCCCGCCGGAGAACTCATGCGGGTACATGCGCATGCGCTTGCGCGCCTCGGGCATTTTTACCGCGTCCAGCATGTGCACCGCAGCCTCGAACGCTGCGCTTTTGCCCATGTGCTTGTGCAGCATCAGCACTTCCATCAGTTGTTCACCCACGCGCATATAGGGGTTAAGCGCCGTCATCGGATCCTGAAAGATCATCGCAATTTCCTGCGCGCGCAGTTTATTGAGCTGGCGTTCCGGCAGGTTGAGAATTTCACGGCCGTTAAAGGTTGCCGAGCCGGTAATATGCCCATTGCCGGCCAGCAGCCCCATCAGCGCAAAAGCCGTTTGCGATTTGCCGGAGCCGGACTCACCGACAATCCCCAGCGTTTCCCCCCACCCCAGTTCAAAGTTCAGCGCGTTCACCGCGGTAACCTCGCCGTCCTGGGTTGAAAAACGCACCCGCAAATCATTGACCACCAGCAACGGCGGTGTGGATGTTTGCGGCATTAGATGATCAAGCGTGCTCATCATGGCACTCCTTAGCGGTCTTTCGGATCGAGGGCATCGCGCAGGCCATCGCCGATAAAGTTGAAACAGAACAGAGTGACAATCAGAAAGGCCGCCGGGAACATCAACAGCCAGGGAGACACCTCCATCGCGTTGGCGCCATCGCTCAGCAGCGCGCCCCAACTGCTTAATGGTTCCTGCGTGCCGAGCCCCAGGAAGCTAAGAAAGGACTCAAACAGAATCATGTTCGGCACCAGCAGGGAAGCGTAAACCACCACCACGCCCAGCACGTTGGGCACGATATGGCGCAGCACAATGTTGCGGGTCGACACCCCGCTCACCTGCGCCGCTTCAATGAACTCCTTGCGCTTAAGGCTCAGCGTCTGCCCACGCACGATACGCGCCATGTCCAGCCAGGAAACCATGCCGATCGCCACAAAAATCAGCAGGATGTTTTGGCCGAAAAAAGTCACCAACAAAATAACGAAAAACATAAACGGGAAAGAATTGAGGATTTCCAACAGCCGCATCATCAGCGAATCGATCCTGCCGCCAAGATAGCCGGACAGCGAGCCATACAGCGTGCCGACGATCACCGCCACCAGCGCGGCCGCAATACCGACCATCAGCGAAATACGCCCGCCAATCGCCACACGCACCAGCAAATCACGGCCGGAGGAGTCGGTGCCGAAATAGTGGGCGGAGGCCAGGTTCGGCGCGGCCGACATCATTTCCCAATCGGTATCGTCATAGCGAAAGGGTGACAGCCACGGCGCCAACACCACAAACAGTGCGATCAACGCCAGCAGCAGCAGGCTGCCAACCGCCGCATGGTTGCGCATGAAGCGGCGGCGGGCGTCTTGCCATAGGCTGCGCCCTTCCACGTCGAGTTGTTCGCTAAACTGCGCCAAAGCCGCGCCGTTTTTTTTCTTTAGGATCATACCGGCGCTCCGATTAATAACGTATTTTCGGATCGATGACGGCATACAGCACATCCACGATCGCATTGAACAGAATGGTCAACGCGCCGACCAGAATCGTCAGGCTTAACACCAGCGAATAATCTCGGTTTAGCGCCCCGTTAACGAACAGCTGGCCGATGCCCGGCAGGCCAAATATCGTTTCAATCACCATCGAACCGGTAATAATGCCGACGAACGCCGGCCCCATGTACGACAACACGGGCAGCAGCGCCGGTTTCAGCGCATGGCGCAAAATAATGCGCCGCATTGGCAGGCCTTTGGCACGGGCGGTGCGGATAAAATTGGAATGCAGCACTTCTATCATCGAGCCACGCGTGATGCGCGCAATGCTGGCAATATAAGCCAGCGAAAGCGCCACCATCGGCAGGATCATAAACTTCGGCGCACCGCCGTTCCACCCCCCACCCGGCAGCCATTTCAGGATGATGGCGAAGATCAGCACCAGCAACGGCGCCACCACAAAGCTGGGGATCACCACGCCGGTCATGGCCAACCCCATCACGGTGTAATCCCATTTGCTATTCTGCTTTAGCGCAGCCACCACCCCTGCGCTCACCCCGAGGATCACTGCCAGCAAGAATGCCGCCGCCCCGAGTTTGGCGGATACCGGGAAAGAGGCCGCCACCAGATCGTTAACCGAATAGTCTTTGTATTTGAATGACGGGCCAAAATCCCCATGCGCCAACTGCGCCAAATACTGGCCGTACTGTTTCCAGAGCGGATCGTTTAAATGGTATTTGGCTTCAATGTTGGCCATCACCTCGGGCGGTAAGCTCCGCTCCCCGGTAAACGGGCTACCGGGCGCCAACCGCATCATGAAAAATGAAAGGGTGACCAAGATAAACAGTGTCGGGATCGCTTCCAATAAACGACGAAATATAAACTTAAGCATTGCCTTAGCCCTTTGCAGCCTGATAACGGCTTCTTATTGCCTTATGCGCCAGCGGTAAACGCCGCCGGCGCTGACCGTATCAATGCTTGATGATGTACAGGTTTTTATCGTACACGTTATCAAGCGGGTCTTTGCCGGTATAGCCGCCGACATAGGGTTTCACCAGCCGGGTATTGACATAGTAATAGACCGGCACGATCACCGAATCCTGATCCAACTGCGTTTCCGCTTTCTGATACAGGGCGGCACGTTCATCTTTGGTTTTTACGGTTAAAACATCCGATATCAGGCGATCGTAGGCCGCGCTTTTGTAGTGCGTGGTATTGCTGCTGCTGTTTGACTGCATGATATTCACGAATGAGCTGGGCTCGTTGTAATCGGCACACCAGGCCGCGCGCGCAACATCAAAGGTGCCCTGGTGGCGGGTATCCAGGAACGTTTTCCACTCCTGGTTTTCCAGTTTGACGTTCACGCCCAGATTTTTCTTCCAGATGGCTGCGGCGGCAATCGCCAGTTTTTTATGCAAATCAGAGGTGTTGTACAGCAGCGAGAACGTCAGCGGTTTGCCAGGGCCATAGCCGGCTTCCGCCAGTAGCTTTTTGCCCGCTTCATTACGCTGCTCCTGCGTCCAGCCAAACCATGCCGGCGGGGTGAGTTTGGCGCCGTCGGTATAAGGCGGAGTAAAGCTGTAGGCCGGCAAGTCGCCCTGGTTTTTGACTTTGTTAACGATGATGTCGCGATCGAGCCCCAGTTTCAGCGCTTCGCGCACGCGGGCGTCGGTAAACGGCGCTTTCTGGTTGTTCATTTCGTAGTAATAGGTGCAGAGGTAGGGATCGACGTGCAGCTCGTTGGGGATATCTTTTTTCAGCTTCTGGAACAGTTCTATCGGCAAATAGTTATAGGTCATGTCAATTTCACCGGCCCGATAACGGTTAACGTCAGTAACCTCGGAGGTTATCGGCAGGAAAGTCACCTTGTTGATCACGGTTTTCGCGTTATCCCAATATTCAGGATTTCGCTCCAGCACTATGCGCTCGTTAACCACCCATTCTTTCAATTTGTAGGCGCCGTTGCTGACATAGTTCTGCGGCAAGGTCCATTTTTCACCGTATTTTTCCACCGCCTCTTTATAGACCGGCTTCATCGCATAGTGCGGGGTCATTTCCACCAGGTAAGGCACCGGCTCGCTTAAGGTGACCTGGAAGGTATGATCGTCGAGCGCTTTCACCCCCAGCATTGATTTGTCTTTTTTGCCGGCGATAATGTCATCGACGTTTACCACATGAGCAGATTGCAGATAGCTGGCATAGGGTGATACCGTTTGCGGATCAACGATCCGTTGCCAACTATAAACAAAATCCTGCGCCGTCACCGGCTGGCCATTAGACCATTTGGCATCTTTGCGTAAGTGGAAAGTCCAAACCTTAAAATCCTGGTTGTCCCAGCTTTCCGCCACGCCGGGTATGATGGCGCCGTTGAGATCGTTATTCGCCAGGCCTTCTATCAGATCGCGGGTGACGTTATTTTCCGGCACGCCTTCAATCTTGTGCGGATCAAGCGACTGCACCTCCGCGCCGTTGTTTTTGACGATTTCCTGTTTTTCGGCCAATTGCACCCCTGAAGGAACCTCAGCAGCCAATGCGTTTATGCTGCCGGCTCCGGCCAGCGCGGCAATCATGCCGGCAGCCAGGAGCGATGGTTTTGTGATGTTGGTCATATTATTACCCCATTTTATTATCGCCATCCCATCATGGCGTTGGAGCCAGGCCTGGTTATCAGGCCGCCATTCACAACGCTGCGAATCAAGCAACGCCGCAATATTCACACAGGCCCTGAGTTGACCTCCAACAAGGCTGAGGTTCGCCGAGCTATTATCGAAGGCACTTTTTATGGCGCCGTTTTATTCCTGGAGCTAACATGAAAGCGCCCCATAAATAGCTGGCGATAGGTGGGCCGAAAACGCCACACACCGCCCTAAACGCGCGCCCTGTGGTTAAACAAACTTTTATACGGCAAAGCCCGTGGTGAAAGAATAAACAACCAATGATTAGCAATCTAACACTAATAACATCGGTTCTTATCCGAAACAAGCCTTATAAAAGATAGGGGAAAGGTGACGCCAATGGTGAATGGGAAGATGCGGAAGGATAAAACGGCAGCCATGCCACTAACTGCGCCACCAGGATTGAACATTAATAGACACCTGCCCTACCACAGTGCAGGATGATGAAATAAGAGGCATTCAATGCACTTTATTACAGCAGGTTAAATTAATTTAAAAATTAAAATTTATTTTAAAAAGTGAAGCATCAACGCCACATGCCAGGATAAATAGCCTGCAGCTTAAAGCAGGCCAGGGAATATTGTCTTGATGCCAGTAACAATGAATTCAATGCCCAACGCCATCAGCAGTAGCCCCATAATACGTGTAATAACGTTAATACCGGTTTGCCCCAATAAACGCACCAGCAAAGGTGCAGCCCGGAACAACAGCCAGCAACAGAAAGCAAACAGAGCAATAGCCAGGGTAAAACCCAGCAAGTTTTGCCAACTGTGGTAACGCGAACTCCAGACGATAGTTGAACTGATCGCCCCCGGGCCGGCCATTAAGGGTAATGCCAGCGGCACCACACCGATGCTTTCACGGATTGCGCTTTCTGATTTTTCCTGCTTGTTTTGCTTATCTTCCCCCAGCTTGCCGCTGATCATCGACATGGCGATTGTCACCACCAGAATGCCGCCGGCGATGCGGAAAGAATCAATAGAGATACCGAACAGGTTCAGGATGCCGCCGCCGAGAAATAGCGAGATCCACAGGATGATCGCCACCGACAAATTGGCGGTCAGGTTGGTTTTGTTGCGCCCCGCCTCTGCCTGGTAACTGGTCATGCTGATAAATACCGGCAGAATGCCCACCGGATTGACCAGGGCGAACAGGCCGACAAAGAATTTAATATAACCGGAAAAATCCAACAGAGACTGGCTCACGAATCACCCCACATTGAACACTGCCACCTAAGGCTGCTATAAAGGTAACCGCTACCGGACACATCGAGGCTACACGACGCGCTAATGTAATCGAATTGCTCTTACGGATCCATCCGCGGAAAATTGCATTTTTATCTCTCCGCGGCTCAGGGAACAAAATATTACGCTGCAGTTAACGCCATATGTGGTTTTTTACTGTTTTAGGTTAAAAATGACAGGCGCCTCACTGCAGATAGTAACGTATGCGCATTAATTCATTGCTGAATGGTGTCAGCATGAAACTTTTATGACGTACGTCACAAAATTGCCCCCTCATAATAGGGTAAGCTCTTGGTCGTAGTCAGAGCGATGAACAGCAACGGCCCGCTGTTCGCCACTTTTGCTACGGCTCCCCTAACACGCAGGGCAAAGCTCTTTAAGTAAATCAGCGGTACAGGCCAGGAAGGGCATGGGCGCGGGCCCCTTTCCACTTATCCTGTCTATACTTGTTGCTTGCACGGCTTATTTACTGAAAGAGTTTAACATTATCAGGAGAGCACTATGGCTGTAACAAATGTCGCTGAATTGAACGAGCTTGTTGCCCGCGTCAAAAAAGCCCAGCGTGAGTATGCCAACTTCACCCAAGAGCAGGTTGATAAAATCTTCCGTGCTGCTGCCCTCGCCGCCGCCGATGCCCGTATTCCTCTGGCCAAAATGGCCGTTGAAGAATCCGGAATGGGGATCACCGAAGACAAAGTGATCAAAAACCACTTTGCATCCGAATATATCTACAACGCATATAAAGATGAAAAAACCTGTGGCATCTTATCTGAAGATGACACTTTCGGTACCATCACGATTGCAGAGCCCATCGGCCTGATTTGCGGTATCGTCCCAACCACCAACCCAACTTCTACCGCTATCTTCAAAGCGCTGATCAGCCTGAAAACCCGCAACGGTATCATTTTCTCACCACACCCACGCGCCAAAAATGCCACCAATAAGGCGGCGGATATCGTATTGCAGGCGGCCATTGCCGCCGGGGCGCCAAAAGATATCGTCGGTTGGATCGACCAACCTTCCGTTGAGCTGTCCAACCAGTTGATGCACCACCCTGATATCAACCTGATCCTGGCCACCGGCGGCCCGGGCATGGTGAAAGCCGCCTATAGCTCCGGCAAACCGGCAATTGGCGTTGGCGCCGGCAACACCCCGGTCGTGGTAGACGAAACCGCCGATATCAAGCGTGTGGTCGCCTCTATTCTGATGTCAAAAACCTTTGATAACGGCGTTATCTGTGCTTCTGAACAATCCGTTATCGTGGTTGATTCGGTTTATGATGCCGTGCGCGAGCGCTTTGCCTCCCATGGCGGCTACATGTTGCAGGGTAAAGAGCTGAAAGCGGTACAGGACATCATCCTGAAAAACGGCGGCCTGAACGCGGCCATCGTTGGCCAGTCGGCACCCAAAATCGCCGAAATGGCGGGCATTACCGTACCAGCCAATACCAAAGTGCTGATCGGCGAAGTGAAAGTGGTCGATGAATCCGAACCGTTCGCGCATGAAAAACTGTCGCCTACCCTGGCGATGTATCGCGCTAAAGACTTCGAAGACGCCGTGGTTAAAGCAGAAAAACTGGTTGCCATGGGCGGGATCGGCCACACCTCTTGCCTGTACACCGACCAGGACAACCAGCCGGCTCGCGTTGCCTTCTTCGGCGACAAAATGAAAACCGCACGTATCCTGATCAACACCCCGGCTTCACAAGGTGGTATCGGCGATCTGTACAACTTTAAACTCGCTCCGTCGCTGACGCTGGGTTGCGGTTCCTGGGGGGGTAACTCCATCTCCGAGAACGTTGGCCCGAAACACTTGATCAACAAGAAAACTGTAGCGAAGCGAGCAGAAAACATGTTGTGGCATAAACTTCCAAAATCCATCTACTTCCGCCGCGGCTCACTGCCGATCGCGCTGGAAGAAGTTGCAACCGACGGTGCAAAACGCGCCTTCATCGTGACCGACAACTATCTGTTCAACAATGGCTACGCTGATCAGATCACCAAGGTGCTGAAGCATCATGGCATCGAAACCAAGGTCTTCTTCGAAGTGGAAGCCGATCCGACCCTGAGCATCGTGCACAGGGGCGCAGAGCAGATGAACGCCTTTAAACCAGACGTCATTATCGCGCTGGGCGGCGGTTCACCGATGGACGCAGCCAAAATCATGTGGGTGCTATATGAGCATCCGGAAACCCACTTCGCGGATCTGGCGCTGCGCTTTATGGATATCCGTAAACGTATCTACAAGTTCCCGAAAATGGGTGTGAAAGCGAAGATGATCGCCATCACCACCACCTCCGGTACGGGTTCAGAAGTGACGCCGTTTGCGGTGGTTACCGATGATGCCACCGGCCAGAAATACCCACTGGCTGACTACGCTCTGACCCCGGATATGGCTATTGTCGACGCCAACTTGGTGATGAACATGCCGAAATCCCTGTGCGCCTTCGGCGGCTTGGATGCGGTAACCCACTCACTGGAAGCCTATGTTTCCGTATTGGCGAATGAATACTCTGACGGCCAGGCGCTGCAAGCACTGAAACTGCTGAAAGAATACCTGCCGGCCAGCTACAAAGAAGGGGCGAAAAACCCGATCGCCCGCGAGCGTGTGCATAACGCAGCGACTATCGCCGGTATCGCATTTGCCAACGCCTTCCTGGGCGTGTGCCACTCCATGGCCCACAAATTGGGTTCAGAGTTCCACATTCCACACGGCCTGGCTAACGCCCTGCTGATCTGCAACGTTATTCGCTATAACGCCAATGACAACCCAACCAAACAGACTGCGTTCAGCCAGTACGATCGTCCGCAGGCTCGCCGCCGCTATGCCGAAGTGGCCGATCACCTGGGCCTGAGTGCGCCAGGCGACCGTACGGCGCAGAAAATCGAGAAACTGCTGGCTTGGCTGGAAGAGCTGAAAACCGAACTGGGCATCCCGGCTTCAATTCGTGAAGCAGGCGTACAGGAAGCCGACTTCCTCGCGAAGATCGATAAGCTGTCCGAAGATGCGTTTGATGACCAATGTACCGGCGCTAACCCGCGCTATCCGCTGATTGCCGAACTCAAGCAAATCATGATGGATACCTATTATGGGCGTGAGTACAACGAAGTCCATGAGCAGGCGGCAAACACCGTGGTTGAATTGCCAACGGCCAAAGCCGAGAAAGCTGAGAAAAAAGCAAAAAAGTAACGCTTACATAAGCTGACAAAAAACCCGCCATCACGGCGGGTTTTTTTATTCCTGTTATCGCGGCGAATCAACCACACATACGCCCCAATAGCCCCTCTAAAAATAGACCCCGCGCAACGACGGCTCAGCGGCCTTCTGGGGCGGCGAAACGCGTTGAGCAAAGCCATAGTACCGGTACAACGATCCCCCTGCTCACGGGGCTTGTAGACGCCTTTTAGCCCGCTCTCGCGGCCTGGATCGCTTCCTTATAGTGCTTACGGCACACCGACAGGTAGCTTTCATCGCCACCAATCACCACCTGTTCCCCCGCATGAACCGCCCGGCCATTCTCATCTAAACGCAGCACCATGTTTGCCTTGCGCCCGCAGTGGCAAATGGTTTTCAGCTCAACCAGCTTATCGGCCCAGGCCAACAGGTATTGGCTACCCGTAAATAGTTCACCTAAAAAGTCGGTACGCAGGCCATAACACAAAACCGGAATATTCAGTTGGTCAACGACGTCACACAACTGCGCAACCTGCGCTTTGGTCAGGAACTGGCTTTCATCAAGCAACACGCAGTGAACCGTTTGCTGTTGATGCTCCTGATTAATTATTGTGTAAAAGTCGGTATCATTATTATAGAGCTGCGCTTGTGATGACAGGCCAATACGCGAGCTGACTTTCCCGACGCCAAAGCGATGATCGATTTCAGCGGTGAACACCAGCGTGCGCATACCACGTTCTTGATAATTATATGAAGATTGTAATAGCGCAGTGGATTTCCCTGCATTCATAGCAGAGTAATAGAAATAAAGCTGAGCCATCGGCCCTACCCCAACAGTATAAAAAACACGCAAAGAAAAGATACCCGAGTGTAACATAGGCGCAGGATGATGTTCAGCGGTGCGGAATCAATTTTAACTAAATTAATAAGCCTCTGTATGCAATAAATGGCGGAACGCGCCTTGCGGCGCCTGCCGCATTTTTACATCAATTGACCAAGCCTAATCCCAGAACACTATTAATTGCTGCTAATGATTAAACCACAGGGGTAATGCCGGCGCGTGCGGCTATAGGTAACCGTACTGATACCGAAGAATGATTATTGCAAAGGTCATAAGCCTTGCCTATTAAATGGCGCCCGCCGGGCTGATGGCAATTTAATCCTTATCTTGACAGTGACACTTCCTGACAGAACCTTTACGAATACCCCTATGCTTTACACTGTCTGTAAGAGAATGAGCGTGATTTAGCCCACAGAATTATATATAAACAGTTATTATAACCCGGTAACGAAAGGCTTTTCCCTGGTCTGACACAGTGCACATAGTCGGAAAGTTGGCTTTAACAGGAAGCGGGTAATAGCCCCAAAAGCCATCTATATTTGCCAGCCGAATCTAAATAAACGTTTCTTTAAGGAAAATCTGACAACTCTTCGCAATTTGGCTATTGCAGAAAATAAAATAGCACTCTATTATTATCCGGACATGCCCCCACCAATATAATTTGAGACTAGGACAATGAGCGAAGCATTAAAGATTTTGAACAACATCCGTACTCTACGTGCACAGGCAAGAGAATGCAGCCTGGAAACGCTGGAAGAGATGCTTGAGAAACTGGAAGTTGTCGTGAATGAACGTCGTGAGGAAGAAAGCCAGGCGCGCGCTGAAATTGAAGAACGTACGCGTAAACTGCAACAATATCGTGAAATGCTGATTGCTGACGGTATTGATCCAAACGAACTGTTGCAAACCATGGCAGCAACCAAATCAGCCGGTAAAACCAAACGTGCGGCTCGTCCGGCTAAATACCAATACAAAGATGAAAATGGCGAACTGAAAACCTGGACCGGCCAAGGCCGTACTCCTGCGGTGATTAAAAAAGCTATCGAAGAACAGGGTAAATCTTTGGAAGATTTCCTGCTGTAATCGTTTCTTCTGCGTGTAAAAAAGGCTCCCTTTGTGGAGCCTTTTTGTTTATCCAAGTCCGCCCCGCCGCGTTCTGTGTGGCGTAGCCAGGCCCTGCTTTTATTCCCGGCTGGCAAACAGGTAAAAGAAAAAGGGAGCCAAAGCCCCCTTTTACAGTATTGTTTAATACCCTGCGCTACTGCACTTTGTAAAAAGATTTATACCATTCAACAAAGCGTTTAACACCTTCCTCTACGCTGGTCGCAGGCTTAAAACCAATCGCCTGATAAAGCGCTTCGGTATCTGCGCTGGTATCCAGCACATCGCCGGGTTGCATGGGCAGCATATTTTTACGGGCAATAATGCCAAGGGCATGTTCCAGCGCGCTGATATATTCCATCAGCTTCACCGGGCTGCTGTTGCCTATATTATAGACATGGTACGGCGCGGAACTGCTAGCCGGTGAGCCGTGCTCAACGGTCCAATCCGCATTGGGCTGCGGCACAATGGCCTGTAAACGCACGATCGCCTCGGCAATATCATCGATATAGGTAAAATCACGGTGCATCTCACCGTGGTTATATACATCAATGCTGTCACCCGCCAATATTGCCTTGGTGAATTTAAACAGCGCCATATCCGGGCGCCCCCACGGGCCATACACGGTGAAGAAACGCAGCCCCGTGGTGGGCAAACCATATAAATGCGAGTAACTGTGCGCCATTAACTCATTGGCTTTTTTTGTTGCCGCATACAACGACACCGGATGATCGACCGAATCATCGGTAGAGAACGGTAACTTACGGTTTAACCCGTAAACCGAACTGGACGATGCATAAACCAAATGCTCGACCTTATTATGGCGACAACCTTCCAGCACGTTTAAATGGCCAACCAAATTTGAATCCGCATATGCCAACGGATTTTCCAGCGAATAACGCACCCCGGCCTGTGCGCCAAGATGAATCACCCGCTGAAATTTATGCTCGGCAAACAGCGCCGCCATCCCTTCCCGATCGGCCAAATCCAGTTTAATAAACCGGAACGCAGGTTTATCAGTCAATAAGGCAAGACGCGCCTGCTTTAAGCTGACATCGTAATAATCATTCAGGTTGTCGATACCGACAACCTGATGCCCGGCGGCCAACAGGCGCTCGGCGACATGGTAACCAATAAAGCCGGCAACGCCTGTAACCAGGAAGTTCATACGCACCTCTTAAAAGATAGACTTCACCGATGCGCCGCGGCCGATACCGTAATAGGTAAAGCCACGGCTTTCCAGACGCTCTGGATCGTAAAGGTTACGGCCGTCGAAGATTACCGGGTTTTTCAGCGCGCCCTTGATGACATCAAAGTCTGGCGCACGGAAGCTTTGCCATTCCGTGCAGATCACCAAGGCGTCGGCGCCGTGCAGCGCGGCCTCTTTTGTGCCCATCAGTTTCAGATCGTCACGGTTGCCATAGATGCGCTGTGCTTCGTTCATCGCTTCTGGATCGTAAGCCTGTACCTTGGCGCCGGCAGCCCAGAGCGTTTCAACCAGCACGCGGCTGGAAGCTTCACGCATATCGTCGGTATTCGGTTTGAAGGCCAGCCCCCACAGAGCAAAGGTTTTGCCGTTCAGATCTTCACCGAAGTAATGTTTGATGAACTGGCTCAGCTTGTATTTTTGCTGATAGTTAACCTGTTCCACCGCCTGCAGCAACTTAGGCTGGTAGCCAATGGCTTCGGAGGTGCGAATCAGTGCCTGCACATCTTTCGGGAAGCATGAACCACCGTAGCCGCAGCCCGGGTAAATGAAGTGATAACCGATACGGGAGTCAGAACCGATACCCTGGCGCACTTTTTCGATGTCCGCACCCAGCATTTCTGCCAGATTCGAGATTTCGTTCATAAAGCTGATTTTGGTCGCCAGCATGCAGTTGGCGGCATATTTGGTCAGCTCCGCGCTGCGGATATCCATCAGGATCATGCGATCGTGGTTACGGTTGAACGGCTCGTACAGTTCACGGATGGGTTCGATCACGTCTTTATTGTCGGTCCCGATAACGATGCGCTCTGGGCGCATGCAGTCGGCCACCGCGGCGCCTTCTTTCAGGAATTCCGGGTTGGAAACCACGTCAAAAGACAGATTGCTGCCGCGTTTTTTCAGCGCTTCGGTCATCACCTGGCGAACTTTATCCGCAGTCCCTACCGGCACGGTGGATTTATCGATAACCACTTTGTGATCGTTCATGTTTTCTGCGATGGTGCGCGCAACGGCAGTAACGTACTTCAGATCGGCAGAGCCGTCTTCATCAGGCGGCGTACCCACGGCGATAAACTGGATAACGCCATGTTCCACGCCAGCTTTGGCATCGGTGGTGAAATGCAGGCGGCCGGCTTCGTAGTTCTGCTGCACCAGCGGCGTCAAACCGGGTTCATAAATCGGGATATTCCCCTTTTTCAGGTTCTCGACTTTCTTTTCGTCAACGTCGATACACATGACATCGTGGCCCACTTCAGCCAACACCGCCGCCTGTACCAGACCGACATAGCCAATACCAAAAACTGTTACTTTCATTGGAAAATCCTAGTTTTTAAAATTAAAGACAAAGGTTAAAAATTACTTCTTACTGGCTGGCACAATCTGCTGCAGCCAGTGAGAAAAATCAGTGCCAAGCGTGGCATGACGCATGCCGTATTCCACAAACGCCTGCATATACCCCAGTTTGTTACCGCAATCATGGCTGACGCCCTTCAAGTGATAGGCTTCAACCGGTTCTTGTTCCATCAACAGATCGATAGCGTCGGTGAGTTGGATCTCATCGCCGGCGCCCGGCGGCGTTTTGGCCAACAGCGGCCAAATATCCGCAGACAACACATAGCGGCCAACAATGGCCAGATTGGAGGGGGCTTCATTCGGAGAGGGTTTTTCCACCACGCTTACCATGGGCGCGCTTTCGCCCGGTTTGAGTTGGTGGCCTTTGCAGTCGGCAATACCATAGCTGCCGACGCTTTCGTGTGGCACCGGCTCAACCATAATCTGGCTAATGCCGGTTTGCTCGAAACGCTGCAGCATCTCGTGCAAGTTGTCTTTTTTCAAGTTAGCGCTGTATTCATCCAGAATGACGTCTGGCAGCACCACCGCGACCGGCTCATCGCCAACCAACGGGTGGGCGCATAAAATGGCATGCCCTAACCCCTTGGCGACGCCCTGGCGTACCTGCATAACCGTCACGCCTTTCGGGCAAATGGACTGGACTTCATCAAGCAACTGGCGCTTAACGCGCTTTTCCAGCATGGCTTCCAGCTCAAAGCTGGTATCAAAATGGTTTTCGATTGAATTCTTGGAGGAGTGCGTAACCAGGACGATTTCGTTGATGCCGGCGGCGATGCATTCGCTGACGACATATTGGATCAGGGGCTTATCAACCAGCGGCAGCATCTCTTTGGGGATGGCTTTGGTAGCCGGTAACATGCGCGTTCCCAATCCGGCAACCGGGATCACTGCTTTTCTGACTTTACGGTTTAAAGCAGACATTATTTCCTCTCTTGATTCTGGCTCAGATTATGAGCTTTATCTGCCATACAAAAACTCTCGGAGTATACCAGTTTATGCCTGCTGCGTATTAACCTGAGAGTAAATAGGAAGAAATTAGGACAATTACCCAGCGCGGGGAGCTTAATCTTAAATAAAATGAGATGCGTCTGACTACTGGTATTTTTTATTCATCACTCAACATCAGGCTCAGACGGCCGCCGGTACCCCATACCTGGCACTGCCAGGCGTCGCAACGGTGGCTGATTTGGTTCATGTAAGTGGCCCCTAGCATACCGAGCGGCACCCCATTGCTCAGCTGGATTTGATTATTCCCAGTATTTAGATTGGCATGCAAACCTGCAGAAACCAGCAGCAGATTTTTATATTCGGTGTGATAGTAGCCAACCAACAATGGGAATTGCCCGGCCAATTTACCCTGCCGCAATAATTGATTAACTTGCTTTAGCAAAGTGGACATCTGCGGCAAACGATGTTGCTGGTTTGCCAAATGGTCTTGCAACAACCCATTAAATAATGCGCGTAATAATAAAGCGGCCAATACGCCATTATCGCCGGCCCGGGTAACATCCAGGCAGTAGAAGGCCAAATCGCTACCCGATAATGCGGCAATATCCAGCACCAGGCCGGGGTGTTCCGTGGTCGTCAGTTGGCGATAATTGACCCGGCGGTTGGCAATACTCTGCTGAACCGGCGGTTGCAGTTGTTTCAGCAGCCTTACCGCCTCGTCCGGATTTTTGCTTAGCGCCTCCCAATCCTGAAACAGTTCGATTTCTTCAAGCGCCAACGAGGTAAAAACGTTTGGGTACAGGCAGGTGAAGACCGCCTCGCGCAGAATATCGAGATTCTTAAGCGGTTTGAGCAACACATCCTGTACGCCCAGGCGCAATACCTTGGCGATATCCGCCATTTTATCCGTGCCGGAGACGATCAGGACCGGGATCTTCACCCCCGTTAGCCGCAGGTGTTCGACAAATTCGATACCGCCCATTTCCGGCATGGCAAGATCGCACAATATCAGATCGGGCCAGCTTTCTTCCAACAGGTCAAGAGCCTGCAAACCGTTGGTCGCTTCAATGGTATCCGCGCCCAAGGACTGCAGGTAGGCAACCAGCACAGAACGAAACACCCGCTCGTCCTCGACGATCAGAATACGTTTGTGAGTCAGTGGTAATACCATCGGTTGAGCCCCATGCCTATTTCCTTAGGTAATAGTGGCCCAAAATGGTCACTTGTGCTTGTCTGATATCGAACTGACCGTTGAGTTCCATCGCTGAACCGTGCTTTACTTGTTCTTAACCAAAGGCAATAGCATATCAATTTGTTTTTCGACCGCCAGTTCCCCGGTGGCGATCGCTTCATTGGCGCGGTGAAAATCCAACGTTGATATTTGCGGACAATAGGGCTGGATCAGCACATCCGGCGGATCCCCGGCCATACGCGCCCGCTTGATGCGGTTTTCCAACACTTGAATCGAGGTACTCATAATCTCCATCGCCGTTGGCGTGACCGAAGGTTTTTTTTGCACCACCTTGCCGATACGCGCCCGTAAACGGCTCCGCCAGTTGCGAGTTGCCCCATCGCCAACGATGCTGCCGATGTCCTCGCTTTCACTGCGCATGGAAAAAAGATCCTGCTGCATCAGGTGCGCGTCGTGTTGCAGATCAACCGCAATGACGATGTCGGCGCCCAGTGCGCGGGTTAACGATATTGGCACCGGATTAACCACCGCACCATCAACCAGCCAGTAACCATTAAACCACACCGGCGACAGCAGGCCGGGAATGCTACAGGAAGCGCGCACCGCCTGGTTAAGATCGCCTTCTGTCAGCCACAGCTCGCGCCCGGTGCTCAGGTTGGTCGCCACGGCGGCAAATTTGCGCGAACACTGCGCAATGTCATCCACCTGCAGCAATTGGGCAACCGCGTTGAATACCCGCTCGCCGCGCAACAAACCGCCGCGTTGCCAGGATAAATCCATCAAGCGGATCACATCCCAATAGCTAAACGAACGCACCCAGCTTTCCACCGCCGGCAGGCGGTGGCAGGCATAGGCCGCGCCCACCAGCGCACCCATCGAACAGCCGGCGACGATATCGGCCTCTATTCCCAGTTTCTTTAACGCGTTGATCACGCCGATATGCGCCCAGCCCTTTGCCGCACCGGAACCCAATGCCAGCCCAATTTTAATCTGCCGCATAACCCTGCCTTTTCCACCAAATTTTCGGCTGTGCACCGCAATAGGCCGTGAAGCCGCCGTTACACCCACCGCACCTTGCTACAATTGAATCGTTATGGGGTAACATATACGATAAATCCCCCTTACATAACAGCCATGGTCGGGAATACCGGCCAGCACACACAGGAGTTATTTTGTCTGAATTGTGCCCTTGCGGCAGCGGACTGGAGTATAGCGCATGCTGTGCCCCCTTTATCAACGGCACGCAGCATGCTCCCACCCCTGGCCATCTAATGCGTTCGCGCTTTAGCGCCTATGTTAAGCACCACGCCGACTATCTGATTGCCACTTGGCACCCGGATTGCCATGCGCAACAGTGGCTTGATGCCATTCACAGTGGTTTTGCAGATACCGAATGGCTTGGCCTGACAGTTATCAGTGAGGAAGCGGGAAGTCACCCGCAAGAGGGCTTTGTTGAGTTTATCGCTCGCTTTGTCGATCTTGGCAGCGGGGAAACACAGGCCATTCATGAACGCTCACGCTTCCTTCGCCTTGACCAACGCTGGTACTATATCGACGGTACCAAGCCACGGCCTGGCAGAAATGCAGTTTGCCCTTGCGGTTCTGGCAAAAAATACAAGAAGTGTTGCGGGCGCTAGTCGCCTGCTACCCGTGTTAAAACATCACCTGCAGCGCAGGTATTGAGTCACAGACAGGATTTTCATTCCTATGCCACACCAAAACGTACAAAGAAAAATTTTACGCACCATCTGCCCAGACGCCAAAGGGCTGATCGCCAAAATCACCAACATCTGTTTCCAGCACCAGCTCAATATCGTGCAGAACAATGAGTTTGTCGATCACCGCACCGGCCGGTTCTTTATGCGCACCGAACTTGAAGGCGTATTCAACGACGCCCAACTGCTGGCCGATCTGGATGAAGCACTGCCGTCAGGCTCTGTGCGCGAGCTGCAAAGCGCCGGCCGCCGCCGTATCGTCGTCCTGGTCACCAAAGAGGCGCACTGCCTGGGCGATCTGCTGATGAAAAGCGCCTACGGCGGCCTGGATGTGGAGATTGCCGCGGTTATCGGCAACCACGACACACTGCAAACATTGGTCGAGCGCTTCGATATTCCTTTCCATCTGGTCAGCCACGAAGGCCTGACGCGCGAACAGCACGATCAGCAGATGATCGCCCAGATCGACCAATACCAACCGGATTACGTGGTGCTGGCAAAATACATGCGTGTGCTCACCCCAGCCTTTGTGCAGCACTACCCGAACCAGGTGATCAATATCCATCATTCGTTCCTGCCGGCCTTCATCGGCGCGCGCCCTTATCATCAGGCCTATGAACGCGGCGTTAAGATCATCGGCGCCACCGCGCACTATGTGAATGACAATTTGGATGAAGGCCCAATTATCATGCAGGACGTGATCAACGTTGATCACACATTCTCCGCGGACGATATGATGCGCGCCGGGCGCGATGTGGAAAAAAACGTTCTGAGCCGGGCATTGGATAAAGTGTTGGCACAGCGGATATTTGTCTACGGCAACCGCACGGTAATTTTGTAATTGCCTAACACGGCGGTGCCTTTCGTTCAAGGAAGCACCGCTAAGAATAAAAAAACGGCAAACAATTCATTTTCTGCATTTCAAGGCTTTACAGTCGCGTTTCATTTGATATGATGCGCCCCGCTTTCCGAGATAGCGGCAACGCCGTCACAGAGAGCAGGAAGCCGGTCAGCTTCCTGAAAGTAAAATTCGTTAACCACGAATTTCGTGGTGGGGTTCCCGAGCGGCCAAAGGGAGCAGACTGTAAATCTGCCGTCACAGACTTCGAAGGTTCGAATCCTTCCCCCACCACCACTCTCCTTCTTCACGAAGGAAGACAACTGCGTACTACCGTATTTGCATCAGCCATGACCAATACGAAAATTTAAAATCATGCAATATCCCCTGGTGGGGTTCCCGAGCGGCCAAAGGGAGCAGACTGTAAATCTGCCGTCACAGACTTCGAAGGTTCGAATCCTTCCCCCACCACCAAATTCAATCCTGCAGTTCGTGCGACGCCATTTCCCTCACAATTCTTGCCTCCTTCACACTTTTTGGAAGCCATGCGATACAGGCATGAAGCCATGCAGCCACACCGAATCACTTGAACTACGCCTCGCAATTCGCTATACCACTGGCTTCTTTACAGCAGTTAAGGGAAACAGTGCATGCGTAATAATATCTGCGTTTTTTGCGGCGCAAGCGAAGGCGTTAACGCCGCCTATGCCACTCAGGCTCGGGAACTGGGCCACACGCTGGCAACGCAGGGGCGGCGCCTGATCTATGGCGGCGGTAAGAAAGGGTTGATGGGGATCGTCGCGGATGCGGTATTGGAAGCCGGCGGCGAAGCCATTGGCATTATCCCAGAACGCCTGGTGGAAGCAGAGACCGCCCACCGTGGCCTGACCAAGCTGGAAGTGGTGCCCGATATGCACACACGCAAAGCCCGGATGGCCGAACTGGCGGAAGCCTTTATCGCCCTGCCAGGCGGCATCGGCACGTTGGAAGAACTGTTCGAGATCTGGACCTGGGGCCAAATCGGTTACCACAGCAAACCCGTCGGCCTGCTGGATGTCCAGGGTTTCTATCAACCGCTGAGCAACTTTCTGAAACACGTTGCCAATCAGGGCTTTATGCGCCATGACTATCTGGCTACCCTGTTTCTTAGCGAGTCGGCGCAAACCCTGTTGCAACAGTTTGATGACTACCAACCCAAGAATTACGACCGCTGGGCAAAATAACCCGCTATGGCCGGGTGTGAAAACCGCCGGCCATCGTTACATCCCCCCTAAACTCTGCTACTATCCCCCTACATTTTCTTGCCAAAACGATACCGCTGATGAAATTTGTTTCTTTTAATATCAATGGACTGCGCGCACGGCCACACCAGTTGGCGGCGATTATCGAACAGCACCAGCCCGACGTGATCGGCCTGCAGGAAACCAAGGTGCATGACGACATGTTCCCGCTGGAAGACGTGAGCCAGTACGGCTACCACGTGTTCTACCACGGCCAGAAAGGCCATTACGGGGTGGCTTTGCTGACGAAAGCGGAACCGCTGGCTGTGCGCCGTGGTTTCCCCACTGATGACGAAGAGGCACAGCGCCGTATCATCATGGCCGATCTGCCCACCCCACAGGGTACGCTGACGGTGATCAACGGCTATTTCCCGCAGGGCGAAAGCCGCGATCACCCGGTCAAGTTCCCGGCCAAAACACGCTTTTATCAGGATCTGCAGAATTACCTGGAACAGCAACTCTCGGCGGAAAGCCCGGTGCTGATCATGGGGGATATGAATATCAGCCCAACGGATTACGACATCGGCATTGGCGAAGAGAACCGCAAACGCTGGCTGCGCACCGGTAAATGCTCTTTCCTGCCGGAAGAGCGCGAGTGGATGGCGCGCCTGCTGCAATGGGGCTTGGTTGACACCTACCGCCACGCCAACCCTGAGCGTAACGATCAGTTCTCGTGGTTTGATTACCGCTCGAAAGGCTTTGATGATAACCGCGGCCTGCGTATCGATCTGCTGCTGGCCAGCCCCCCACTGGCGGCATGTTGCACAGCGACCGGCATCGATTATCAGATCCGCAGCATGGAAAAACCCTCCGACCATGCGCCCGTCTGGGCTGAATTCGCGTTATAACCCTTAAACCCGGCCCAGGCCGGGTTCACTGCGGCAAACACCATGAAAATTATTGACGTCGTTGCCGGTATTATTGAGCAGGGCGACACCATTTTACTGGCCCAGCGCGCCGGCGATTACGATCAGGCCGGGTTGTGGGAGTTCCCCGGCGGCAAGGTTGAGCCGGGGGAAACCCAGCCGCAGGCGTTGATGCGTGAACTGCATGAGGAATTGGGCATCACGGCCAGCATTGGGGGATACGTCGCCAGCCACGCTTGGGCACAAGCCACGCGGGTTATTCATCTGCATGCCTGGCGGATCGACCAGTTTGAGGGGGAAATGCAGCACCGTTGCCATTCAGCGTTTGCCTGGGTTACCCCTGAACAAGCGCGTGAATACCCTTTGGCCCCCGCCGACGTGCCGCTGTTGGAAGCCTACATCGCCGCATACAGGGCCTAACGCTGCCGGCTTAACGTGACAACGTCACAAATATGACTTGGCAACATGCCCATAAAGGGCATGTTGTGTACGACTGCCATCCGCAGGCGGGCTATTCGCTTTTTTCCGGTTGCCGGGCGGCCCGTTTTTTCCGCTTCTTGCCCCCGCTGCTCGGCGGCGGTTGAATGCCACGGAATGCCATGCTTGCCCGGCTCTGCTTAGCCTGAAAAATCAGCGCTTGCAGCGTCTCAACCAACGGTTGCATGAAATCCTGATAGCGGCAGGCCTTTTCGCTGATTTGCGTCAGCGTCGCTTCCCAGTGCGCCGTCATATCTGGCCGCGCCGCCTGCTCCGGCAGTGAGTGAATCAGGGCACGCCCCGCTTCACTGGCGTGGATATAGCGCCCTTTTTTGTACAAAAATGCGCGTTTGAACAGCAGTTCAATGATCCCGGCGCGCGTAGCCTCGGTACCTAAGCCATCGGTGGCACGCAGAATTTTCTTTAACGCCTTATCCTGCACAAAGCGCGCAATCCCGGTCATGGCAGACAGCAAACTGGCGTCGGTAAACGGCCGCGGCGGCTGAGTTTGACGCTCAACAACCTCACCGCGTTCACACAGCAACTCGTCGTCTTTTGCCACCACCGGCAGCGGTGCGCCTTCATTTTCCTCATCCCGTTCTTTGCTGCCCAACAACGTGCGCCAGCCGGCTTCCGCCAGAAAGCGCGCTTTAGCGATAAATTTGCCGCCGGCGATATCCAGTTCGATCACACACTTGCGGAACACGGCTTCAGGGCAGAACTGCATCAGATACTGGCGGGCTATCAGGCCATAAACGTTCAGTTCATCGTGGCTGAGATTCGCTTTGCTGGCCCGCGCGGTAGGGATAATGGCATGGTGAGCATCCACCTTGCCGTCGTCCCAGCAGCGGTTGCGGCGCTCGCTGTCGATCACCGGCTGCGGGTAGAGTTCCGGCTGGTGCACGCCGATCGCATTTAATACCGCATGCCGGCCGGCGAAGTGCTCTTCAGGCAGATAGCGGCAATCGGAGCGCGGATAGGTAATCAATTTGTGGGTTTCGTACAACCGCTGGCAAATATCCAGTACCTGCTGCGCGCTGAGGTTATAGCGCTTGGCCGCTTCAATCTGCAGCGTGGAAAGGGAAAACGGCAACGGCGCGATGTCGGTTTCGCGCTTATCGTTATACGCCGTCACAATCGCCGGCTGGCCTTCAATGCGCTTGACTACGTGCTCGGCCAGCGGCCGGTGCAGCAAGCGGCCTTCTTCATCCTGATAAGGCTCGCAGGATTCGCTTGGCTGCCATAGCGCCACGAAACGCTCATCGGCCGGGGTAACGATGTGGGCTTTCACCTCGAAGAAATCCTTCGGGACGAAATTTTCAATGTCTTCGTCACGCCGCACCACCAGCCCTAAAACCGGCGTCTGTACCCGACCAACGGACAGCACCCCGTCGTAGCCGGCATTACGCCCCAGCAGCGTATAGGCGCGGGTCATATTGATGCCGTACAGCCAATCGGCGCGCGCACGCGCCAACGCGGAAACACACAGCGGGATGAAATCGCGGTTGTCGCGCAAGCGTTCAATGGCCCGTTCCACCGCCTGCGGGTTAAGATCGTTGACCAGGCAGCGGCGCACCGCCTGGCGCTTTTCCGGCGGCAGGCTCAGGTAATCCAGCACTTCGTCCACCAGCAGTTGCCCTTCTCTGTCGGGATCGCCTGCGTGTACCACTTCGTCCGCTTCCTGCAGCAGCTTTTTGATTGCATTCAGCTGTTTGCTGACCGAAGGGCGCGGCTGCAGGCGCCACTTATCCGGAATAATCGGTAAATCCGCCAGCGACCAGCGCGCATAGCGGCTGTCGTAAGCATCCGGCTGCGCCTGCTCTAGCAGGTGGCCCACACACCAGGTCACCACATCATTGCTGCCGCAGGCAATAAAGCCCTCGCCGCGGCGATGCGGCTTGGGTAATACATCGGCAATGGCGCGCGCCAAACTCGGTTTCTCGGCAATAAACAGTCGCATTATTCACCGTTACTCTGGCTGTACGTCATCATCATTCTCTTGTTCAACATCGTTATCACGGCCATCAATCCGTTGCGGCGCCCCCCGGTTACGTGCGCAGCCCGTGTGCCATTCGGCCATACCGCTGCCCCAGCTGTTCGCCAGCCGTTGGCATACGGGCAGAATATCACAGGGTAACGCACGCTGGCGGGATGGATACGCACAGGCCGGCAATAACGGAACGGCCTGCGCAAAAACAATGCACATTTGCACGGTGCGGAGTATTTTACCGAGCTCCTGCGCAGTCGCTATCAGAAATAACTGACAAAAGGCGTGCTGTCCGGCGCGACAACTTTTGTCTCCATTTTCAACTGCGGCGTGCCCAGATAGAGAAAACCGACAATCTCATCCTGTTCGCGGCAGCCGAAGGCTTCACGCACCAGCGCATGTTTCGTCCAGGCGCCGGTGCGCCAGATGCCGTTGAACCCCTGCGCCAACGCCGCCATCTGCATCGCCTGCACCGCGCAACCGGCGGAAACGACCTGCTCCCAGTGCGGCACCTTATGGCTTTCGGTACAGTGTGCGATAACGGTGATAATCAGCGGTGCGCGAAACGGCGCCTGCTTCGCCTTTTCCTGCGCCGCTTGATCCAGGTTATCCTGCTTTGCAGCAGTTTGTAACAATTGACTGAAACGCGCCAGGCCGGCGTCTTCAATCATGACGAAACGCCACGGCCGCAGCGCACCGTGATCCGGCGCGCGCAGCCCGGCGTTGATGATATTCTGGCGCACATCTCCGTTGGGCGCAGGCGTGGTAAGGCGTGAGGCCGAGCGGCGGTTCAGTAACAGATCCAGCGCATCCATCGTAAACTCCTGATAATCACTTTGATTTGGCACACGTTAGCATAGCTAAACGGCGAGTTACAGCCTGGCCAGGCACCCTGATGCAATCCATGATTTAAAGCTGACATTTGCTCAACCGCTCATTAGGATAGCGGGACAACCTCAACTTACGTTGGAGAACTCATGCGCACATTGTGGCGAATTTTGGCCAGTATTTTCAGGTGGACATGGCGTCTGCTGAACTTTATTAGGGAGCTGGTGCTCAATCTGTTTTTAGTTTTGCTGATCCTGGTCGGGGTCGGCATTTATCTTGCGTTCCAAAGCGGCCCGCCGGTTACCCCCACACGCGGCGCCCTGCTGGTCAATCTGAGCGGCGTGGTGGTTGATGAGCCAACGGTAAATAATAAAGTACGCCAATGGGGCCGCGAACTGCTGGGAGCCTCCAGTAACCGGCTGCAGGAGAACTCGCTGTTTGACGTCGTCAATGCCATTCGCGCGGCGAAGGATGATAAGAACATTACCGGGATGGTGCTGCAGTTGAATGATTTTGTCGGCACCGATCAGCCTTCGCTGCAGTATATCGGCAAAGCGCTGCGCGAATTCCGCGATAGCGGCAAACCGATTTACGCCATCGGCGATAGCTACAACCAAACGCAATACTATTTGGCCAGCTATGCCAACAAAGTTTACCTGTCGCCACAGGGTGCGGTCGATCTGCACGGTTTTGCCAGCAACAATCTGTATTACAAGTCGCTGTTGGACAAGCTGAAGGTCACCACCAACATCTTCCGCGTCGGCACCTACAAATCCGCCGTTGAACCGCTGATTCGTGATGACATGTCCCCCGCCGCACGTGACGCCGACAGCCGCTGGGTTGGCGGGCTATGGCAGAACTACCTGAACACCGTGTCGGCCAATCGCCAAATAACACCGGAACAGCTGTTCCCCGGCGCAAGCGGCATTTTGAGCGGCATGCAGGCCGCCGGCGGTGATACGGCGAAATATGCGCTGGACAACAAACTGGTGGACGAACTGGCGACGCGTACAGTGATTGAAGATCACCTGATCAAAGACTTCGGCTGGGACAAACAGGCCAACGACTTCAATGCCGTCAGCATTTATGATTACCAGCCGAAGCCAACGCCGGATCAAGGCGGCCAGATTGCCGTGATCTTCGCCAACGGCGCCATCATGGACGGCGAGCAAGCGCCAGGCCAGGTGGGCGGTGATACCACCGCGGCGGAACTGCGCCAGGCTCGCCTGGATCCAGCCATCAAGGCAGTGGTGTTCCGTGTTAACAGCCCAGGCGGCAGCGTTAGCGCCTCTGAAGTGATCCGTGCCGAACTGGCCGCGGTGCGCACGGCTGGCAAACCGGTAGTGGTTTCCATGGGTGGGATGGCGGCCTCTGGCGGTTACTGGATTTCGACGCCGGCGGACTACATCATTGCCAGCCCCAGTACCCTTACCGGTTCAATTGGTATTTTCGGGGTGATTAACACTTATGAAAACACGCTTGACAGCGTTGGTGTGCATACCGATGGCGTGGCGACTTCGCCGCTGGCCGATCTGGCCGTGACCAAAGCGTTACCGCCTGAATTCTCGCAGATGATGCAGATGAACATTGAAAGCGGTTATCGCCACTTCCTGGACCTGGTCGCCAATTCGCGCAAAATGACGCCGGAACAGGTAGACAAAATCGCACAGGGCCATGTCTGGATCGGCAGCGATGCCAAATCCAACGGCCTGGTGGATCAATTGGGTGATTTTGATGATGCCGTGAGCAAGGCCGCTCAGTTGGCAAAACTGCCGCAATGGCAGCTCAACTGGTTTGTTGATACGCCAAGCCTGACCGATATGGTGCTGGGCCAGTTTGGCGCGTCAATCCACGCGATGCTGCCAACGGCGTTGCAAGCGCTGCTGCCTGCCCCGTTGGCCTCTGTGGCCGTGAGCGTGAACGAACAGGCGGGCTTGTTCAATAATCTGAACGATCCGCAAAACCGCTATGCCATCTGCCTGACGTGCGGTGATATCCGGTAAGCCATAAACCGGATGTCCTGCGTTTGATACAACCCCTGCATGAAAATGCGGGGGTTTTTCTTGCAGCGTTAGTCGCCGCAGCAATGGCCATTCCCGCGCTGTGGCTATATAAGATAATGGCCTGCCGGCCGACGATTCCCTTTTTTTCTGCCGTTATCCCCCTATAATTCACCGCATCTTATGTTTATCAGAATTCCAGCTATGCAAAAAAAATGCATTTACGTTGCGTATACCGGCGGCACCATCGGCATGCAGCGCTCCGAACAGGGTTATATCCCGGTTTCTGGCCACCTGCAGCGCCAGTTGGCATTGATGCCCGAGTTCCATCGCCCGGAAATGCCGGACTTTACCATCCACGAATACGCACCACTGATCGATTCTTCCGATATGACGCCGGAAGACTGGCAGCACATTGCCGACGACATTAAACAGAACTACGACAGCTACGACGGCTTCGTTATTTTGCATGGCACCGATACCATGGCGTTCACCGCTTCGGCCCTCTCATTCATGCTGGAGAACCTGGATAAGCCGGTAATCGTGACAGGGTCACAAATACCGCTGGCGGAACTGCGCTCCGATGGGCAAACCAACCTGCTCAACGCGCTGTATCTGGCAGCTAACCACCCGGTGAATGAAGTCAGCCTGTTTTTCAACAACAAGCTGTTCCGCGGCAACCGCACCACCAAGGCCCATGCCGATGGCTTCGACGCCTTTGCTTCACCCAACCTGCCGCCGCTGCTGGAGGCTGGCATCCATATCCGCCGTCATAACGGCATCAGCGCGCCCGCCTGCCATGGCACGCTCAAGGTGCATGCCATTACGCCGCAGCCCATCGGCGTGGTCACCATTTATCCGGGGATTTCCGGTGCGGTAGTGCGTAACTTCTTGCTGCAACCGGTCAAGGCGTTAATCCTGCGCTCTTATGGCGTCGGCAATGCCCCGCAAAAACCCGAACTGCTTGATGAATTGCGTGCGGCCGCCGAGCGTGGCATCGTGGTGGTAAACCTCACCCAGTGCATCTCCGGCAGAGTTAACATGGGCGGCTACGCCACCGGTAATGCACTCGCCCATGCCGGCGTGGTGAGCGGTTTTGATATGACGGTTGAAGCGGCGCTCACCAAACTGCATTACCTGTTAAGCCAGCCGCTTTCGCCTGAAGAGATCCGCGCTCAGATGCAAATGGATCTGCGCGGGGAAATGAGCATTGCCGGCTAAACCGACCGAGGACGGTAACGATGAATACAGCGCTGTTGCTGATTGACCTGCAAAATGACTTTTGCCACGGTGGTGCGCTGGCGGTAAAGAATGGCGACGCCACGATTGCCGTGGCGAATCAGGCGATGGCCGCCAGCGCGGCGCGCGGGGAGCCGGTTGTCGCTAGCCAGGATTGGCACCCTGCCGACCACCGCAGCTTTGCCGTCAATTCGCATAGCGAAGTAGGTACCCTGGGCGAACTGGAAGGGTTGCCGCAGATCTGGTGGCCGGTGCATTGTGTGCAGGGCAGCCACGGCGCGGCTTTTCACCCGCAGCTACATCAGCAGGCTATAACGCAGGTGGTTAAAAAGGGATTGGATCCGGCCATCGACAGTTACAGCGCCTTCTTTGACAATGGCCACCGGGCGGCCACAGCGCTTGACGGCTGGCTAAAGGCGCATAACATCCGCCAGTTGGCGGTGATGGGGCTGGCGACCGACTACTGCGTGAAATTCACCGTGCTCGACGCACTGCTGTTGGGTTACGCCGTGCAGGTAATCGTTGACGGCTGCCGCGGCGTCAATCTGCAACCCGATGACAGTGAACGGGCCTTACAGACGATACACCAAGCCGGGGCCGAGTTGATTACCCTGGCCGCCTTTGTGCAGCAGTGAGCAATACAGGGTGCGGCCGGCGCCCTGCTCTGCAGTCTACCAACGCAAGCCCGAACAGCAGGGCTCACTGTGGTTTTAGCTTGGCCAGCGGCTGTTCAGCAAACTGCAGCTTCAATTCCTGCTTGCTCTTCATAACGATTTGGCCGTCGGTGCCAATGCTCATGTGCTGCGGCTCGACGTTGTTCAACGCCTGCCACAGCATCACAGCCTGCAGGCTGTTTTCCTTTTGCTCCGGCGTCAAAGCAACGCCATCCGGCCATTTGCCCAATTCAACAGCACGCGCAAGCCGCTGATAAACTTCCGGCGTCATCGCCGCGATCAGATCTTTCACATCCATCAATACTGTCTCGCTTCCAGATGAATAATTTGCTGAATCGATTTTGTTTGTATGGTTACTGCTTAACCGGCGATCTTTTCGCCGCTCTCGCCGTCGGTAAAGCGTAACGACGCCGAATTCACACAATAACGTTCCCCTGTCGGCTGCGGGCCATCGGGGAAAACATGCCCCAAATGCGCATCGCACTGGCCGCAGCGAATCTCAACCCGGTGCATATTGTGTGAATAATCATCAATATAGCGGATGGCGTTATCAGCAACTGGCTGATAAAAGCTGGGCCAACCACAACCGGAATCATACTTGCTGTCGGAATAGAACAGTGGCGCATTGCAACACAGGCAGTGGTAGATGCCAGAGCGGCTGTTATGCAGCAATTTGCCGCTGTACGGCGCTTCCGTACCGCGTTCCTGGGTAACATAACGCTGAATTTCATTCAGTTCCGTAACGCTTTGATGTTTTGGGGTCTCTTTAGCCATCGGTGGTTTTCTCGACAAATAGATTATCTCAACGAAAACAATGAGTAATAATAACAAAAAATTAACAACATTGCAGACGATTTTGGCCTAAACTGTAGGGCATAAAGGTTACGCAGGCATTATATGTGACCTGGATCACATATAATGCCATGTTGTTCTTTAAACTTAGTGGCTTGACCTCGTGGAAAAATGAGGCCGTGCATAAATGGAATGTGCAATAAGCGTGCAAATAGGGCTTCCAGCTTTGATTTGCCGCAATTATTGACACGATTCCGCTTGACGCTTGGTGAGGTTTTTGTAATTTTACAACCAACCTTTTATTCACTAACAAATAGCTGGTGGAATATATGACTATCAAAGTAGGTATCAACGGTTTTGGCCGTATCGGTCGCATTGTTTTCCGTGCTGCTCAGGAACGTTCTGACATCGAGATCGTAGCAATCAACGATCTGTTGGACGCTGACTACATGGCATACATGCTGAAGTATGACTCTACTCACGGCCGTTTTAAAGGCACGGTAGAAGTTAAAGACGGCCACCTGGTTGTTAACGGCAAAACCATCCGTGTTACCTCAGAACGTGATCCGGCAAATCTGAAGTGGAACGAAGTAGGCGTTGACGTTGTTGCTGAAGCTACCGGTCTGTTCCTGACTGACGAAACTGCACGCAAACACATCACTGCTGGCGCCAAGAAAGTGGTTATGACTGGCCCATCTAAAGATGCCACTCCAATGTTCGTTCGCGGTGCAAACTTCGAAAAATATGCTGGCCAGGACATCGTTTCCAACGCTTCCTGCACCACCAACTGCCTGGCACCGCTGGCAAAAGTTATCAACGACAACTTCGGCATCATCGAAGGCCTGATGACTACCGTTCACGCAACTACCGCGACTCAGAAAACCGTTGATGGCCCGTCTCACAAAGACTGGCGCGGCGGCCGTGGCGCTGGCCAGAACATCATCCCTTCTTCTACCGGTGCTGCTAAAGCAGTAGGTAAAGTTCTGCCAGAACTGAACGGCAAACTGACCGGTATGGCTTTCCGCGTTCCTACCCCGAACGTATCTGTAGTTGACCTGACCGTACGTCTGGAAAAAGCAGCGACTTACGAACAGATCAAAGCTGCGGTTAAAGCCGCATCCGAAGGCCCAATGAAAGGCGTTCTGGGCTACACTGAAGAAGATCTGGTTTCTACCGACTTCAACGGTGAAGTTTGCACTTCCGTGTTCGATGCTAAAGCAGGTATCGCGCTGAGCGATAACTTCGTGAAACTGGTTTCTTGGTACGATAACGAAACCGGCTACTCTAACAAAGTTCTGGACCTGATCGCTCACATCTCCAAATAATGGAATGATGTGCTGTTGATGACGAGGGCGACATTTATGTCGCCCTTTTTATTGTTTGCAGTTGCGAATAATTAAGGGCATTAACGATGAACGAAAAAATCTTTACCCTACCCGTCACTGAACAAATTTCCCCGTACATCAGCCAGCGCCAGTTGGATGAGCTCCCTCTGATTGTTATCTCTCACCCGAAAGTCCGTGCGGCGGTTGCATTGCAAGGTGCGCATCTGCTGGCCTGGCAGCCGAGCGGCGAAGCGCCGGTGATTTGGCTCAGCAAAAATACCCCGTTCAAACAAGGCAATGCGATCCGTGGCGGTGTGCCGATTTGCTGGCCATGGTTTGGCCCGGCGGGGAAACCTTCGCACGGCTTTGCCCGTAACCAGCCGTGGAGCCTGACAGCGCATGATGAAAACGATGACGGCGTTATCCTGACGTTCACGTTGAAAGACAACGAACAAACCCGCAAGTTGTGGCCACACGCCTTCACCCTACTCGCCCGCTTCAAGCTGGGGGCAGAATGTGAAATTGAGCTCGAAGCTCACGGCGATTTCCAGACCACCGCGGCGCTACACAGTTATTTCCAAATTGGGGATATTGATACGGTCACCGTTGCCGGCCTGGGTGAACACTACATTGATAAAGTGCTTAACGGCGCCGAAGCGCAACACGCTGGAGAGTTGGCCTTCAACGGCCAGACCGATCGCATTTACACCCAACCGGCATCTTACAGCCTGATCAACGATCCCACGCTGCAACGCACGCTGGAAGTTCATCACCACCACATGAGTGATGTGATTGCCTGGAACCCCGGTGTGGAGCTTTCTTGTAGCATGGCCGATATGGCGAACGACGGTTACAAAACCATGGTATGCGTAGAAACCGGGCGCATCAACAAGCCAATGATTGCCACCGCCACACAGCCTGCACGCCTAGCCGTGACGCTACGCAGCCGCAAACAGGCTAGTTAAACCTAACCGCCAAAACGGTGAAACACGCGCCGTTGAAACAGGGGCCTGGCGATTTCGGCCCCTGTTGATGAAGCAGGCAACTAGCACCGCAAACATACCTACACAGCCGGATAGCGCCTTATTGGTGCACAAACCCATTAAAGCACCAATGCAGTGCAACTAGCGCACAATGTTGGCGCACCACCGCCTTAGAAGGTATAGCGAACGCCGGTCCAAAGCAGCCCGGTGTACGATTTATCCACCATCGGGCTATCTTTCACTTCATCAGATAACTGGATATAACGGCCCATAAAGAAAGCATTCCAGTCTTTATTGATCTGGTAGTTGGCAACCAGCTCTAGATAAGGCGCCCAGCTATCGCCCGGCTTATACTGCGTCAATCCACTGCGCGCAGCTTCCGCACCGCTGACGCCATAATAATACTGGTTTTGCTTTTTGCTGTTCCAGCCCACGCCCACGGCCGGCGATAGACTCCAGACGCCCAATTTAATCGGGTAAATATAAGCCAAATCCCCAACCAGGCCATTGCTGTTATTCAGCGTATCGCCGGCAAACGCAGTGCGCAGCGTACCCCATTGCGCTTGATGTGAGTAAAGAACGCCGGCCATCAGCGTGCCGTGGCGCGCATCCAGGCGCTTCATCTGACCGTCGTCGGTATCGCGGGTGCGAAAACTCAACGGGGAATAATAGGCGGTCAGGCTCAGCTGATTTTGTGGATCTTTCCACAGGTAGTAGCCGGCGCTGAGCGTGCGAAAGAAAAAGTCGTCGCCTTCATAATTGATGATAGGAACAGGATAAACTCGCTCCTGATAGCCACGATACGGGTTCGGGCTGACCAACGCGGAAGCGCCGATTGACCAGGTTCCCGCCTGTGCGCCTTGCGCACCAAGCAGTGCAGCAGCGATAACCGCCAACGTATTTAACCGAGATATCTTCACAAATTTGTCGTCCATTTCATTAATGACAGGGTTAATAGCCCCGCTATTCTATGTGAACACCCGGTTAATGGTTCAATCTTTACATTAAAAAACAAATAAAAACGGATAAATTAATTTTGCAATGTGTCTAACTCATGTCATGAATGTGAAATTTTGCTACCCAGCCCGCGCCTGCCAGGGCCGTTAGCACCCTTAAAATAACTGAGTCATTGATATGTCTTAAAAAAAGCTTTTTAGCTGGCAGGAAAAATTTTGCTATGCCAACTACGCTTAAATAAGGAGGAGTATTTATCCTGAGCCCAGTGGCAAAACAGCGCGACTCGCGATAATAAGACGCACAAGTTGGCATACGGGTTGCTGTACTCAGGTATAACCTCTTCTTTCGGGGGCAAGAACACGATCACACGCTCCCTTTAACCTGTGCTAATAACGAAAGGACGGGCATCGCCATGAACATATTTGACCACTACCGCCAGCGCTACGAAGCTGCCAAGGACGAAGAGTTCACACTGCAGGAGTTTCTTGCCATCTGCCGGCAAGATCGCAGTGCATATGCCAATGCGGCGGAACGCCTACTCATGGCTATCGGTGAACCAGTCATGGTAGACACCGCGCTTGACTCGCGCATGTCGCGCTTGTTCTCCAACCGCGTGATTGCACGCTATCCGGCATTTGAAGAATTCTACGGCATGGAAGAGGCCATCGAACAGATTGTCTCCTACCTGAAACATGCCGCTCAAGGGCTGGAAGAGAAGAAACAAATCCTTTACCTGCTGGGCCCGGTGGGCGGCGGTAAATCATCCCTGGCGGAACGCCTGAAGGCGCTAATGCAGCGCGTTCCCATCTATACCCTGAGCGCCAACGGTGAGCGCAGCCCGGTCAACGATCACCCGCTGTGCCTGTTCAACCCACAGGAAGATGCCAATATTCTGGAAAAAGAATACAACATCCCCAAACGCTATCTCGGCACGATCATGTCCCCTTGGGCCGCCAAACGCCTGCATGAGTTTGGCGGCGACATTACCAAGTTCAAGGTGGTGAAGGTGCGCCCTTCCATCCTGGAACAGATCGCCATCGCCAAGACCGAGCCGGGCGACGAAAACAACCAAGATATTTCTGCGCTGGTGGGTAAAGTGGATATCCGCAAGTTGGAAAACCACGCTCAGAACGATCCGGATGCCTACGGTTACTCCGGCGCCCTGTGCCGCGCCAACCAGGGGATCATGGAATTTGTGGAAATGTTCAAAGCCCCGATCAAAGTGCTGCACCCTCTGCTGACCGCCACGCAGGAAGGCAACTACAACGGGACTGAAGGCATCTCCGCCCTGCCGTTCAACGGCATTATCCTGGCCCACTCCAATGAATCGGAATGGGTGACCTTCCGTAACAACAAAAACAACGAAGCGTTCCTCGACCGCGTTTATATCGTTAAGGTGCCTTACTGCCTGCGGGTGTCGGAAGAAATCAAAATCTACGACAAATTGCTCGATCACAGTGAGTTGGCTCATGCCCCGTGCGCCCCTGGCACGCTGGAAACGCTGGCGCGCTTTACCGTACTTTCACGGCTGAAAGAGCCGGAAAACTCAAGCATCTACTCGAAGATGCGCGTCTATGACGGCGAAAGCCTGAAAGACACCGATCCGAAAGCCAAGTCCTACCAGGAATACCGCGACTATGCCGGCGTTGATGAAGGGATGAACGGCCTTTCCACCCGTTTTGCCTTCAAAATCCTTTCCCGGGTGTTTAACTTCGATCACACCGAAGTGGCGGCCAACCCGGTGCACCTGTTCTACGTACTGGAACAGCAGATCGAACGTGAACAGTTCCCACAGGATGTGGCGGAGAAATACCTGGAGTTCCTGAAGGGCTATCTGATCCCGAAATACGCCGAGTTTATCGGCAAAGAGATCCAGACCGCCTACCTGGAATCCTACTCTGAATATGGTCAGAACATATTTGATCGCTATGTGACCTACGCTGACTTCTGGATCCAGGATCAAGAGTACCGTGATCCGGATACCGGGCAACTGTTCGATCGCGAATCCCTCAACGCTGAATTGGAAAAAATCGAGAAGCCGGCGGGGATCAGCAATCCAAAAGATTTCCGCAACGAAATCGTCAACTTTGTACTGCGCGCTCGCGCGAATAACAACGGCCGCAACCCGAACTGGACCAGCTACGAAAAGCTGCGCACGGTCATCGAGAAGAAAATGTTCTCAAACACCGAGGAGTTGCTGCCGGTCATTTCCTTTAATGCTAAGACCTCAACGGATGAGCAGAAGAAACACGACGATTTCGTCGATCGTATGATGGAAAAAGGCTATACCCGCAAACAGGTCCGCTTGTTGTGCGAATGGTACCTGCGGGTGAGAAAATCTTCATAATGCCGGCTACGCAGCGGCGGAATGAAGTGGCCTGGGAGGAAGTTGGCAACGTTGTTTGGGGGAAGTATGGCGTATTTTATTGATCGTCGGCTTAACGGTAAAAATAAGAGCATGGTGAACCGCCAGCGCTTCTTACGCCGCTACAAGTCGCAAATCAAACAGTCGATTGCCGAAGCCATCAACAAGCGTTCGGTCACCGACGTAGACAGTGGGGAGTCCGTCTCGATCCCGACTGGCGATATCAACGAACCGATGTTCCATCAGGGCCGCGGTGGCACACGCCACCGCGTTCATCCCGGCAACGATCACTTTGTGCAAAACGATCGCGTGGAGCGCCCGCAAGGGGGAGCGGGCGGCGGCAGTGGCCAAGGCAACGCGGGGCAAGACGGCGAAGGCCAGGACGAGTTCGTGTTCCAAATCTCCAAGGATGAGTATCTTGACCTGCTGTTCGAAGATCTGGCGCTGCCTAACCTGAAAAAGAACCAGTACAAGCAGTTGACGGAGTTCAAAACCCACCGTGCCGGCTACACCGCCAACGGCGTGCCGGCCAATATCAGCGTGGTGCGCTCGCTACAGAACTCTCTGGCGCGGCGCACGGCCATGACCGCCGGCAAACGGCGCGCACTGCATGAGCTTGAAGATAGCCTTGCGCAGTTGGAAAGCACCGAACCGGTGCAACTGCTGGAGGAGGAACGCCTGCGCAAGGAAATTGCCGAACTGCGCAAGAAGATCGAAAGAGTGCCGTTTATTGATACCTTCGATTTGCGCTACAAAAACTTCGAGCGGCGCCCGGAACCTTCCAGCCAGGCGGTGATGTTTTGCCTGATGGACGTTTCGGGTTCAATGGATCAGGCCACCAAGGATATGGCCAAACGTTTTTATATCCTGCTCTATCTGTTCCTGAGCCGGACCTACAAGAACGTTGACGTGGTGTATATCCGCCACCATACCCAGGCCAAAGAGGTTGATGAACAAGAGTTTTTCTACTCGCAGGAAACCGGCGGCACGATCGTCTCCAGCGCGCTGAAACTCATGAACGAGGTGGTTGAAGAGCGTTACGATCCTGCCCAATGGAATATTTATGCGGCACAGGCCTCGGATGGCGATAACTGGGCCGATGACTCACCGCTGTGTCACGAACTGTTGGCGAAGAAGATCCTGCCAATGGTGCGTTACTACAGTTATATCGAAATTACCCGCCGGGCCCACCAAACCCTGTGGCGGGAGTATGAAGATCTGCAAAGCAACTTCGAAAACTTCGCCATGCAGCATATTCGCGAGCCTGACGATATTTACCCGGTCTTCCGCGAGCTTTTTCGCAAGCAGACTGTGTGAAATGTATATTTGACCAATAAAAACAGCCAGTTAACCTCGGTTTTCTGGCTGTTTCTTTATGTTTTTGAGTGATGTTGAAGATCGTTATTGATCAATAAGTTGCGTTGAGTTTTGGGGAACAAATTTTGTTTCCATTGGTTAAAACACCGTCATGGGGGCGGTGGTTCGAATCCTCTCATTCCGACCAAACAACCCCAGAAAAACCAACCGTAACAGGTTAATGCCGTTCACTTAAGCCTCAAATAACTTGAAACTGAACGGATATTTTTCCCTTACCGCTACCGCTGTCATATAAAAGGAAAAACCCGCACTGTTGGCGGGTTCTTGATGTGTGTTGCTCAGTTTATCTGAACGCGGAATTTAGAGGAATCTCTGCGTCAGGTTCACGCGTAATCCTGTTTCGGAGATCACGGCGAATTATCTCAATAGACCAGAACCATATTAAGTGACCAAAGATCTCAGAAACGTTTTCATACCATGGCAGGTCGAAAAGTGGTGGAGTTAAGCCCATAAGTGGGAATGAAATCATATGGACAAATAGCTGTGCAAGGGCGCCAGCTAGCAGCCCCTGCCATAACTTAATTTTAGGAAACACTTCTGCAACGACGCAATACCCAACAGCGAACACGATGGAGAATATGATGTGTGTTACGCCAACCCAGTTAAAAACATGCCCAGCGAAGGTATAGACAGCTGCATTAGGGTCTGCCAATCCCAGCCAATCGCGTAGAAAAATATACGGAGGGTTGAGGAAGTTCCTTGAGCAATCGATCTGCCCAGCTGCTCTAATTAATGATTCTGGCCCACACGCACTGGTAAACATGTCCACAGGACTACGCGGAGGAAGGGGTACTTCAGCGCCCCATTTTACAAATGCCGAAACCACACCTGAAATAACCCCAATAAACAATGCAACACCATAATGCCGTCTACGAGGTTCTGTCTGTACAAAAAAGTCTCTTAATGCCATAAAACCGCCACTTGAAAGTAATATTTACATACTTAATATCCCTTAAGTTGGATGTATATCATTTTGATTCAGATCACAGTTTTCATTCCATTCTGATAAATTTTTTTTCACAAACAAAGACCCCGCCGAAGCGAGGATGTCAGGGCTGGTTTAATCCACCGGGTTGTTTCCGGTTCAGCCAGTCCGTCACCCCAGTAGTAGCACAGCGCATCCCACTGGTTCAGCACGTAGCCGAACGCCTCACCCAACCGGAACTTTTTCGACAACCTGGCCGATTTTTCCTCTATCCACTCATTCAGCGCGTTGAACAGTGGCCTGTTCCACCTGTTGGCGCAGCTTTTTGGAGCGGGTACCGAACAGCATTCGGTTCAGCTTTTCCACCTGCGCACGCCGGCGCTCGGTTTTCTCTTCTGTGCGAGCCCGTACCGAATGCAGGAACGCCTCAGCCTCTTCGACGAGACCGCGTTTGGCTTCCCGTTCTGCGATACGGGCGAGATAGTCCTGACGCATGGCCTCATTTTATCATGCTACCATGTGTTTTTTACTTTATTGTCAGTGCGTTAAGACAGGGTGTTTTCGGCTGACGCCAGTCCAGCTTGTCGAGCAGCATCGCCAACTGTGAGCGGGTAATGGCGACTTTGCCGTCGCGGACAGCGGGCCAGACGAACCGGCCCTCTTCCAGCCGACTGGCAAACAGGCACATGCCATCAGCATTCACCCAGAGGATTTTGACCGTACGCCCCGGCGTCCCCCGGAGATGAACAGGTGGACGGAGAACGGGTTTCGTCCAGCGCATGCGTCTGCTCGCCCAGCCCATTGAAGGACTTGCGCATGACGGTGGCTCCAGCGACCAGCCAAATCTTGGTGCCTGGACGGGAGTGATATCATCGTTTCACCGCCTGTATCAGCAGGTTCAGGAACACATTGTTGATGTTCCCGCTAAGCCGCAGCGTTCCATGCCGAAAAACGACCTCACACGAGATATTGTCGTCGGCCGGGGGGTAACGGATGCGCCAGCGGTTCATGACCGGATGCGCCGTCATCAATGCCAGCAGGGATAATTTGGTGGACACTATCGTGTCAGATATTTCGGATTCGGAAAGGCGGCACTGGCTTGACGCTTACGTTTTTTTCAACAGAATCAAATCAATTACAAAGGCCTAAGCTCGATAATAAATGTTTTGAAAGCTTGATAAACCTCATCATCTGGTGGGGCTGGAATATCCGCCGCCTTAATACCGTTTATTCCTGCTTCACATAGTAAAGGGTCACCTTCGAGCGCGGTTATATTCGTCACTTTGCCACTGCTATCCAAGTTAACTTTAAGATTACATGTCTTACCCGCGAATCGCTCAATATCTACCATGTGTAATTGAATCGCTTGCATAATGACATACATGTAGTTTCTTGCCTTACTATCTGGACTTGTGGCCTTGCTACCAGAATCGGTGAGGCCTTTAAATAGGTCATCAACCGGACGTTACCAGGCTTGGTATTGCAAGCAGAAAGTAGAGACATGCACAGGCAAACAGCAATAATGAAACGCCCTTTCATCAGTAAGATCCCTTTGGAAAACCTCATTCAATTATACGGAACACAAACAAACCGTCGAGCCATGGGTGCTGCCTTCCGGAAAATTGTAGACAATCTACCAATTTCTACCTTGCCAGCCCGAGACGTGCTATGCTGATTTTGTTCGTTTAATGGGGGGCGCCTGGATCCATTATGGCAATAAAAAAAGATGTCGTAAGCAGGAAAATACTCGTACCAGTCAACAATACCGCCAGCTCGGAACACGCCGCCGATCAGATCCGCAACGCCATTATCAAGGGGTTGTTTAAGCCTGGCGATCGTTTGATTGAAAAAAATCTCACTGACGAGCTTAACGTATCGCGCCATCCAATACGCGAAGCGCTGCGCCGCTTGAGCCAGGAAGGCCTGGTGGAAATGCGTCCCAACCGCGGGGCCGTCGTGGCAAAACTGGAGCCGGCCAATATCCTGGAAGTCTATGCGATCCGTTCCGCATTAGGCGAACTGGCGCTGAAAGCTTTTCACGCTAACCCGAAACTGCCGGCGCCAGAGGTGATGAAAGCGCTGGAAAAAATGGCGCATGCCGCAGTAAAACTGGCGCGCCAGGAAAACCAGCAGCCCACCATTCAAAACGATCTTGAGTTCCAGGAAACCATTGTTGCCGCCAGCGGGTTGGCGCGCTGCGCGCGCTATTTTGCAGAAACCACGGTGGAGGTGCAGCGTTTCAATAACCTCACCGGTATCGTCTACACGGAACGTGAGTCCGACGCCATTAATTACGTTGTGGGGCTACTTGATGCGATTAAAGCGCGGGATATTGATAAAGCACTGCTCATCTGGAAAGACAAATTTGCCAAGGCAGTGGCGCGATATATGGCGCTGCTGGCAAAAGAGCAAACGGCTGCAAATAACATTGCCCGCTAACACACGTGCTAGCGGGCAATAAAACGGCTGCCAGACACGGCTACAGCGAGACGCCGCCGTCAATAATTACCGTTTGGCCGGTGATCATACTGCCGGCAAAGCCAAGATAAACTATCAGCTCGGCAACATCCTGCGGCACGCACCAGCGTTTTAACGGCGTGGCGGCGATAGTGCTGGCCCGCCGCTCATCAGACCATTCGATCGCCCACGAACTTTCTACTGAACCGGGCGCCACCGCATTCACCCGCACCTCCGGCGCCAACGCATGGGCCAAATTCTTGGTTAGGTTGATCACAGCAGCCTTGGATGCGCTGTAGGCAATGGTGCTAGCAATCGAGCCGAACCCAGCAATCGACGCGGTGTTGACAATCGCCCCGCAGCTAGCTTTCAGGCCGGCCGCCGCCGCTTTGGAACAGCGGAATACACTCATCAAGTTAACGTTCATTATCGTCTGCCATAACTCTTCGCTCACCGCGCCCAGATCCTGTATCGGAATCGGTTTGCTTACCCCCGGCGTACCGGCATTGTTCACCAACAAATCCAGGTGCCCCAAATCAGCGATGGCCTGTTGCACCATCGCCGTTGCCTGTTCAGGATCGGCAAGATCGCCCGGCGCGCCGATCACCGCTAGCCCTTCTTCTTGCAACGCAGCCAGTACCTGGCCTGCTCGTGGATCATCCGGTAGGTAGTTAATCGCCACTTGGGCGCCGCTACGCGCCATTAACCTTGCGGTTTCAAGGCCAATGCCGCTGGCACCGCCGGTAACCAATGCTGTCTTGCCCGTCAGATCGAATGTCATCATGTTCGCAATATCCTCAAAAAACGCTATGCGTTGCTGCCGCTCACGCGGCCTTGTTCACCGCGGCTTTCACGCCGCAAAAATTTGCGTGTCTGTTCCTGTGCGGGTTGGTCGATCACCTGCGCGGCGCTGCCGATTTCACACACATTACCCTGATGCAGGAATGCCACACGATCGGCGGATTCGCGCACGAAGTTGATGTCATGCGTTACCACCACCATGGTCATACCTTCCGATTTCAGCAGCCGCATGGTCGCCAGCACTTCTCCCACCAGTTCGGGATCGAGCGCTGAAGTCACCTCGTCAAACAACATGTATGAGGGTTCCATCGCCAGCGCCCGTGCAATCGCCAAACGCTGTAGCTGGCCGCCGGAAAGCTGGGACGGCATCATCCTGGCTTTCGCGCCCAGGCCAACGTGCTCCAGGTGTTTGTGCGCCAGCGCCGTGGCCTGTTTTTTCCCCATCTTTGCCACCACCTGCGGCGCCAGCGCGACATTCTCCAGCGCATTGAGGTGGGGAAAGGCGTTGTACTGCTGGAAAACGATGCCCAGTTTGCGGCGCAGTTGGTTGATATTGGTCGTGCCGGCATGCACGCTGACGCCATCAACAACAATCTCGCCGCCCTGGATATTTTCCAGCCCATTAATACACTGCAGCAGCGTGGATTTTCCCGATCCGCTGGCGCCGATCAGGCAAACCAATTCACCTTTATCAATGGTGAGATCGATGCCTTTCAGCACGCTGACCGCCCCATAGGTTTTCTGCACATTTTTGATTTCAATCATATGGCCACCTTCTCCTCCAGATAACGGCTGTAACGGGAAATGGGATAACAGATGAGGAAATAAAACAGACCGGTGCCCAACAGCAGCAACCAGGTTTCATGGGTGCGGGTAATCAACGTCTGCGTGGCGCGCATGAACTCGACATAACCGATCACGCCCGCCAGTGCACTGTCCTTAATCAGGCTCAGCAGCAGCCCCACCCAGGCACTCAGGCCATTGCGCAGCGCCAGTGGCAACGAGATATGCCATAGCTCCTGCCAGGCGCTCATCCCCAGCGAACGCGCGCTGTGCCGGAAGGAACGAGGCACTGACTGGAAACAAGCGCGCGCCACTTCAGACGTAACCACCGCCATCCAGATCCCCAACGCCAAGCTGCCCAGTACATAAGGCGAAAGCGGCATATTGAGCATAGAAAACAGGCTATTGAAGACAATCAGCGTGATAATCATCGGCACACTGCGGAAAATATCCACCAACGGCGCGCTTAATAATTGAAAGCTAAATGACGCGGCGCGAGCCCAGCCGAGCGGGATGCCAAGCACTGTGCCAATCACCCCGGCAGTGCCGGCCATCGCCAGGGTATTCAACGCGCCCTGCAGCAGAAACCAACTGTCGGCCCACTGTAGCGGCTGATATCCAAGCACAAATTGCATCTTTTACCTCCGATACATCAGTCTGAAGGCGCCCATCGCAGCAAACTGAATGATTTTAGCGATAGCGTAGTAAATGCCGGCGGTGACAATGAAGAACTCAAAGGTACGGAAACTAACCGACTGCGCATACTGGGTTGCGCCAGAGAGTTCCCGCAGGCCCACCAGCATCCCCAGCGACGTGTTCAGCATTGCCCACACGGCTTGGGTTACAAAAGGCAAAAACACCACCTTAAATACCTGCGGGAAAATCACATGCTGAAAAGCCTGGCGCTGATTCATGCCCAATGATCGTGCCGTCGCCATTTGCTGGCGCGGAATGGCTTTCAGCCCGCCACGGAATATTTCCGCCAGATACCCCGCATTATTAAAGGTGATGGCAATTAACACCGAAAGGTAACTTGAGATATTTATTCCCAATGCGCCAAGGCCGAAATACATCAGATAAACCTGGAACAAAACCGGCGTATTGCGGGATAATTCAACCCACCCGCTGGAAATATAATAGCCCCAGCCTTTCTTGGATTGCCGCGCTACAGACATCGGTATGGCAAACACCATACCGAAGACGACGGATAATAGTGTTATCTGCAATGTAACCCAGGCGCCGGACAATAATTGCGGCAAGGCGGCAAAAACAATCGACCAGTAAAATTGATAATCCTGCATGGGCACACCCTGATTAATCATACGGATACAGCGTGCGGTCTAGAAGTCCACGCCTGGCATATTCAGAGCAGGCAGTGGGCCGTCCCCCATATATTTTTTATACAGCTCGGCATAGCGGCCAGAAACCACCTGATGCCAGACAAACACTTTGGCCCAATTGAGGAATTCCTGATCGCCCCGGCGAACCACCAGCCCATCCATATCCGCCAGCGGTGCCAGGCCGCCGGTAGCAAACGTCGGGAACTGGCCGCTGGCCGCCAAGGTGTTATAAACGGCGGAGGCCTGCAAAATTGCATCCACTTTGCCCTGCTGCAGCGCCATAAAGGTTTCAGTATCGCTGGCAAACCCGATGTAACTGGTGCCGCTATCTTTCCAACGCCCCTGCAACTCTTTGTTAAACAGCTGTTCGAAGGTAGAACCCACGACCGCCCCCAATTTTTTGCCGCGCAGCTGTTCGTAATTGGTGATGCCGGTGTCTTTGCGCGTTACTACGGTAACGGTGTAATTCACATAGGGCTGGGTGAATGCCACCGTCATCGCCCGCTCCGGTGTGATGGTGGTCGAGCCAACGACAATATCCACCCGTTTGGAGACCAGCGCAGGGATACGATCTGAAGCCGGCGTCTGAACAATAACCGGCTCCACCCCCAGGGATTTCGCCATATCCTGGCAATAGGCCACATCATATCCATCAGGTTTATTGTCAGGCGTCATAAACCCTGAAGGCGGGGAATCAAGCACCACGGCACAGCGTAATTTCTTGGCTTTAATAACAGCATCCAGCGTCGATTCGGCCTGGGCCGCATGGGTAAGAAACAAGGCTGTTAACACAATAAAAACGGCTGACTTTTTCGTATGATTAAACATAATAAATTCCCCGCGATGGTTTAATTAATAATAGCTATAGCTCCATTAACATTCGTCCGAGTCACTTCTCATGCAAGGCAATAATCGGTAACAAACAGGCAGGTCTAATTATTTACGGCCGATATCAGCAATCGGGCCTAATTCTTTCTCAATTAACGGTATGACTTCTTTACTGAAGCGATAGAGCGATTTCTGCGCCCGCGCTAACGGCATACAACCAAACTGGAAATTACAGGTGTAATTTAACGGATTTAGCTTTTTAATATCAGCAATCATCTTTTCAGCCACCTGATAGGCATCGCCGACCACCATATTGTCGGCATATCGCTCCAGGGTATATTCCCCGTCAAAGGCTTCGTTGCGGATGTAGCCATCGGCGTCGAGCGGCAATTGCGCCTTGCGTAAATGATTTGCCATGCGGCCAACATAACGCGCGCGTTCGGCTGCCTCCAATGCTTCAGCACGGCTGTCGGTCACGTGGACATATTGCATAATGGCCAACGGCTTAGTGGCAGGGTTCTCACCCAGGTTCTCCCAGCTTTGGTTCAGCCCCTCGACCATTTTATACAAGACCGGTGAGCCCAGCGTGCTGGCAGCATGGAACGGCACCGCCCGCCATTTATTCAGCCGCGCCAACAACCGTGGATGCGATGTAGTAACAAATAAAGGCGGCAACGGCGACTGATAGGATTTGATGGCAAACGTGGTATGAGGAATCGAAATATGCTCGCCGTTGTATTCCACTTCCCCGGTGACCAGGGCCTGCTCAATCACATCCCAGTATTCAAGGAAAATGTCGACCTTCTTATCCAACGCCACATGGTAACGGTCAAACTCATACTGCTGATAGCCGGTGCCCATGCCCAAAACCAGCCTGCCATCAGTCATGGCGTCAACGGCGGCAATTTCCTGTGCCAAACGCAGCGGGTGGTAAAGCGGCAAAACCAATACGCCGGGCGCCAGCTTGATTTTGGTCGTCCAGCCAGCGGCGTTGGCCACCATCAGCAGCGGCGACGGGCTGCTGGAGTAATTGGCGAAATGATGTTCGGCAAACCACGCAATATCAAACCCCACTTCTTCCGCCGTCTTCACCATGGTTTGGGTATCGCGCATAACGCCCTTCACCCCCGCCGGATGATCACGCAAGGTCATCAGGCTAAATAATCCGAGTTGCATCTTTTTCTCCTGCTTTGCTAATGGTTGGCCCGGCACAAAAATGGCTAATCCGAGCCGGCGTTGGATAACGGGACAGAAGTGACGTAAGCGCCATTCTGGTAGATAAGCGGTGCAATCTCATGGCGGTATTGGCAGTCGCTCACCCGGCCGATCACAATGTGGTGTGTGGCATAAGGTATGCTTTGATCCAGTTCGCAAAACAGCAGCGCCTGGGCGTCGGCCAGGTATGGTACACCCGCCGGGTTGCTGCGCCATTCGCCGGTGGCAAAGCGTTCATGCGGCGGCTGCGGTGTACTGAAGCGTTGCGAAACAGCGGCATGCTCTTTATTCAGCAGGTTGATGCAGTATTTTTTCTGCGACAGCAATGGCGTTAACAGGCTGGACGAACTGTTGATGCACACCAGAACGGCAACAGGATCAAAACATAAGGAAGTCACCGCGGTGGCGGTAATGCCGTAAGGGACGTCTTCATGCCGGCAGGTGATAACACAGACCGTGGTGGCCAGCCGCCGCATACAATGGAGAAAGTTATCTTTGACGTGATTCATCAACCTGACCCCGCAAAACACCGTTCAATAACGTTGATTATTGATACTCCACCCCAGCAATATGGTAGATTGTCAACAATGTTAAATTTATGTATTCATCATTCGTCAGGCAGGGTTTGATTGTCAATAAATTGTTTAATTTTACGCCATATGAAATTCATATGCATAAATATATTCTTTACATTCAACAAGTTACCATAATTTCACAACGGTATCGCTTCTGCCGGGAAACGGCAGTTTCGGGCTATTCTCCGATGCTTTTATCGGCGCAATGAATTAAGCCAGAGGGTTAAAAACCTCGCTGTTTACGCCAGTTCCGTACAGGGAAACTCGCCGCAGTATCAGGTGCGCCAAACCGGCGCTTGGTCAAAGACGGCTGGGTTTGCCGCGTGTTATTATGCCCGCTCATAGCAATAGGAGGTGATATGGAAAACTACTTGGGGATTTTTTTGCGCGCAGTTTTTGTTGAAAACATGGCTCTTAATTTCTTCCTGGGTATGTGCACCTTCCTGGCGATATCGAAAAAGGTAGATACGGCATTTAAACTGGGCGTAACCGTTACGCTGCTGTTAGCGATCGCCACCCCGCTGAATAATCTGATTTATCATTACCTGCTGCGGGAAAACGCCATCATTGAAGGCGTCGATCTCAGTTTCCTGGATTTCATCACCTTTATCGGCGTGCTGGCTGCGCTGGTGCAAATCCTCGAAATGCTGCTAGATCGCTACGTTCCGTCGTTGCACCAATCACTGGGCACCTTTTTACCATTACTGACTATCCATTGTGCGATTTTCGGCGCGACCATCTTTATGGTGCAGCGCGAATATAATTTCACTGAATCTTTTGTCTACGGCACCGGCTGCGGTATCGGCTGGCTGCTGGCGATCGTGTCGCTAGCCGGCCTGCGCGAGAAAATGAAATACGCCAATATGCCTAAAGGGTTGCAGGGGTTGGGCAGTGTCTTTATGACCGCCGGGCTGATGTCGCTTGGTTTCATGTCTTTTGCCGGGATCAAGCTTTAAACCTGGCCGCTTGAAAATATAAACGGGGAGCGTGTCGCCACACTCCCCGCTGAAAGTTCTGGAGGCGCTTTCCGCCTCATACTGCCGCTTACGATTGCTTGGTCTGCACCCAGAATGCGTGGATCAGCCCCGGAATATAACCCAGCAGTGTCAAAATAATGTTAAGGATGAATGCCCAGCCGAAGCCCTTCCCGAGCAGTACGCCCAATGGTGGCAAAATAATGGTAAACACAATCCGCCAAAAACCCATAATATCTCCTTGCGTGATTTCCGTATGTTCAACATATTACAGCTACTTAATATTATCAAACGCTTATCAGAATATTCTCAGCATCAGCCATGCCCGTAACGCCATTATTTCAATCGGGATAGCAAAACCTATTACGCCACCGGGGAAATAACACACAAACTTAAAGGTTTTTTCCGACCTACCCGACACTTTTGCGGCTATAACAAAGATAAAATGAAGCATTGATTATCTGGCTGGCTGCTCCTAGAATCGCCGCCAAAATAATAAGAGGAGCCTGTTTTCATGTCGCAACTTTGGGTAGCAACACAATACTTTTACTTATTTGGCCTTGTATTTTCCATGGTTTTTACCTACCTGGTTAGCCGGGATACGATCAAAATCCGCTGCATCAGCGCGTTAATCATCGGCCTGACCTGGCCACTTAGCCTGCCAGTGGTTTTACTTTTTTCATTATTCTGAACCGGCTATCACTCGGCCTGGTTCTGCCATCCACTGCGGCCTGATTAGCCTTTGGGTATATGCGGCTCTGAAATGTCCACCAACCGGCAGAGTTTACTGAAATTGTCGGCGCTCTCGCAGATCTTGTCGGTGACAAACAAGCCAAGATAGCCGATCACCAGCACATAGCCGATCATGCACAAAACGAAAATAAACGTCTTCACCCCAATCCCAACCTAACCGTCGCTTTTATCTATCATACCGTGAATAACGCCGATTCGCCCATGCAAAACAAAAGGCGCGGTGACTATGGTCATCTCTGAGATGAAATGTTATGTTATTACATAACTTAATACCCTGTAGATATCATCATGGATCGACACGCTCCACCGCTGCTGGCCGTCAACAACCTTACGTTGGTGTTGGATGGCAAAACCAAAATCAACAAATTGAGTTTTGAACTGCAACACGGTGAGAGCCTGTGTTTGTTGGGCGCCTCTGGCTCAGGCAAATCACTCACGGCGAGCGCCATTCTGGGGACGCTACCGCCCAATGCCGTCCTAAGCGGTTCTATCCGCGTGTGCGGGCGGGAAGTCGGCGGCCAACGCTTGCAGCAACGCAACGCTGCGCTGGTAGCCGCGATTTTTCAAGATCCTTTCACCACCTTGAATCCACTGGTTAGCGTTGGCAAACAGTTGGGGATGGCGTTGCGCTATCAACAGGGAATAAGCCGCCGGGCAGCCGATGCCTGCGCCAGCGAACTGCTGGCGGCGCTAGGCCAGGAACCCAGCGCCATTATGCCGCGCTACCCCAGCCAGCTATCAGGCGGGCAATGCCAACGAATCTGCGCCGCCCTGGCGTTGAGCGGGCAACAGCGCCTGCTGATCGCCGATGAGCCCACTACCGCACTGGATATGGTCAGCCAGCATCAGGTGATTGAGCTTTTACGCCAGTATGCTAATCACACCAGCGGCAGAGGGCTGCTGTTTATCACGCATGATGTCACCGTTGCCAGTGCACTGTGCCAACGCGCCGTTATCTTGGCCGGCGGCCAGCAGATTGAGCAAGGCCCGATCGGCCAAATCATGCAGCGGCCCACCCATGCCTATACCCATAGCCTGGTTACGGCGGCCCGGCAGATGTATCAGGCTCATAGCGGCTTGCGCCAGGCGGTATAACCATGCGCGCCGAAATGCCGTTTATCAGTATGCAAAATGTCAGCCGCCGTTATTCACCGCAGGCTATCGGGGTGGCGGGAGTAAACCTGAATATCTACGCCGACGAATGCATCGGGCTGGTCGGCTGCTCCGGGGCCGGCAAATCCACCCTGTTAAAACTCCTGTTGGCGCTTGAAACAGCAGACGGCGGGCACATTCATTGCCAGGGACAGTTGTTGGAGGCCGCCAGGCCGCGCCGGTTACTCGGATATCGCCGGCTGGTGCAATACGTGCCCCAGGATGCCCATGCCTCACTGAACCCGCGCCATACCGTGGCGCAGCTTATCGCCGCGCCGTTGCGCCAACTCGCACCGCAGGAAAATGCCCAGGCGATCACCGAACGGGTTCTGGAACAGGTTGAACTGCCTCAACGGCTGGCGCATGCGCGCCCAAATGAACTTTCCGGCGGCCAGGCGCAACGCGTGGCATTAGCACGCGCTATCGCCTTGCAGCCCCGTTTTCTGTTGGCGGATGAACCGGTGAGCGGGCTGGATCTGCCGCTGCGCCAGCAAATGATCGCGCTGCTGCGCCGCCTGGCGCAGCAGCAGCAAATGGGCATGTTGATCGTCTCACACGACATTTCGCTGGTCGCAGCCCTGTGCCAGCGAACCCTGGTGATGGATCATGGCGCGATCGTCGAAGATCGCCCCACCCACGCATTGCTGCAACACCCCCAGCATGCGGCCACCCATGCGTTGATCGCCGCGATACCGCAACTGCCTACCCACATTTAACCCCGGAAGGAGCTATTGATGTTACCCCTGCGTTTTATTGGCCCCGCCTGCCTGATGGTCAGCAGCGTCCTACTCAGCGGCTGCTTTGATCCTGCTGCCCCCGAAGAAACCAGCGCAAATGAAAAAAGCATTCGCCTGGCGATGCTACAACCGCCGCGTTCGGGCTTAACGCCGCTGAGTGATGATGCGTTCAAACTTTCGCGTTGGAGCAATAGCGAAACGTTGGTGATATTAGACGACAACGGCGATATACAGCCAGCGCTGGCGACCGAATGGCAACCGCTGGACGCACAGAGCTGGCGTTTTCGTTTGCGCCAAGGCGTTCAGTTCCATGACGGCAGCACATTCGATGCCCATAGCGTGGTGCGCTCACTCCAGGCCGCCATGCAGGCCGCGCCAAAACCGCGGATTCTGGACGGCGTGGAACTGACCGTCAGCGCTGACGGCGATAACGCCGTGATTATCCGCAGCGCCACACCCGATCCGCTGCTTCCCCAGCGCCTGTCCAGCCCGCAGCTCGCGATCCTGGCTGCCAGGGCATATGGCGCCAACGGCACGGTTAACCCACTGCGTGCCGGCACCGGCGCTTACGTGTTGACCGAGATCAACGGCACCAGCAGCGCCCGCCTGCAACGGTTCGATAACTATTGGGGGGAGAAAGCCGCGGCGCCAGGGATCGACGTCAGCTTTGTGCCCGACAGCACCGCCCGTGCCGCCGCCTTGCGGACCGGCAGCGCCGATTTGGTGGAAGCGCTACCCATTTCGCAACTGCCGCTGATTGACCCGGCACTGATCCATGAAGTCCCCATGCCGCGCACCAACACCCTGTATCTGAATACCCGCCACGGCGCCTTCAACGATCCGGCCGTGCGGGCGGCAGCAGCGGCCGCCGTCCAACGCCAGCCGCTGATCGATAACGTCTACGAAGGGCGCGCCGATATAGCCGCCGGCCTGCTTGGCCCGGCATTGCCCTGGGCCGCCGCGTTACGCCAGGCACCGCCCGCCGCAGCACCTGCCGCGATCGGCGGCAAAACCATCACGCTGGCCACCTTCAGCGATCGTGCAGAGCTGCCGGAAGTCGCTGTGTTTCTGGCGCAACAGCTCACCGCCGCCGGCTTTGAGGTGAAACAGGAAGTGCGTGAATACGCGCATATCGAAGCGGATGCCCTGGCCGGCAAGTTTGACGCCTTTATTCTTTCCCGCGCAACGGTGCTGGATTCAGGCGATCCGGTGGCTTATATGTACAGTGATTTTGCCTGCCACGGCTCCTTCAACATTTCACAACTGTGCGATCACCAGGTGGATGCTGCGCTGGCGCAGGCCGCATCGCTCCCGGCCGGCCAACAGCGCCGCCAGGCGATTATGGCGGCGGAGAACAAAATTCTTGCCACCCACGCGGCCATTCCGCTATTGCATGAACGGGTGATACAGGGGGAAGCCGCCAACATGCGGCATGCCGCGCGCGATCCGCGTGAGCGCGTATTGGTCACACCAGCCAGCATGATTGCACCATGATTGCGATGAAAACCGTCAGGCATGCCTTGCTGCCGCAGCTCTCCCGCCTGGCTGCCCTGCTGGCGATGGGGCTGTTTGTCGGCCTAATGCCCTGGTTATCCGGGCGCGATCCGGCTCTCAGCCTGTTGCGCGCCCGCTCGGGCGATCAAGAAGCCACCCAGGAAGCGCTGGCCGCCATTAGCCAGCGTTACGATCTGGATGACGGCCCATGGGCGTTGTTTGGCCGCTGGGTTTATCATCTGTTTCAGGGGGATGCCGGCAACTCGTGGATCTCGGGGCAACCGGTATTGCCGGGAATGATGCAGGCTGCCGGAGTATCCCTGGCGTTAATGGGTTATGCGTTGGCGTTGGCCTTGATTGTGGCGCTGCTGCTGGCGTTACCAGCGCTGTGGCGTGGGCTACACGGCAATAGCCGACGCGCGACGGGCACGCTGGCCGTCACATTAACAGCGCTGCCTGAGTTCTTGCTGGCGTCGCTGGTGTTGATTGTGGGGGCGGTCTGGCTGCGCTGGTTCCCGCCATACGGCTGGCAAAGCCTGAATAACGTTGTGCTGCCCGCGCTGGCGCTTGGCCTGCCTGCCGGGGGGCTGCTCGGCCTGCTGTTCAGCGATGGGCTCAGCGCCACCTTCAATGAGCGCTGGCTGCAGACATGGCACCTGGCGGGGATCCCTTGGTATCGCAGCCTGCAGGCCGTATTGCAACGCACCCTGCCCGCGCTGCTGCCGCAGATCGGCCTGGTAATGATCGGTCTGACCGGCGGCGCTGTGGCGGTGGAAAAGGTGTTTGCCATCCCCGGCCTGGGGCGGGCAACGCTGGGCGCCGCTATCGCCCAGGATTTGCCGGCCTTGCAGTGCGGCCTCTTGCTGTTACTGGCGATCGCCTTTTGTGCCGGTCTGGCTGGGCAAGCACTGCATTACCTCTTGCTGGCGCGGATTGCCGCCGTGCTGCCGAATACGCCGCCACGGCGGCAGGATGGCAAAGCGCTGCCGATCGCCATCATCGCCGCGCTGTTGCTGGGCCTGATGGTGGCTACCGGCCTGCTGCGCGATCCCTTTTCTTCCCTGCATCTGCGCCTGCAGGCCCCCAGCCTGGCGTTGCCGTTCGGCGCGGACGCCACCGGCCGCGATATTCTGGCGCGTGTGGCCCACGGCGCGCTCAATACCTGCCTGCTGGCGCTGGCCGTGAGCTTTGCTGCGCTGCTGTTGGGGCTGGTGTTCGGCATGCTGCCGCGCCTGGCCTGCGGGCTGATTGAGCTGGCGAACGCCACGCCGCCGATCATTGCCGGGCTGTTGGTGATCGCCATCACCAGCCCCAGCGCCTATGGCGCTGCGGTGGCGGCGCTGTTGGTCAGTTGGGCGCCGTTGGCTGCACATTGCGCTTCGTTGCTGGAGGAAACGCGCCGGCAGGCTTATATCCGAATGCTGCCGGTCTTGGGCATCGGCCCGCTCCGCACGCACACCCACTACCTGCTGCCCGCGATCATGCCGGCCCTGCTGCGCCATGCCATGCTGCGCCTGCCGGGGATCGCACTGGCGTTGGCGGCGCTGGGGTTCCTCGGCCTGGGCCCCCAGCCGCCGAGCGCGGATTGGGGGCTGCTTCTGGCTGAAGGCATGCCCTATATCGAACGCGCGCCCTGGGTAGTTCTGCCGCCGATCGCCGCGCTGATCCTGCTATCGATCCTGGCGATATCCCTGGCTAATCTCTCGGGCCAGCGGCGTGGCTGAACGCGCATCCTGGCTCGCTTTGCGGTAATATACCGCCCAAACTTACGCCAGCCGGGATCACCCATGCACCACCTGATGTTAGATATTGAAACCCTGGACACCGTGCCCAGCGCGGTGATCCTGGTTGTCGCCGCCGTATTTTTCGATCCGAAAACCGGCCAACTGGGCGCCGAGTTTGAAGCCGCCGTCAGTTGCCAGAAAGCGCAACCCGGGCGCACCATCAGCCTCGATAGCGTAGCCTGGTGGGCCAGGCAATCCAACGAGGCGCGCAAGTTGGCCTTTGGCGGCAGCGAAACCCTCAAACGCGTGTTATCCAGTTTCAGCCGTTTTATTCATATGAATGCCACGGACAGCGTCAAAGTATGGGGTAACGGCAAGGAGTTTGACTGCGCGATCCTGGAACATGCGTTTCAACAGCTTGAGCTGCCCTGCCCCTGGCGCTTTTGGGATACGCAGGATGTGCGCACCATCATTACCCTGGCGGAACTGCACGGTTTCAACCCGAAAAAAGAGCGGCCGTTTGAAGGTACTCCCCACCGGGCGCTGGACGATGCCAAGCATCAGGCTCGCTATGTGGCGGACGCCATTTCAGCCCTGTATTATCGGAAAGCGCCCGTGTCATAAACCTTGCCTTTACCGCACAGGGTTTGTGCTTTACTTCTTTCTTTTTCTGGCGAGGGTCACTACTCTACTCACCTTTGTCACTCGGATGTGCTGACTTGTTATGCAAAGATACCTTTTTCTTCTTCTGAGCCTGGTATTGTTCGGGCCGTTGGGGATCGACCTTTACCTGCCCACTATCCCGGCTATTGCGCGCGGCCTGAACAGTAGCGAAACGCTGATTCAGTCCAGCATCCCGCTTTTTATCCTGGTGCTGGGCATTGGGCAAATCATTTCCGGCCCGCTGGCGGATAACTATGGCCGCAAACCGATCGCCATCATGGGGATTGCGCTCTATATGGCGGGCTCGGCCATGGCGGCGCTGGCCACCTCGCCGGGGGTATTTATCGCTTCCCGCCTGCTGCAAGGGGTGGCGGTCTGCTGCACCTCCGTCGTCTGTTACAGCGGCGTGCGTGATCGCATGAGCGGCGATGATGCCGCGCGCGCGTTTGGTTTCCTTAACGGCACATTGAATATCGTTCCGGCACTGGCGCCGCTGCTAGGCGGCCTGTTGGCGGAAAACTTCGGTTGGCGCGCGCCCTTCTGGTTCCTGATGAGCTACGCCCTGGCGGTGATGATCTTGATTGCCCTGCGCTTCCCGGAAACGCGCCCCGAGGGCACCCAACCGGTGCGTGGGCTGCCGTTGCGGCAATATGCCCGTATCTTCAGCGATCACCGTTTTCTGGGATTCACCCTGGTTAACGCCGGGGCGATGGGGATGGCGCTGACCTATGTTTCGCTGGCACCCAATGTGCTGATGGGCACCGCCGGCCTGACGCCGCTGCAATTCTCCCTCGCTTTTGGCGCCAATGGGTTCTGGATTATGTTCGTGACCTTCTTCGCTAACCGCATCATCCGTAAAATCGGCCGCCCGGTTTGCCTGTTCACCGGCGGCATGTTGATGCTGCTGGGCGCCATTGGCCTGTTTCTGGGCGTGAGCTTGCTGCCGGCTGGCGCGCAAACCCATTGGCTGGCCTATATGCTGCCGGTGGCTTCGTCCTGCGCCGGGCTGGCGTTTGTCATGGGCCCGGCCACCAGCTATGCGCTGGAGCCTTACTCGACGGAGGCCGGTGTCGCTTCTGCGCTGGTGGGCTTTGTGCAGATGGCGGGCGGTGCCGCGCTAGGGCTTATCGCGATGACGTTGCCATTGCCACCCAAGCTGGCGCTGGCGCTGGTGATGCTGACCAGTTGCCTGCTGGCGCTGCACGCGCGCAAGCTCAGTCGCCAAAGCACCAGCCATATTGAGAAGATTGCCTAAGGTTTACTGGCCGGCCACCACCGGCACCCGCGCCGTTAATGCCGTCAGCAGTTCGTAACCTAGCGTTCCGGCTGCGGCGGCCACATCATCAACCGGCAACCGCCGCCCCCACAGTTCCACCTCTGCGCCGATATTCGCCTGCGGGCACGGCGTTAAATCCACCGTCAGCATGTCCATCGATACGGTGCCCAGCGTGCGGGTCAGCACGCCATCCACCCACACCGGCGTGCCAGTGGGCGCATGGCGCGGATAGCCATCGGCATACCCGCAGGCGACCACGCCCACGCGCTGTACACCGCTGGCGGTATAACGGCCGCCATAGCCTACGCGCGCACCGGGCTGCACCAGTTGCACGCCGATGATCTCACTGCTGAGCGTCATCGCCGGCTGCAGGCCGAAACCGGCGATATCGCGCCAGTTACCGGTCGGCGATGCGCCATACAGAATAATGCCGGGCCGGATCCAATCGCCGTGGGTTTCAGGGTGCCAGAGCGTCGCCGCCGAGTTCGCCAGGCAGCGCGGCAGATCCATACCGTTGGCCGCCTGCTCAATAGTCGCAATCTGTTGTTCAACCCCTTCCGGGCCATCTGCGGTGGCGAAGTGGCTCATCAGCGTAATGGAACGGATATTGCTGATGCCGCGCGCCCGCTGCCAGCTTGCCTGTAACTCCGCAGGAGGGAAGCCCAGGCGGTTCATGCCGCTGTTGACTTTCAGATAGATATCCAGCGGAGCCGTAAGGTTGGCTTCGGCAATCGCCTGCAGTTGCCAGGCGCTGTGCACGGCGGTTGTTAACCGGTAACGGTCGATCAGCGCTAAATCCTCCGCCCGGAAGAACCCCTCCAGCAGCAGGATCGGCCCCTGCCAGCCCGCCTCGCGCAGCATTATCGCCTCGGCGAAATCCAGCAAGGCAAAACCATCGGCTTGCGCCAGGCGGTGCCACACTCGCTGGAGGCCATGACCATAAGCATTGGCCTTCACCACCGCCCAAATGTTGGCCTGTGGCGCATGGCGGCGAATAACCTGCAAATTGTGTTCAAACGCAGAAAGGTGCAGTGTTGCTGTAATTGGGCGGGGCATGGCCTCTCCTTAGAGCCTGTTGATGCCGCCATGGAGCGCCCACGGCGGCAGCGATAATTAAGGTTAGCGCACAGGGTGCGCGCTTTTGTGCGGCACCGCCCCCTGCTTGCCATAACCCGTACGATAACGCTCCACCGACAAATCCTCAAACGGGATAGCCGGCGACGTGCCGGAGATCAAATCGGCCAGCAGTTGCCCCGAGCCGCAGGCCATGGTCCAACCCAGCGTGCCGTGGCCGGTATTCAGAAACAGGTTTTTCACCGGGGTGCGCCCTACCACCGGCGTGCCGTCCGGGGTCATCGGCCGCAGGCCGGTCCAGAAGGTGGCTTGTTCAACGTGGCCGCCGTGGGGGTACAGATCGCGCACAACCATTTCCAGCGTGGCGCGCCGCTTTTGTTCCAGCGCGGTGTTATAGCCGACAATTTCAGCCATGCCGCCCACGCGGATCCGTTGATCAAACCGGGTAATGGCGATTTTATAGGTTTCATCCAACACGGTGGAAACCGGTGCATCGGCCTCTCTGGCGATGGGGATCGTCAGTGAAAAACCCTTCAGCGGATAGACCGGGATCGCGACCAGATCGCGCAGCAGCCCGGTGGAATAAGAACCCAGCGCCACCACATAGCTATCACCGGTGAATACCTCATCCCCAGATTGCACGCCGACGATGCTATCGCCTTCCACCAACAAACGGTCAATGCTGCGGTTATAGCAAAAGGTGACGCCCGCCTGTTGCGCCATCAACGCCAGCCGTTGGGTAAACAGTTGGCAGTCGCCGGTTTCATCATTCGGCAATTGCAGGCCGCCGGTCAGCTTGTGCGCCACCTGTGCAAGGGCAGGCTCAACGCTTGCCAACTGCGCGGCTTCCAGCAGTTTATACGGCACGCCGGCGTCTTTTAGCACCGCGATATCCTTGGCCGCATTTTCAAACTGCTGGGCCGTGCGAAATAGCTGCAAAGTGCCCCCCTGCCGCCCTTCGTACTGAATGCCGGTTTCCTGGCGCAACGCTTTTAAACAATCGCGGCTGTACTCCGCCAGGCGCACCATACGCCCTTTGTTCGCCATATAATGTGCGGTGTCGCAGTTCTTCAGCATCTGCCACATCCAGCGCAGTTGGAAGCTGCTGCCGTCCGGGCGGATCGCCAACGGCGCATGGCGCTGGAACATCCATTTGACGGCCTTTAAAGGAACCCCCGGCGCAGCCCAGGGAGCGGCATAGCCCGGCGAGATTTGCCCGGCATTACCCGCGCTGGTTTCAAGCGCCGGCCCGGGTTGGCGCTCAATCACTGTCACTTCATGACCGGCTTTCGCCAAATACCAAGCGCTCGCCACGCCCACAACGCCACTACCTAAAATCACCACTCGCATAGCAGACTCCACGCTCAGGCCGCCCCAAGCATAATCCTCTGCTCACCAAGGATTAGCTCAGAGGAAATCTCCAAACAAAAAATTAACCATTAGACACGATACCGTCACATTTCATTTATCCTTCAAGCACTATGCTTTTGCAATAGCCAGGAAAAAATAGCGATAAGATAGTGCCCAATGGCCGGTATCGAAGAAAATTACGGCTAACATGCTAGCAATGACAGCAAAGCCATCAATCAAAAAGCGCCACTGAATAACAAGCGGCTAACAGACAGCATCAAACGCTCACTGGCATTTTATTAGACCAATATGCTAACAAAATGGCGAATTTAGAGATTTTTGTGTTGGTGAGGATCGGTATGCCGGTAGCAGAAAAAACTCAGCGCATCTGCCCGCCCTTTACGCCGTCAACGCCATTCCGTTGAATTTTTAAACTTTATACTCTAAATAATTCGAGTTGCAGGAAGGCGGCAACGCAGCGAACCCCCAGGAACTTACTGGAGTAAGTGACTGGGGTGAGTGAGGAAAGCCAACGCATCTGCAACTCGAAGTATGACGAGTATATATGATTATTCGCTACGGCCAGATTGAGCTACGCTTGTAATTAGGGCTCGCCGTAATGAGCATAGCCCGTTAATAACGAGGGTGCGCTGATGACTACTTCAACATATGAAAAGGTTAAGGATGACAAACGTCTGAGCGACGGACCAGACTGGTCGTTCGATCTGCTGCAAGTTTACTTGGAGCAAATTGACCGCGTAGCCAAGCACTACCGGCTTGACACCTATCCACACCAGATTGAGATCATCACCTCCGAGCAGATGATGGATGCTTACTCGAGCGTTGGGATGCCGATCAACTATACCCACTGGTCATTCGGCAAAAAATTCATCGAGACAGAACAGCGTTATAAGCACGGGCAACAGGGGCTTGCCTATGAGATTGTGATTAACTCCAATCCCTGTATCGCCTATCTGATGGAAGAAAATACCATCACGATGCAAGCGCTGGTCATGGCGCATGCCTGCTATGGGCACAACTCGTTTTTCAAAAATAACTACCTGTTCCGCAGCTGGACGGATGCCAGCTCCATTGTGGATTACCTGCTGTTTGCTCGTAACTACATCAGCCAATGCGAAGTGCGCTATGGCATGGATGAAGTGGAAAAGTTGCTGGACTCTTGCCATGCATTGATGAACTACGGCGTCGATCGCTACAAGCGCCCGCAAAAAATTTCACTGCAGGAAGAGAAAGCGCGCCAGAAAAGCCGTGAAGAATATCTGCAAAGCCAGGTGAACTCACTATGGAAAACCTTGCCGCGCGTTGATCGTGAGGCAGTGCCGGAACAGGTGCGCCGCTACCCAAGCGAGCCGCAGGAAAATATTCTCTACTTTATGGAGAAGAACGCCCCGCTGCTGGAACCGTGGCAGCGCGAAGTGCTGCGCATTGTGCGCAAGGTGAGCCAGTATTTTTACCCGCAAAAGCAAACCCAGGTGATGAACGAAGGCTGGGCCACTTTCTGGCACTACACCATTCTTAACCACCTGTATGACGAAGGGCGGGTTACCGATCGCTTTATGCTGGAGTTCCTGCATAGCCATACCAACGTGGTGTACCAACCGCCTTACAACAGCCCCTATTACAGCGGTATTAATCCGTATGCGCTGGGCTTCGCCATGTTCCAGGACATCAAGCGCATCTGCCAGGCGCCCACCGAAGAAGACCGCTACTGGTTCCCGGATATCGCCGGCAAAGACTGGCTGGATACGCTGCACTTCGCCATGCGCGATTTCAAGGACGAAAGTTTCATCAGCCAGTTCCTGTCACCAAAAATCATGCGCGACTTCCGGCTGTTCACCGTGCTGGATGACGATCGCAACAATTTCCTGGAGATATCGGCCATTCACAACGAATCGGGCTACCGCGCAATACGCCAAGAGCTTTCGGCACAGTATAACCTCAGCAACCTTGAGCCGAATATCCAGATCTGGAATGTGGATCTGCGTGGTGACCGCTCGCTGACGTTGCGCTATATCCCGCAGGATCGTGCACCGTTGGATAAAAGCCGCCGCGAGGTGATGAAGCATGTGCACCGGCTGTGGGGGTTTGATGTGATCCTTGAGCAGCAAAACGAGGATAACAGCGTTGAGCTGCTGGAACGCTGCCCGGCGCGGCCTGCGCCACTTTAAACGCTAATATCCCCTACCATTGCCAAGCGGCCCGAAAGGGCCGCTTAACGGCGGGCCTCTGTCAGATCGCTTGGCATCGTGCCTTGCATGCTGTGCCAGATGGCGCCACTTTCTTTACCGTAACTGCGCACCGTGTCCATCACCTGTTCATACAGCCGCTCATGGCACAAGGTGGAAAGTTTGTTATAGAAGCTTAACGCCAGCTTGCGCGCTTCCGGGTTCGAAAAATAATACCGCCCCACACGCGTATACAACCCTTTCAACCCGTTCAGGATAAGGCCGTAAATCGGGTTGCCGGAAGCGAACGCTAGGCCGCGGAAAATCTCGTAATCCAGATGGTTGAACGCATCGGCCTGATCTTCAACTTCGGCGGCTTTAGCCAGCACTTCCTGCGCCTGCTCCGGATGGTTACGCACCGCAGCGCGGATAAAGATGGAGGCGATGTTGGTGCGAACGGAAAGCAGGTTGTCGATAAGCTGCGGCACGCTGTTGTGATCAAGGCGCGCCAGCGTCTCAAGAATATTCAGGCCGGACGTTTCCCAGAAGTTGTTGACCTTGGTGGGTTTGCCGTGCTGAATGGTCAGCCAGCCATCACGCGCTAAACGTTGTAAAACTTCACGCAAGGTAGTGCGCGTTACGCCGATCAACTCTGAAAGCTCACGTTCCGCAGGCAAAATAGAGCCAGGGGGGAAGCGATTATTCCAGATACTCTCGATAATATACTCTTCCGCGAAACCGGCAGGACTTTGCGCCTTGATGACCATGTATTTGATATTCCGTAACGACGATAATCAGAAAGTAGAATCAGCTGATCATACCAGATCGCCTCCGGCATGACATAGCCTGAGCAAAAAACATTAAACGAAAGTGTGCATAAACCGGCAAAAAACGAGCGAAAATGCCAAATGCCCCATTCCCTGCCCGGCAGCACCGAGGGCGCCCCCGGTATATCTGCGCCATTAAACCCCGCTTTGGAACGCTTTTTTACACAGAATCCGCTATCGATAGCTGGCAGCAGGGTTGAATTGGTTTACACTGCCCGTTCAATTGCTTACTACATGGAAGAGCGATCATTATGTTGCAATTTTTTAACCGCTGCTCGCGCGGGCGTGGTGCCTGGCTGCTGATGGCATTGATTGCGCTGCTGCTGGAGCTGGCTGCGCTTTATTTTCAGCACGTCATGCTGCTACAGCCTTGCGTGATGTGTATTTATGAACGCTGCGCCCTGTTTGGTATTTTGGGGGCGGGTCTGCTTGGCGCCGTCGCGCCGAAAACCCCGCTGCGCTATGCCGCTATCCTGCTGTGGATCTACAGCGCGTGGGAAGGGGTGCAGTTGGCCTGGAAACACACCATGATCCAGTTGCACCCTTCGCCATTCAATACCTGCGACTTTTTCGTCAGCTTCCCATCCTGGCTGCCGCTGAATAAATGGCTGCCGGCGGTATTCGAAGCATCAGGCGATTGCTCTGTACGCCAATGGCAATTCCTGACGTTAGAGATGCCGCAATGGCTGGTCGGTATTTTTGCCGCCTTCCTGGTGGTTGGCGTGATTGTGCTGCTGAGCCAGTTTGTCCGCCCGCGCAAACGCGATCTGTTCGGCCGTTGATAGGCCGATAATTAAAAACGGTGCCCTGGCGGCACCGTTTTTAATGGGCTCTGCCGTCGCCATAAATATCAGCCTGACGGCGGCTTAAAGATGAGTGAAGTAATAGACGAGCACGATCAGTGCTCCAGCTATCGCAAACAGGCGCACCATTTTCATTGTTGGCTTTCTCGCAAGCGGGAATATAGCCACAGCCTACTGAACCTGCGGTTGGAAATGAAGCCTTCCCCCTGCCAATAGCCCGTAATTTACATAACATTGAACTCGGCCGCCGGCGTGGCCGGCCCGCTATCGCATCAGCAGAAAATCGGCGTGCCGATTAAGAAACCGCGCCGCTGCGCACGGAAATTTCCGGCTCGTTATTCACCGGGAAATTCACTGAGCGCGCAATAAAGCACATGTCGTGGGCCTTGTGATGCAAATCCAGGGCGGTTTGGCGATCCGAATCAGCCGTTATCTCAACCCGGGGCCGCAGCGTAACCGATGAGAATTGGCCGGCGCCGCTGCTTTCTTCCAGCATAACGCCCTCGGCTTCATCGTGATAAGCCACCACCGTGACGCCAGCGGCGGCGCACAGGCCAAGATACCAGAGCTTATGGCAGGCGCTGAGCGAAGCCAGCAGCAGTTCCTCCGGGTTCCAGCGCGCCGGATCCCCACGGAAGCTCGGATCCGCCGAACCGAAGACGGGCGGTTTGCCTGCCGCATTGATTTCATGGTTGCGGCTGTAGCCACGATAATTGGCGGTGCCGCTACCCTCATTCCCCGTCCAGAGCACGTTGACCCGGTAAGTATGCTGCTTCTCTGCCATCACTTTCTCCTATGCCCCATCCGGCGCGATTGCCACGCGCGCAGAAACAGCCTCTGTTAAATCAACAACTGGGCGTTTAATGAAAATTTAATGGGGGGCATCCATGGCCGAAATTAACACCAACCGGGCGCCGTTATCTCGCCCAGTCAGGCTTGTTCAAAATATGATCCTGCCAATCGACCACCTCGCTTTCACGCACGGCAATATGGCGCACGGTAATGCGCTCGCCATGCATGGCGGCTTTGGAACCGCTGATAAGCGGGTGCCACGCATACAGCGGCTTGCCTTCGCCGATTAGCCGGTAGGCGCAGGTTGGCGGCAGCCAGTCGAAGGTCACCAAATTCTCCCGCGTCAGCTTGATGCAGTCCTCTTCCAGCTCAAAACGGCGATCGTAGTGACGGCACTGGCAGGATTTGATGTTCAATTGGTTGCAGGCCACGTTGGTGAAATAAATCTCATCGGTGTCTTCATCGATCAGTTTATTCAGGCAACACTGCCCGCAGCCGTCGCACAGCGACTCCCACTCTTGTTCTGACATTTCCGCCAGGGTTTTGGTTTGCCAAAAAGGGCGTTGTGACATGGTGAAATCCGGTAATAAATCTATACTCGTCATACTTCAAGTTGCAGGTGTGTTGGCTTTCCTCGCTCACCCCAGTCACTTACTTGAGTAAGCTCCTGGGGATTCGCTGTGTCGCCGCCTTCCTGCAACTCGAATTATTTAGAGTATAAGCCAATAAAAAGCCCGCAAGCAGGCGCAAGGGCGGGACTATAGCGAAACCCGCCGCAGAATGGAAATAAAAGCCTAAGAGAATCAAAGCAGTAAAGCGTAATTCAGTTAAAAAACACACTGATAGCTATTATAGCGGAAAAGCAGCCCTGCCGCCGCCACGCGGCGGCAGAACCAATGCTAGATAACGCGGGTGGTCAGCGTTTTGCCATTAACGGAAACTTTCAGCATATCGCCGGAGTTCATCGGGCCAACGCCCTGCGGCGTGCCGGTCAGGATGATATCCCCCGCGCGCAGAGTAAAGAAGCGGCTCATATAGCTGATCAACGGCAGAATCGGCGTGATCATGTCGCGCGTGTTGCCCTGCTGGCGCACTTCATCATTCACCGTCAGAGACAAATCCACATTTTGCGGATCGCCAAACTCCGCCACCGGGATAAAGCCCGAGATCGGACAGGAGCCATCAAAACCTTTGGCTTTTTCCCACGGCTGCCCCGCTTTCTTGAACGAAGCCTGTAGCTCGCGCAGCGTTAAATCCAGCGCCACGCCATAGCCGGCAATCGCCCGCGCGACGCGATCTTCATTAGCCTGTTTCAACGGCGTGCCGATCAGCACCGCCAGCTCCACCTCGTGATGCACCGGGCCAAAGCCTTTAGGAATGGCCACCGGCTGGCGGATGTCGCACAGCGCGGTTTCCGGCTTGATAAACACCACCGGTTCAGCGGCTACGGCACTGCCCATCTCTTTAATGTGATCGGCATAGTTGCTGCCCACACACACCACTTTGTTTACCGGAAAATCAAGCAACGTGCCCTGCCAGTCTCGATGTTGATACATACCGCTTCTCCTGACGAAAATAGGGCCGGATCAACCGCGCCCCTGAAAATAAGCCGATGCATGCCGCTGCGCCGATAGGTTAAGGTGCACACGCAGTGCATGAAACAGAAACGTTACCATAAACCAATCACGCTTTACCTGCATATCATTCGGTGCTGACGCCTATCGTACTGCGGCTGCGGCACGATGGGCCAGGGCGCCGCTGATTACGCTTTTTTAGCGCCCACGTGCTGGTTTAATAGACTTTCCACCGGCGGCGGGAACTGCAGATAAAACCCTTCCTCTTGCAGGGCCGTTTTTACTTTATCAATATCCGCATTGGCTAATTTTTCACGCCCGGCCAGATTCAGCATCATGGAAAACTGGGGCGCGCCAAAACTTTTCAGCAGTTCTTCCGGCACCCGAGAGAAATCGTCTTTTTTTTCGACATAAAGATAAGTTTGATCGCGTTTTGGGCTTCTATAGATCACACAAAGCATTTTTTTAACTCTAATTAATTGGAACGGTATCTTGCCTGGATATAACTCTGACTATAACATGCATATAGTACATCGGAATATCGTACCCCGAGAGGTATTCCGGGGATTTAAAGTTGCTGAAACTGAGTCAGGATAGATGTCACAATCGCCAATTGAGCTAAAAGGCAGCAGTTTTACCCTATCGGTTGTTCATTTGCATAATTCAGAACCCGAGGTAATACGTCTGGCGTTGCAGGAAAAAGTGGATCAAGCTCCAGCTTTCCTGAAAAACGCGCCTGTTGTTATCAACGTCGCAGCGCTAAACGGCAATGCGGACTGGAAGGAACTTCAACAGGCTGTCGCTGCGGCAGGTCTGCGCGTTGTCGGCATCAGCGGATGCAAAGATGAGCAGCAAAAACGCGCCATAGCCCGTGCAGGGCTGCCGCTGCTGAGTGAGGGCAAGGGCCAGAAAATGGCCGCACCCGAACCAGTGCCGGCGCCGGTTGAAGAGCCGGCCATTGCCAAAACACGCATCATCAGCACCCCTGTCCGTTCCGGCCAACAAATTTATGCCCGCAACAGCGATTTAATCGTCACCAGCAGCGTCAGCGCAGGTGCTGAACTGATTGCCGATGGCAACATTCACATCTATGGCATGATGCGCGGCCGTGCACTGGCAGGCGCCTCCGGCGACACCCACTGCCAGATTTTTTGCACGCACCTGGGGGCTGAGCTAGTCTCTATCGCAGGGCAGTATTGGTTAAGCGATCAGATCCCGTCCGATTACTTCGGTCAGGCTGCGCGGCTTAGCCTGTTGGATAACGTTTTAACCATACAACCGTTAAATTAAGCCCTTTTGACAAGGAATCCATTCATGGCACGCATTATTGTTGTTACATCGGGTAAAGGGGGCGTTGGCAAGACCACTTCGAGCGCGGCCATCGCAACCGGCCTTGCCCAGAAAGGTAAGAAAACCGTGGTGATCGATTTCGATATCGGCCTGCGTAACCTTGACCTGATCATGGGCTGCGAGCGCCGTGTGGTTTATGATTTCGTCAACGTGATTCAGGGTGATGCCACGCTGAATCAGGCGTTAATCAAAGACAAACGCACCGAAAACCTTTACATCCTGCCCGCCTCGCAAACGCGTGATAAAGACGCGTTGACCCGCGAAGGCGTTGAAAAAGTGCTGAACGGCCTTAACGAGATGGATTTTGATTTCGTCGTTTGCGACTCACCGGCCGGCATCGAAACCGGTGCGCTGATGGCGCTGTATTTTGCCGATGAAGCGGTGATCACCACCAACCCTGAAGTCTCTTCGGTGCGTGACTCCGACCGTATTCTCGGCATTCTGTCGTCCAAATCGCGCCGCGCTGAAAAAGGCGAAGAGCCGATCAAGGAACACCTGCTGCTCACCCGCTACAACCCTGGCCGCGTCAACCGGGGCGACATGCTGAGCATGGAAGACGTGCTGGAAATCCTGCGTATCCCGCTGGTAGGCGTCATTCCTGAAGACCAATCCGTGCTGCGTGCGTCCAACCAGGGCGAACCAGTGATCCTGGACAACGACTCAGACGCCGGTAAGGCGTATGAGGATACCGTTCACCGTTTATTAGGAGAAGAACGCCCTTTCCGCTTCATCGAAGAAGAGAAGAAGGGTTTCCTGAAACGCCTTTTTGGGGGATAAACCATGGCTTTGTTAGATTTTTTTCTGTCCCGCAAAAAAACGACAGCCAGTGTAGCCAAGGAACGGTTACAGATTATCGTTGCAGAACGTCGCCGTGGGGACAGTGAGCCCCCTTATCTGCCTGATTTGAAACGTGATATCTTAGCCGTCATTTGTAAATACATTCAAATTGACCCTGAGATGCTGCACGTGCAGTTTGAGCAGAAAGGGGATGATATTTCGGTTCTTGAACTTAACGTAACGTTACCGGAATCGGAAGAAACGGCTAAATGATAGCAGCACATTCAATCCCCTCCCGGCATATTTTGCAGGAGGGGGCTGTATGTGCATCCAGTTATATTCTCTGCACCAGTTAAATTACCGTCTATTTCTCTTTGGGATTAATCTCAGTTAAGCTCGCCTATTTTTCCCTTAGAGTTCATCATGGCGATAAAATTACCTGAAAGAAACTATTTCATTAAAATAATGATGAAGCAGAGTTGCCGCTGCTCCATTATCAATTTAGTTTGTTTAATAATTTTTCAAAATATTCTGCAGCGCTTCGGCCAATAACTCACCGCGCCAACCGCTGATTAATTCCGGTTGGCTATCGCTGCATTTCAATTGCCAATGCCAGTTCAGCAATTGATTAATCTGGCGGCGTGAAGCCAGCAGCTCGCTGCTTAAACCGCTTTGCTCGCTGACGGCGGCAATCGCCGCTTTAATATCCTTAAACACCTTTTTATAACCGGGATGATCGACCAGATTCGCCAATGGCGCAGGCAGCGCAGCGTCGTCCAGCGCGTTGGCTTCGGCCACCAGTGCCAGCAGCGTTTTGCCGTGGTAGCGGATCTCCGGGCCGCTCAGCCCCAGGGAGTCCAGTTCCCCCAGTGAAGATGGCATATAGCGCGCCACCTGCAGCAGGTTTTCCTCACGCACAACGAAGTTCACCGCCAGATCGCGCTCACGCGCCTGCTTCAGGCGCCACGCCGCCAGTTTTTGCAGGCAGGCCAACTGCCGCGGGCGCAGTTGCCAGGCGTTGGCGATTTCACGGTAAGCCAATTCCGGCGCCAGCACCTCGCTACGGCGTTGGCACAGCAGCAGGCACTCATTGGCTGCCGCCGCCGTCCACCCCGCTTCTTCGGTTTCCTGCACCAGGCGCTTTGCCATAGGCAACAGGTAGAACACATCGGCGGCGGCGTAAACGCACTGCTTTTCGGTTAACGGGCGGGCCAGCCAATCGGTGCGCGACTCGCTCTTATCCAGTTCAACCCCCATGTATTCCGCCACCAGGCTGGCGAAACCGCAGGATAATGAACGGCCGGAAAACGCCGCCAGGATCTGGGTATCCACCAACGGCGCCGGCAGGGTTTTGAACGCATTGAGAAACACTTCCAAATCTTCGCTACCGGCATGCAGGAACTTGACCACACCGCTGTCCGCCAGCAGATCGACGAACGGTTGCCATTCCACGATCGGCAACGGATCAATCAGCGAGAGTTGTTCACCATCGTATAATTGGATCAAACCCAACTGCGGGTAGTAGGTGCGCGTTCTGACAAATTCGGTGTCCAGTGCGATCTGGCCATGGTTTCTCGCCTGCTCGCAGACCTGCTGCAACCCGGCGTCTGTAGTGATCAACTGATAATTCAAAACATCATTCTCTTTGCTATTTGTATGATTCACAACATAACAACGCCGGCAATACACCGGCGTTGTTGATAATTACTGTCTGGAAAAAACTCCGGGCGGCGCATGAACCCGCTATGCGGCAGCATCAGCCGCCAACGGTGTTTTTTGCTCATCGCGCAGCTCACGCCGCAAGATTTTACCCACGTTCGATTTGGGCAGCTCACTGCGAAACTCAACGAATTTAGGCACTTTATACCCTGTCAGGTGCCGGCGGCAATGCGCCTGTAGCTCTTCAGCCGTCAACGAGGCGTCTTTCTTCACCACGCAGATCTTTACCGCCTCGCCGGAGGCATCGCTCGGCACACCGATGGCCGCACATTCCAATACTTTGGGATGTTGGCTAACCACCTCTTCGATCTCGTTGGGATAAACGTTAAACCCGGAAACCAGGATCATATCTTTTTTACGATCGACAATGCGGATAAAACCTTCATCATCCACGGTAACGATATCACCGGTGGCAAGCCAGCCGTCTTGCAATACTTCTGCCGTCCCTTCAGGGCGTTGCCAATAGCCTAACATAACTTGCGGCCCTTTTACCCACAGTTCACCCGGCGAACCAGCAGGCACATCACGCCCGGCGTCGTCCAGCAGGCGAACTTCGGTTGAAGGCACCGGCAAACCGATACTGCCGCTGTAGCGCTGAAGATCATAAGGGTTGCCGGTCACCAGCGGCGCACATTCCGTCAGGCCGTAGCCTTCCAGCAGGTGCCTGCCGGTAATGCTTTGCCATTTATCCGCCACGGCCTTCTGCACCGACATACCGCCGCCCACCGACAACCGCAGGGTGGAAAAATCGAGCCGGCAAAAATCCGTATTATTCAGCAGCGCGTTAAACAACGTGTTTACGCCGGTCATCACGGTAAAGGGATACTTCGCCAGCTCCTTGACCATCCCAGGAATATCGCGCGGGTTGGTAATCAGCAGGTTGTTGGCCCCCAGATCGATAAACAGCAGGCAGTTCACCGTCAGCGCAAAAATGTGATACAGCGGCAATGCCGTCACCACTAGCGTCTGGTTGCCCTGCAATAACGGGGCATAAGCGGCTTTCGCCTGCTCCAGGTTAGCCTGCATATTCCGGTGGGTGAGCATCGCCCCCTTGGCCACGCCGGTGGTGCCGCCGGTGTACTGCAAAAAGGCCAGATCGTCGTTGGTAATCGCCGGCTTCACATACTGGAGCCGCCGCCCCTGCTGCAAGGCCGCGCGATAAGAGATGGCGTCCGGCAGGTTGTATTTTGGCACCAGGCGCTTGATATACTTCACCACAAAGTTCACCAGCGTCCCTTTGGCCGTGGACAACTGATCGCCCATGCGCGTCAGGATCACATGCTTCACCTGGGTTTTATAAACCACTTTTTCCAGGGTGTGGGCAAAGTTGGAAACGATGACAATCGCCGCGGCGCCGCTGTCGTTAAGCTGGTGTTCCAGTTCCCTTGGCGTATAGAGGGGGTTAACGTTGACGACCACCATCCCGGCGCGCAGGATGCCGAATAATGCGATCGGGTATTGCAACAGGTTGGGCATCATCACCGCGACGCGATCGCCGGGCTTCAGCCCCAGCGAATTTTGCAGATAAGCGGCGAAGGCCCGGCTGCGCTCTTCCAGCTTGCGGAAAGTCATAACCGCGCCCATGTTGATGAACGCCGGTTGATCCGCATAACGCACCGCGGCGCGTTCAAACATATCCACTAAAGACGTATATCGATCGGCATTTATTTCCGCCGGAACATCTGCCGGGTAGCGTTTTAACCAGACCTTATCCAAGGTATTACTCCTGAAATCATTACTCATCATTATCGCAGCCTCTAACGCGCAACCGCAAATTAACAATATTTTAACTCATCATACCAGATTCTGTTTTAAACAATATTCAGGTTGCGATGCATATCACTAATTGCTAACGGTTTATGCCGCTAAAAGAATAAGGCGGCCTAAGCCGCCTTATTCACAAGGGCAAACTACGCCTTGTCTATTCCGTCACGATGGTTTGAACCTGCGCTGGGGTTGGGCCGTACCAGCCGTAGCCTGGCCCCCAACCGGGGCCCCATGGGCCATGACGCCAGCCCCACGGCCCCATTGGAGCGGGTGGCATCATCACCTGTTGCACCAGGCGCCAACGCTTATAACCGGTAACATTCAGCGTGACGAAGTCATACGGCGTATTGCCGATTTTGCCCGGATGCAAACCGGTAATCGGCCCGACGACGGTCACCATCTGCCCTTTGAAATCCACCGGGTCGAGGAAACCGTTTACCGAAGCCAACAGCCGCCCCTGCGACGGCTCGCCGAGCAGCGGGCGCGCTGCGCCATCTAACGGCAATGCCGCTATCTCAAGCACCGTTCTGCCGCGATCGTTGGCGACGCCAACCACCTTGCCGCCAAAGCGCCCTTCCGCGCCGCTGAAGGTTTTCGGCGCTGCCTGCACCGACGAAAGCGCCGTTACCGGCGTTTCGGTGGTGCCTTTAATGGCATCCGGCACGCTCACACAACCAGACAGTGCCAACGCGCTGCCGACCACCGCGGCCAACAGCCATTTGTTCATTACAGTACGGGTTCGCATCGTGGTAATCTCCTGAAATACCCGCTAATTAGACCCCAATTATTCCGGCAAGTTGCCGCCGCAGGTCAGCGTTACCTCAACGGTAGCACAACCAGATGACATCTTATTCTCGCCCCGGCAGCTTTTTCCAGGTCACTTCATTGCGCAAATACGTGGGCTGCGCGTTTTCTACGCTGACCACCGCCTCTTGTTGCCAGGCCTGGAGCGCCAACGGCAGCATATCTTCCGCATGTGGCAGCAGTATTTGCCCATCGCTGATTGCCAGCGTCTGGCCGGCCACCAAATCGGGGTAGGTTTGCCAGCCAGTGCCCACCGTAGCCCATTGCCCGGAAAGCCGCGCCGCCCTTTCCTGCACCTGCTGGGGCGAAAGTACCGCTTCGCCTTCGCTTTCCAGCCAATGCCCATCGGCCTGGCGTTCAAACTGGCCCCAGTACACTTCGCCCATCCGGGCATCAATGGCGGCCAATACCCGCTGTGCGCCGCTGACCCGCCACGCGCCCTGCGCCATCGTCTGCAAGGTGGAAAGACCTATCATCGGCAGATCGGCCCCTAATGCCAGCCCCTGCGCGATACCAATCCCGATACGCACGCCGGTGAAGCTGCCCGGCCCACGGCCAAACGCCAGGGCGTCCAGTTGCGAAAGCGACAGGCCGGACTCGGCCAATACCTGCTCAACCAGCGGTAGAATGCGTTGCGTATGTTCGCGTGGGCAAAGTTCAAACAGGGCGCGGGTTTCGCCTTGATTCCAAATGGCAACGGAACAGGCTTCCGTTGCCGTATCGATCGCTAAAATTCGCGTGGACATGCCAACCTCTGGCGTGAAAATCAATGGGTTTCAATCAGGGCGCGCATTGTAGCACAGCCGCGGAACCGAGCCTATCCGCTAAGCGGCGCCGCACAAAAAGGCGATGGCCTGGGCCAAATCGCGGGTGCGCGGCGTTGGTGGCAAGCTGTTGAGAAACACCTCGCCATACGGGCGCATCACCAGGCGGTTATCGCAAATCACCAGTACGCCGCGATCATCAGTATCGCGGATCAGGCGGCCAACGCCCTGCTTGAGGGTGATCACCGCGTCGGGCAGTTGCACCTCATTGAAAGGATCGCCGCCGCGCAGGCGGCAATCTTCAATCCGCGCCTTGAGCAGTGGATCGTCCGGTGAGGTGAACGGCAGCTTATCGATGATGACGCAAGATAGCGCGTCACCGCGCACATCCACGCCCTCCCAGAAACTGCTGGTGGCCACCAGCAAGGCATTGCCCGCTTCAACAAACTGCGACAGCAAGCGCCCTTTGCTGGTTTCGCCCTGCACCAGCACCGGCAAAGTCATACTGGCGCGGAATTCCTCCGCCAGTTCGCGCATCATCTGGTGTGAAGTACATAGGAAGAAACAGCGCCCTTGGTTGGCCTCAATCAAAGGGCGCAACATCTGGGCCAGCCGGCGTGCGCCGCCGGGTTGGTTCGGCGAAGGCAGGAAACGCGGCACGCACAGCAACGCCTGGTTGGCATAATCGAACGGGCTAGGCAACAGCAAGGTTTTGGCCTTGTTCAACCCCAGGCGCTCGGTAAAGTGCCCCATTTGTTCATTCACCGACAGCGTGGCGGAAGTAAAAATCCAGGCGCCCGGCTTTTCATTGAGCAGTTCACGGAAACGTTCAGCAACCGTCAATGGCGTCAGCGCCATCACGAAGTGCCGTGAGCTGCATTCATACCAATAACTGAAGCCAGGTTCATTAATTTCTTTCAGGCGCTTCAGGCGCGCGCGGTACTGCGTGGCACGCTCAAAGGCGGCATCCAGCAACGCCGAACGGCCAAGGGCCATTTTTACCACGTCATAGCATAGCTCCAGGGCATCATCGAGCAGCAGCAAGGCCCGTTGCACATTGGGCTGCCCCATCACCTGGCGCAGGTTGCCGCGAAAACCGGGCTCACCCAGCGCCAGCCGGAAATCCTGGGTACTTTGGCTTAAGCGATCGGCACTTTTTTGCAACTGCGCCATATCGCGCACTTCGGTGCGGTAGGCGATGGTGATGTCTTTGGCCAGGTCCAGCAATTGGCGGCTGGTCAGCTGTTTGCCGAAATACTGGCTGGCGATATCAGGGATCTGGTGCGCTTCATCGAAAATCATCACGTCGGCGTCGGGGATCAGCTCGGCAAAGCCACTCTCCTTCACTACCATATCCGCCAGGAACAGGTGATGGTTCACCACCACCACGTCGGCGTCCATCGCCCGGCGGCGCGCTTTCACCACAAAGCAGTCTTTGTAAAGCGGGCAGTCGCTTCCCAGGCAATTGTCATTGGTGCTGGTCACCAGCGGCCAGACAAAGCTGTCTTCAGCCACGTCGCTGCAGGTGCTGATATCCCCTTCAGTGGTCTGCGAAGACCAGGTGCGCAGCCGAACCAGATCGATCAACGCCTGCCCGGCCAACTCGCCGCCGGCCATTGACTGTTGTTCCAGCCGCTCCAGGCACAGGTAATTGGAACGCCCTTTCAGCAGCGCCAGTTTGCCTTTGAACTTTATCGCCTTTGCAACCGTTGGCAGATCGCGCGCGTACAGCTGGTCCTGCAGCGCCTTGGAGCCGGTGGAGATGATGACTTTACGGTTGGCCCGCAGCGCCGGAACCAGGTAAGCAAAGGTTTTGCCGGTGCCGGTCCCCGCTTCCACCACCAATTCCTGTTTAAAATTGATCGCCTCCGCCACCGCGTTGGCCATCAGCCGTTGGGATTCTCGCGGTTTAAACCCGTTGATTGCCTGCGCCAATGCGCCGTCTGTTGCAAAATCGTCTGCCACGCTATCTCTCTGCCAGGAACATTCAGCGGTGATTATGCCAAGCATGGCCTGCCACGGCTACCACCGTCTTGATCGCGCCCCACGCCAGGCGATGGCTGTGCTACCCTAGGGGGATGATTAACCGGGAGAAAACCGACATGAGTATTGAACGTATCGATGCGGAACAGCGCTGGTCCGAAGCCGTGATCTATAACGGCACCGTTTATTACACCAGCGTGCCAGACAATCTGGATGAGGATGCCACCGCGCAAACGGCGAATGCCCTTGCGGCCGTTGATGTGCTGTTGGCCCGGGTGGGATCGGATAAAAGCCGCATTCTCGACGTCACGATTTTCCTGGCCGACGCCGCCGACTTCGCCGCCATGAACGCCGCCTGGGATGCCTGGGTTAGCGCAGGCTGTGCGCCGGTCCGCTGCACCGTGCAGGCGACGTTGATGAACCCCAAATACAAGGTGGAAATTAAAATCATCGCCGCGCAATAAACCGCAAAACCGCGGGGGGTATGACCACCACCGCGGTTTTAAACGCTGGCGGCTAGGCCAGCTTGATGATCACCATCCCCAACAGCAGCAGGGCCAGCCCGATCCAGCCTTTATGGTTCAAACGTTGCCCGAACAGGATCCAGCCTGCGGCCACGGTCGCCACGATGCCAAAACCGCCCCACAACGCATAAGCCACCGAAAGATCAATGCCTTTGACCGCCTGCGCCAGCGCGCTGAAGGCCCCCAGCACCGAGAGCAGCGATAAAACCCCCAGCCATACTCTGCGAAAGCCGTCGGACATTTTAAGAAAAATGTTGGCGATGATTTCCAGCACGATAGCCAATGCCAGAAAGCCAATATGAAACCACTCAAGCTGTTGCATGGCCGCCACCCGAAATGTTGCCCGGTTTTCGTGCCTTGCAGGTGCCAGATTTCACCAGCAGAATACCGGCGACCAGCGTTGCCAGCCCCAACACTTTCAGCGGGGAGATCGGCTCATCGAACCACACCACGCTGAATACGGTAATCAGCAGGATGCCGATGCCTTCCCACAGGGCGTAGGCGACCCCCAACGCGACGCGTTTTATCGCCACCGACAGCAACATGTACGAAGCCGTAATCATCATGTACATCACCAGGTGCCCGGTAATGCCGCCACTCACGCTGGCATATTTCATCGAAAGCGTGCCGATAATCTCGGTCACAATGGCTAATGCTAAAAAAATCCAATAAATCATTATTTTTCCCCCAAACGGCGAATAACGCACGCAAAGGTATATTTATCCCGATTTATCTCATCCATAACGGATACGGAGATCTCTGGGGATAAACTGACCCAAACGTAATCAAGGTATTTTTCCCGGCGACACGCAATGGCAGATCTGCCATCAGCACCGGTTAAGGGAGAAAGACGCTATAGCTCGCTGGACCAGTGATGTTCACTGGCAAGAATGGCGGAAAGGAAAAGCTGGCAACCAGAAGTTCTGGGGGTAATTCCATTAGTTATCATCATAATTATTCTCTATCTTCAGCCGCACACCGTGCGATTTGCCCAATATCCTCATCAATATAAAATTTTCAGCTGCATCAGTTGTACCATAGTCGATTTAATAAAGCAAACTACCGTTTTCAGCAATCAATAAGGAAAAAGCGTTTAAAAATAATAACGTTACTGTTTTGAAAAATGAAAAATCGTGGTGCTGCGGATAGCACGGTAGCGGCAAGGGTTGTACAAAATTACAGCGCAAGCCTGTCGGGCTGCGGGCCGGCGCGCCACGTTGAATCGGCTAATGGGTATCCAGGCGGGGATAAAAAAAATGCCAACCCCGTGAGGTTGGCATCAGCAGACGAGTTGCGGTTAAGCGCTTGCGCCGGCGACCGCCGTGCGCGCCAGTTCGGTGATGCGCGCGTAATCGCCTTTTTCCAGCGCGTCGGCCGGCACCAGCCAGGAGCCGCCGATGCACAGCACGCTTTTCAACGCCAGGTAGTCACGGTAATTGTTCGGCGTGATGCCGCCGGTCGGGCAGAAACGCACCTGCGGGAACGGGCCGCCAATCGCCTGCAGCGCTTTCACCCCGCCATTGGCCTCCGCCGGGAAGAACTTGAATTCACGCAGGCCGTAATCCATCCCCAGCATCAGTTCGGAAACAGTGCTAATGCCCGGGATCAGCGGGATGATGCCTGCGGTGGCGGCTTGCAGCAAATCGGCCGTCAGCCCAGGGCTGATGGCGAACTGTGCACCGGCATCGGTAACGTCTTGCAACTGCTGAGGATTGATCACGGTGCCGGCGCCGATAATGGCATCAGGCACGTCTTTGGCGATGGCGCGAATGGCCTCCAGGGCGCACGCGGTGCGGAGCGTTACTTCCAGCACCTTCACACCGCCGGCAACCAGCGCTTTTGCCAACGGCACTGCGTGTTCCAGTTGGTTAATCACAATCACAGGGACGACCGGGCCAGCGGTGAGGATCTGCTCTGCGCTGGTTTTCCAGTTTTTCATTTTAGGGCTCCATTAGTGAGGTTGGTGTACGGTATCGCACGCCCCTATTGCCACGCCCGCCAAGGGCGCGGCAACAGGACCTCAGGCTTGCATAATACCGGTAAAAAAATGCCGGTAACGCATTAGCTACTCAAATTCGTTCCATGACCGGCCGTCGCGGGTGATCATCGCCACCGAAGCCACCGGCCCCCAAGTGCCGGACTGATAAGGCTTCGGCGCCTCGTTGTCCGCTTTCCAGGCGTCCATAATGGAATCCACCCACTTCCAGGCTTCTTCCACTTCGTCACGCCGGACAAACAACGCCTGGATACCGCGCATGGTTTCCAACAGCAAGCGCTCGTAGGCGTCGGCCACATGCGCCTGATTGAAGGTTTCAGAGAAGCTCAGATCCAGCTTGGTCGTTTGCAAGCGGTGTTTGTGATCCAGGCCCGGCACTTTGTTCAATACCTGGATCTCAATCCCTTCGTCCGGCTGCAGGCGAATGGTCAGTTTGTTCTGCGGCAGCTGTTGGTAGGAATCGCGGAACAGGTTGAGTGGTGGGTTTTTAAAGTACACCACCACTTCCGAACATTTGGTCGGCAGGCGCTTACCGGTGCGCAAATAAAACGGCACGCCGGCCCACTGCCAGTTATCGATATCCACACGGATGGAGACAAAGGTTTCAGTGTTGCTGCTTTTGTTCGCCCCTTCCTCTTCCAGATAGCCCGGCACTTTTTTGCCCTGCACAAAGCCGGACGTATACTGGCCGCGCACGGTGGTTTCGCGCACGTTGCTCTGATCGATGCGGCGCAGCGAGCGCAGCACTTTCACTTTCTCGTCACGAATACGGTCAGTCGTCAAATCCGCCGGTGGCGACATGGCGATCATCGTCAGGATCTGCAGCAGATGATTCTGGATCATATCGCGCATCTGGCCGGCCTGATCAAAATAGCCCCAGCGCCCTTCAATACCCACCTCTTCCGCCACGGTGATCTGCACATGATCGATGGTGCGGTTATCCCAATTGGACGCAAACAGCGAGTTGGCGAAACGCAGCGCCAGCAGGTTGAGCACCGTTTCCTTGCCCAGATAGTGGTCGATACGGTAGACCTGGCATTCGTCGAAATACTCCGCCACCTGATCGTTGATCACGCGTGAAGAGGCCAGATCGGTGCCGAGCGGTTTTTCCATCACAACCCGCGCCGGCTCTTTATTCAGCTTGGCTTCCCCTAACCCTTTGCAGATGGCGCCGAAGGTGCTTGGCGGCATGGCGAAATAGTTGATGGTGGTGCGGTGCTTCTGATCCAGCAATTTGCCCAGTTTGACGAAATTCTTGCTGTCGTTAACGTCCAGGTTGCAAAAATCCAGGCGCTCGCTCAACGTCGCCCACAGCGCATCATCCAGATCTTCTTTCATGAATGTGGTCAACGCTTCCTTCACCACGTTGGTGTAGGCTTCTTTATCCCAATCCGCGCGGCCCACGCCGATAATGCGGGTCTCTGGGTGGATGTGGCCGGCTTTTTCTAGTTGGTACAGGGAAGGCAGCAGCTTACGGCGCGCCAAATCACCTTTCGCGCCGAAAATAACCAGGTCGCATGCCTGGGCTGTAGAGGTTACCGCCATGTTCAATCTCCTCGTTGCAGGATATTTGTAATTTTCTTACATTACTAATGTACTCTCTTTGCCTACGGCCAGTAAACCCGGATCAAAAACGCCAAAAAGCCCCATAAACTCTGGTGTTAACACCGCAAACGGCGCCAAACCTGCCCTCCACAGGGAAAACTGTAATTTTCTGTCTTTTTTGGCGCTTGATTACCGTTATGAAAGTTAGACACAAGTCATATTCTGATGAAAAAACCCAGTATGCGCTCAGTCAGTACTGCCAACGGTTACCAGCACGTAGTATATTTTCACTAAACCGGTATTGATTTCTCCTTTAACTGAAATCGACAAAACCCATGAGGGACTCCCGCCAATATGAATACGCTGGAAAAGATCCAGAGCCATCTGGAGCTCCTGAGCAAATCTGAAAGGAAAGTTGCCGAGGTCATACTGGCTTCACCGCAAACCGCCATTCACTCCAGCATTGCGACGTTGGCGCGCATGGCCGACGTCAGTGAACCGACGGTCAACCGCTTCTGCCGCCGCCTCGACACCAAAGGGTTCCCCGATTTCAAACTGCATCTGGCCCAAAGCCTGGCGAACGGCACGCCGTACGTAAATCGCAACGTGGAAGAAAATGACAGTGTAGACGCTTATACCAGTAAAATTTTCGAATCCGTGATGGCCTGCCTGGATGCGGTCAAAACCAACCTGGACATTGCCGCCATTAATCGCGCGGTGGATCTGCTCACCCAGGCCAAGAAAATTTCTTTTTTCGGCCTGGGCGCTTCGGCGGCGGTGGCGCACGATGCCATGAACAAATTCTTCCGCTTCAACATCCCGGTGGTGTACCTCGATGATATCGTGATGCAGCGCATGGGGTGCATGAACTCGGGAGAAGGTGACGTGGTGGTGCTGATCTCCCATACCGGCCGCACAAAAAACCTGGTGGAGCTGGCGCATTTGGCGCGCGAAAACGACGCCACGGTGATTGCTATTACCTCCCGCGATACCCCCCTCGCCCACGAAGCCACGCTGGCGCTGTTGCTTGATGTGCCTGAGGATACGGATGTGTATATGCCGATGGTTTCACGCATCGCGCAGTTGACACTGATCGACGTTTTGGCGACCGGCTTCACCCTGCGCCGCGGCGCGAAATTCAGAGATAACTTGAAGCGGGTCAAGGAAGCGTTGAAAGAATCGCGCTTTGATAAAGGCGTGGTTCTGCCCAACGGCTTTGAACCTTGATACGCGATAAGCACCGCCAGCAGGCGGCATGATAAGGTGTATTTGCCCGGCGGCATCATTGGCTGTACCGTGTTAGGCTGTGATCCGCCATGCGCCTGCCAGCCAGTCCGCATCGCGGCTCGCAGCCGATACATAATATACGGATAACCCCAGGGGATCGCATGCGCCAGTGAAGCGGCATTCATCTTTGCGTTGGTTATCCAAGATAATCGCATCACTATTATTTGCTTCACCAGTCAACGGAGTAATGCATGTCCAGACGGCTCAGAAGAACCAAAATTGTTACCACCCTGGGTCCGGCTACTGACCGTGACAATAATCTGGAAAAGATTATTGCCGCTGGCGCAAACGTAGTTCGGCTAAATTTCTCTCACGGCACGGCGGAAGATCACCTGCTACGCGCAAACAAAGTGCGTGAGATTGCCGCCAAGTTGGGGCGTCATGTCGCTATTCTTGGCGATCTTCAGGGCCCGAAAATCCGTGTATCCACCTTCAAAGAAGGCAAAATCTTCCTCAACGTCGGCGACAAGTTTGTGTTGGACGCCAATCTTTCCAAAGGCGAAGGCGACAAAGAAAGAGTCGGCATCGACTATAAAGGCCTGCCTGCCGATGTCGTCCCCGGCGATGTGCTGCTGCTGGACGATGGCCGCGTTCAGTTGAAAGTCATTGAAGTGCAAGGTATGCGGGTATTTACCGAAGTCACGGTGGGCGGCCCGCTGTCGAATAATAAAGGTATCAATAAATTGGGCGGCGGCCTGTCGGCAGAAGCACTAACGGAAAAAGACAAGGCCGATATCGTCAGCGCAGCCAAAATTGGCGTTGATTACCTGGCGGTTTCTTTCCCTCGCACCGGCGAAGATCTTAACTATGCCCGCCGTCTGGCGCGTGATGCCGGCTGCAACGCGCAAATCGTATCGAAAGTCGAGCGCGCCGAAGCCGTTTGTACCGATGAGGCGATGGACGACATCATTCTGGCTTCCGACGTGGTGATGGTGGCCCGCGGCGATCTGGGGGTTGAAATCGGCGATCCGGAGCTGGTAGGTATCCAGAAAAAACTGATCCGCCGCGCCCGCAAGCTCAACCGCGCGGTGATTACCGCCACCCAAATGATGGAATCGATGATCACCAACCCAATGCCAACCCGCGCCGAAGTGATGGACGTCGCGAACGCCGTACTGGACGGCACCGATGCCGTTATGCTCTCGGCGGAAACCGCCGCCGGCCAATACCCGGCGGAAACCGTTGCCGCGATGGCGCGCGTTTGCCTGGGCGCAGAAAAGATCCCGAGCATCAATATTTCTAAACACCGGCTGGATGCGGAGTTCGATAATGTTGAAGAGGCGATCGCCATGTCGTCGATGTATGCCGCCAACCATCTGAAAGGCGTCACCGCCATCATCGCGCTGACCGAATCCGGCCGCACGGCGCTAATGATGTCGCGCATCAGCTCCGGCCTGCCGATCTTCGCTATGTCGCGGCACGAGCGCACGCTTAACCTGACGGCGTTGTACCGCGGCGTGACGCCGGTGTATTACGACAGCCACACCGACGGTGCCGAGGCGGCCGATGACGCCATCAACCGCCTGCGCGATCGCGGCTTCCTGGTGTCTGGCGATCTGGTGTTGGTAACCCAGGGCGATATCATGGGCACCATCGGCACCACCAATACCGTGCGTATTTTGCTGGTGGAATAACCCAACGGCAAGCCGTGCAACATGCCAGCCATACCGGCTGGCATTTTTTTTACCGCCGGCTAACGGTACAGATCATCACGCGAGTAGGGTTCAATCTCCCCTTCCTTGCGGGTTTTCAACAGCTTGAGGATCCAGGTGTACTGCTCCGGGTTCGGCCGCACCAGGTTCTCAACCTCTTCATTCATCCGGCGTGCGATATAGACATCGTCAGTACCGTCCAGATCGTCCATCGGCGGATGGATATAAATATCCAGCATGCTGGTTTTGCCGTCATACACCGGGAACAACGGCACGATCGCCGCCCGGCACACCTTCTTCAGCCGGCCAACCGCCGGCAAGGTGGCTTTGTAGGTGGCGAAGAAATCAACGAACTCACTGTGCTCGGCGCCGTGATCCTGATCCGGCAAATAGTAGCCCCAATAGCCTTGGCGCACCGAACTGATAAACGGCTTAATGCCATCGTTACGTGCATGCATACGCCCGCCGAACTTACGCCGCACCGCGTTCCACACATAGTCAATCAACGGGTTGCTTTGGTTATGGAACATCGCCGCCATCGGCTGCCCACGCGCGGCCAGCAGCATGGCCGGCACGTCCACCGCCCAGCCGTGCGGCACCAGGAAAATCACATTGCGCCCCTCAGCTCGGATCTTTTCCAACACCGCTTCACCGTGCCAACGCACGCGGCGCAACACCCTTTCCGGGCTGGTGCAGGCCAACTCCGCCATCAACACCATAGACTGCGGCGCAGTGGCGAACATCTGGTCGATAATCCGTTCGCGCTCCTCCTCCGGCAGTTCAGGCAAACAATACAGCAGGTTGATGCGCGCCCGGCAGCGTGCGCCTTTGGCCACTTTGCCGGCCAGTTTACCTATCGCCCCCAAGGCAGGATCGCGCAGCCGCGCCGGCACCAGCGAAACACCGGCCATCAGCCCGATGCCAAGCCAGGCGCCCCAATAGCGCGGGTGGAGAAAGGCTTTCTGGAATTGAGGAATAAACTCAACGTTGGATTTTTTATCGTTTTGCATGCACAAACTCTTAACGCAGCGATTTGGCTAATAATAATTGCAGATGATGAATTTACAATTAACCCGCCAAATCACCAATAAAAAAACATCGGCCCGCCACGGGCCGATGAAGAAAAGATCAGGCGATGAGGAATCAGTTCAACTGCAACTGCGGCACCACTTCTTTCACCTGCGCCAGATAATCACTGCGATCTTTACCGCTTAACCCTTCGGAACGCGGCAGTTTAGCCGTCAGCGGGTTAACCGCCTGTTGGCCGATCCAGAATTCATAGTGCAGGTGTGGGCCGGTGGAGCGCCCGGTGTTGCCGGAAAGCGCTATGCGATCGCCTCGTTTTACCTTCTGCCCTGGTTTCACCAACAGTTTTTTCAGATGCATATAGCGCGTGGTGTACTGGCGACCGTGACGGATCGCCACGTAGTTGCCGGCGGCGCCGCTGCGCTTGGCGATAACCACTTCACCATCGCCAACCGCCAGCACCGGCGAGCCCACCGGCATGGCGAAATCGACGCCCTTGTGCGGCGCGATGCGCCCTGTCACCGGGTTGACCCGGCGCGGGTTAAAGTTGGAGGAGATACGGAACTGCTTCATGGTGGGGAAACGCATAAACCCGCGCGCCAGGCCGGAGCCTTGACGATCGTAGAATTTGCCGTCTTCAGCACGAATCGCGTAATAGTCTTTACCGCCGGTGCGCATGCGCACCCCCAGCAGTTGGCTTTGCTCATTCTTGCCTTCGAACTGCTCGCGCGACATCAACACCGAGAACTGATCGCCTTTGCGCAACTTGCGGAAATCGAGCTGCCACTGCAGCGCTTTGATCACGGCATTGATTTCCGCCCGGCTCAAGCCGGCTTCCGCCGCGCTGTTGACAAAACTGCCGTTCAGTTGGCCGTTCAGCACGTGGTTGCGCCATTCACCCTTCTGGGTTTCCTGGGTTTCTTTGAAATTATTGCCAACGCGATCGTAGGTGCGGCTCTCACGGCGTGAGACTTCCCAGGTCAGGCGTTGCAGATCGCCGGCGTCATTGACCGTCCATGACAGTTGCTGGCCGATTTTCAGGTTACGCAAATCGCGGTTTTGCGAAGCCAGCAGCGTCACGTCAGACATATCGATGCCGTACTGCGTCAAAATGCTGCCGAGCGTATCACCGGTAGAAACCACATATTCATGCACGCCGTCTTCGCCCGCGACTTTCTGATCCAGTTCATCCTGGGGAATGTCGTCATCGGGGGTGGGTTGATCGGCATCGATCGGTTCACTGGCTTCGGGGAGCAAAGAGCGTAACTGGCTGGATTCTAATTCGACGGTTTTAACGATGGGGTTCTGTTCTGGGTGATAAACAAAAGGCCGCCAAACCGCTACGGCCAATGTCACGACTGTCAACGACCCCAGCATAACGCGATGGGGCCGTGGCAGGTTGTTATACGCCAGAGAGATAGTTCTGACTATCTGCTGCACTCGATATTATCCTCATAAGCTTTACTTCAGGCAGCTCACGTATTGGTTCGACAAGGCGGTCAGGAAGTTACCATAGCTGTCTTTCCCCAATGCGATGCCCATGCCCAGCGGATCCAGCGTTCCAGAACGCGCAGCGGTTCCCTTGGCAACGGCATTGATTACGGCTGGCCTGAATTGTGGCTCAGCGAAAACACATACGGCTTTCTGCTCAACCAACTGTGTTCGAATTTGGTGTAAACGCTGTGCTCCGGGCTGAATTTCGGGATTAACGGTGAAATGGCCCAACGGACTCAACCCGTAGTGTTTCTCAAAGTAGCCATAAGCATCGTGAAAAACAAAATATCCCTTGCCCTGCACAGGCGTAAGCATATTAACAACATTTTTGTCAGTTTGCGTCAGCAGATTCTCGAACTGGCGCAGGTTTGCGTCTAATTTGTCCTTATTTTGCGGCATAAGTTCCAATAATCTGTCGTGAATTGCGATCGCAGTCAGTTTCGCAATCTCCGGCGACAGCCAGACGTGTAAATTATATGCACCATGGTGATGGCCATCGTCATGATCGTGGTCATGTTCAGCATGATTATCTGCCGCTTCGCCATGGTCATGATGATGATCGTGATCGTCGTCATCATCGCCTTTCATCAACAGCGGTTTCACGGCCGCCAGTTCGCTGATCGCCAGTTGCCGGTTCGCCGGCAGCGGCGCTACCGCTTTGGTCAGGAAGGCCTCCATATCCGGCCCAACCCAAATCACCAGATCGGCGGCGCGCAGGCGCTGGATGTCCGAAGGGCGAAGCGCGAAATCATGCGGCGACGCCCCATCCGGCAGCAGCACCTCCGTTTCCGTTACGCCATCGGCGATTGCCGAGGCAATAAAACCCAGCGGGCGGATTGAGGTGAGCACCGCGGCAGAAGCGCTGCCGGCCACCATCAGCGCGCTGGCCAGCAAGGCATTTCGTAACCATCTCTTTTTCTGTACCATCATCAGTTATCCCATCGTTTTCGTCGGCAGTGCGTGATATTATAACATTCGGTAATTTCTGCAAACGTAATCAAGACATGTCTACACTGACAACGCTAAAAAATATTTCCGTGGCCTTCGGCAACCGGCGGGTTTTGGCGAACGTATCGCTTAACCTGCAGCCGGGGCGCATCCTGACGTTGCTGGGCCCCAACGGGGCGGGCAAATCGACGCTGGTGCGCGTGGTGCTTGGGCTGGTGCAACCCACCGAAGGCACCATTGAACGCCTTCCGGGATTGCGCATTGGCTATGTGCCGCAAAAGCTGCACCTGGACGCTACCCTTCCGCTGACCGTCAGCCGCTTTATGCGCCTCAAGCCCGGGGTGAAAAAAGCCGATATCTTGCCTGCGCTAAAACGCGTGCACGCCGCACATCTGCTTGAACAGCCGATGCAAAAACTCTCCGGTGGTGAAAACCAGCGCGTACTGCTGGCGCGGGCGTTGCTCAACCGGCCACAGCTGTTAGTGCTGGATGAACCCACCCAGGGGGTGGACGTTAACGGCCAGGTTGCGCTGTATGACCTTATCGATCGGCTGCGCCAAGAGCTGGGCTGCGCGGTGCTGATGGTCTCGCACGATCTGCACCTGGTGATGGCAAAAACCGATGAGGTGCTGTGCCTCAACCAACACATCTGCTGCTCCGGCACACCGGAAGTGGTTTCCACACACCCGGAATTCATTGCCATGTTCGGCAACCGCGGCGCCGAGCAGTTGGCGATTTATCGCCACCACCATAATCACCGTCACGATCTGCAAGGAAAAATTGTGTTGAAAAAAACCGGGGGCCGCGAGGCATGATTGAACTGCTCTTACCCGGCTGGCTGGCCGGCGCCTTGTTGGCGGGTGCGGCCGGCCCGTTGGGCTCGTTTGTGGTATGGCGCCGTATGTCGTACTTCGGCGATACGCTGGCGCACGCGTCGCTGCTCGGCGTGGCGTTCGGGTTATTGCTGGACGTAAACCCATTCTATGCGGTGATTGCCGTTACGTTGGTGCTGGCGCTGATCCTGGTCTGGCTGGAGCGCCGCCCGCAACTCTCTGTTGATACCCTACTGGGCATTATGGCGCACAGCGCGCTGTCGCTCGGCCTGGTGGTGGTGGCGCTGATGTCCAACGTCCGTGTCGATCTGATGGCCTACCTGTTTGGCGATCTGCTGTCGGTGACCCTGAGCGATATCGGCATGATTGCCAGCGGCGTGGCGGTCGTGCTGCTGGTACTGTGGTGGCAATGGCGCGATCTGCTGTCGATGACCATCAGCCCGGAAATGGCTCATGTCGACGGCGTGAACCTGGCGCGGGCGCGCACGGTGCTGATGCTGGTAACCGCGTTAACCATCGGGCTGGCCATGAAGTTCGTCGGCGCGCTGATTATTACTTCGTTGCTGATTATTCCGGCGGCCACCGCCCGCCGCTTTGCCCGCACGCCGGAGCAGATGGCCGGTTACGCGGTGCTGCTGGGGGTAATTGCGGTCACCGGCGGGCTGACCTTCTCGGCGTTTTATGACACGCCGGCCGGCCCTTCGGTGGTGCTGAGCGCCGCCATCCTGTTTGTGTTGAGCCTGATGAAAAAACAGCGGGGATAGTGAATTGCCCAGCGCTTTCGCATTGTGCGAAGACGCTGGGGTAAAACCCGTTAAGCGTCGTTGGGCGCGATGCCGAAATGTTTGTACGCGTGGTTGGTCGCCATGCGCCCGCGCGGAGTACGCTGGATAAACCCTTGTTGGATCAGGAAAGGTTCAATCACATCTTCAATCGTTTCCCGCTCTTCCCCAATCGCCGCCGCGAGGTTATCCAGCCCGACCGGCCCGCCGGTGAACTTCTCGATAATCGCCAACAGCAGTTTACGGTCCATGTAATCAAACCCTTCGGCATCCACATTGAGCATGTTCAGCGCCTGTGCGGCCACATCGCCATTCATCAGCCCGCCGGCCCGCACTTCCGCAAAATCGCGCACCCGGCGCAGCAAACGGTTGGCGATACGCGGCGTACCGCGCGCGCGGCGGGCGATTTCGTGCGCGCCATCGCCAGACAGATTCAGCCCCAGGCAGTTGGCGCTACGCGCGACGATGTGCTCCAAATCGACCACCTGATAAAACTCCAGCCGTTGCACAATGCCAAAGCGATCGCGCAGCGGTGAAGTCAGCGAGCCGGCACGCGTGGTTGCCCCCACCAGAGTAAACGGCGGCAGTTCCAGCTTAATCGAGCGGGCCGCCGGCCCTTCGCCGATCATGATATCCAACTGATAATCTTCCATCGCCGGATACAGCACCTCTTCTACCACCGGCGAAAGGCGGTGAATTTCATCAATGAACAGCACGTCGTGCGGTTCAAGGTTAGTCAACATCGCCGCCAAATCGCCCGCCTTCTCCAGCACCGGGCCCGAGGTGGTACGCAGATTGACGCCCATCTCATTGGCAACAATATTCGCCAACGTGGTTTTACCCAGCCCCGGCGGGCCGAAAATCAGCAGGTGATCCAGCGCATCGCCGCGCTGCTTGGCTGCCTGGATAAAGATTTCCATCTGCTCACGCACGTGCGGTTGCCCGACGTATTCCCCCAACAGCTTGGGGCGAATGGCGCGATCCAGCACCTCTTCTTCGCTGATGGGTTCGGCAGAAATCAGGCGATCGGCTTCAATCATCTTCTATCCCTTCTGGGCCTTACAGGGCGGCGCGCAAGGCGTCGCGGATCAGGGTTTCACAGTCGGCGCCCGCTTTGGCCACCTTGTTGATCATCCGGCTGGCTTCTTGCGGCTTATAGCCCAAGGCCACCAGCGCAGAAGCGGCCTCGGCTTCGGCGTCTATTTCCGCCGTTTTCTGCGCGGCGGCAGGCAGGCTGATTTCGCTACTGTTATTGAACAGATCGCCATTAAGCCCTTTAAAGCGATCTTTCATTTCGACCACCAGACGCTCGGCGGTTTTCTTACCCACGCCCGGCAATTTGACCAACGCGCCGATCTCTTCGCGTTCGACCGCACTCACGAACTGCTGCGCAGACATGCCCGACAGAATCGCCAACGCCAGCTTCGGGCCCACGCCGTTAACCTTGATCAGTTCGCGAAACAAGGCGCGCTCTTGTTTATCGTTAAAACCATACAGCAGTTGCGCGTCTTCACGCACCACAAAGTGGGTAAAAATAATCGCTTCTTTGCCCAGCTCCGGCAGTTCATAAAAACAGGTCATCGGCATATGGACTTCATAACCTACGCCGTTTGTTTCCAGCAACACCAGCGGCGGCTGCTTTTCCAGAATATTCCCTCTGAGACGACCTATCATTTATCCTCCTGCTCGGATTGATCTACACGGCTGAGCGCCGCGTTTTGCTGCTACAGCTTATACCATAAAAAAGGCTGGATGAATATCCAGCCTGTGTTAACGCAAATTTTGTTTTAGCGTAACCGCCCGCGCGCCAGATTCAAGCGCCCTTCCCGCATGCGCAGCACGTTCTGGCTCAGGTGGCAGTGGGTGATGGCGATCGCCAGCGCATCGGCGGCATCGGCCTGCGGGCTGGCAGAGAGCTTGAGCAGCGAACGCACCATATGCTGTACCTGGCTCTTTTCCGCCGCCCCGGTGCCGACCACGGTTTGCTTCACCTGGCGTGCCGCATATTCAAACACTTCCAGATTTTGGTTCACCGCCGCGACGATCGCCACCCCGCGCGCCTGGCCGAGCTTTAGCGCAGAATCTGCGTTCTTGGCCATGAACACCTGTTCGATGGCGAAGAAATCAGGTTTGAACTGGGTGATGATCTCGCTAACGCCGGCATAAATCAGCTTCAGCCGCGTTGGCATGTCATCCACCGCGGTGCGGATACAGCCGCTGGCGACATAGGTCAACTGGCGGCCTTGCTGGCGGATCAGGCCATAGCCGGTGATGCGCGAACCAGGATCGATACCGAGTATGATCGCCATCCCTACATCCACCCTGTGTCAGGCGCGGCTAGGCGCCGGTTGGCCGTTGCGCGCAAAAATCGCATTACAGCGTTGCCGCCACCTCGTCAGAGATTTCACCGTTGTGGTAAACCTCTTGCACGTCGTCGCAGTCTTCAAGCATATCGATCAGGCGCAGCAGCTTCGGCGCGGTTTCGGCATCCATATCGGCTTTGGTCGATGGGATCATCGACACTTCCGCCGCTTCAGCGACAAAACCGGCCGCAGTCAGAGCGTCTTTCACTTCACCCAGGTTTTCCCAAGCGGTGTAAACGTCGATAGCGCCGTCGTCATAGGTAATGATGTCTTCGGCGCCGGCTTCCAGCGCCGCTTCCATCACTGCGTCTTCATCCAGGCCCGGTGCGTAAGTGATCACGCCTTTCTTGCTGAACAGGTAGGCCACGGAACCGTCGGTCCCCAGGTTGCCGCCGGCTTTGCTGAACGCGTGGCGCACTTCCGCCACGGTGCGGTTGCGGTTATCGCTCAGGCATTCGATCATGACGGCGGTGCCACCAGGGCCGTAGCCTTCATAAATGATGGTTTCCATGTTGGAATCATCATCGCCGCCAACGCCGCGCGCGATTGCACGGTTCATGGTATCGCGCGTCATGTTGTTGGACAGCGCTTTGTCCATGGCTGCGCGCAGGCGCGGGTTAGCGTCCGGATCGCCGCCACCGAGTTTGGCGGCCGTCACCAGCTCACGAATAATCTTGGTGAAAATCTTACCGCGTTTGGCATCCTGTGCTGCTTTGCGGTGTTTTGTGTTGGCCCACTTACTATGACCTGCCATAAAAATATCTCCAAAAGGACTACTGCACTGAATTAATCACAAACTCTTCAATCGCCTGCTGGTTGCTCCATGACTTGGTCAGTTTGACGGCATCCGCCGCCGCAAGCCATTGATAAGCGTTGTGCTCGGTGATCACCGGCACCCGCTCTTCGGGCAACGCCAGACAGAACCAATGCTCTTTATTGCGCGTGGTTCCCGGCGCATAGCGATGTCGCAAATGGACAAAGAGTTCAAACTCCACACAGCGCTGGCAATCGAACAACGGCAGATTCTCTGCTTCGATATCGATGCCGACTTCTTCCCTGACCTCACGCCGTGCGGCATGCAACGCTGACTCGCCCGCTTCCAGGCTGCCGGTAACCGACTGCCAGAACTCGGTATCATCACGCCGTTGTAACATCAGCACCCGGCCGCTGGACTGCGCATAAATCACCACCAGAATCGACTCGGGCCGCTTGTAATTCATCACTCGCTCTCTTGCTCTGAGGCTTTTTTCACTACGCTAATGGATAATTCCTGCAACGATGCCGGGTTGGCGAAGCTTGGCGCATCGGTCAACAGACAGGCGGCAGCGGTAGTTTTCGGGAATGCGATCACGTCACGGATGTTTTCCGTTCCGGTCAGCAGCATCACCAGGCGATCCAGGCCAAAGGCCAGGCCGGCATGCGGCGGCGTACCGTATTTCAGCGCATCCAGCAGGAAGCCGAATTTCTCACGCTGCTGTTGTTCGTCAATGCCCAGAATGCTGAACACCGTTTGCTGCATTTCGCTGCGGTGGATACGCACCGAACCACCACCCACTTCATAGCCATTGAGCACCATGTCATAGGCGTTGGCCGTGACCGCGGTGGGATCCTTGGCCAGTTCTTCCGGCGAGGTGTCACGCGGTGCAGTAAACGGGTGGTGCATAGCCGCCAGGCCGCCTTCGCCGTCGTCTTCAAACATTGGGAAGTCAATCACCCACAGCGGCTGCCAGCTGTCGAGCTGGGTCAGTGCCAGATCGCGGCCCAGCTTGAGGCGCAGCGCCCCCATGGCGTCGGTCACAATCTTGGCGCTGTCGGCGCCGAAGAACAGAATATCGCCGCTTTGCGCACCGCTGCGCGCCAGGATCGCTTCCAGCACTTCCGCACTCAGGAACTTGGCGATCGGGCTTTGTACGCCTTCCATGCCGGCAGCACGATCGTTCACCTTCAGCCAGGCCAGGCCTTTCGCGCCGTAAATGCCGACAAACGCGCCGTATTCGTCGATTTGCTTACGCGTCAACTGCGCGCCGCCCGGCACACGGATTACCGCAACCCGACCCTTAGCGTCGTTGGCAGGGCCAGCAAACACTTTGAATTCGACATCTTTAACCAGATCGGCCACGTCCACCAATTCCAGCGGGTTACGCAGGTCTGGCTTGTCGGAGCCGTAACGGCGCATCGCCTCGGCAAAGGTCATGATCGGGAAGGCCCCAAGATCCACGCCCTTCACTTCCAGCCACAGTTCACGCACCAGTTGTTCCATCACTTCACGCACCTGTTCGGCGGTCATGAACGAGGTTTCAACATCGATCTGGGTAAATTCCGGCTGACGATCGGCACGCAGGTCTTCATCTCGGAAACATTTAACAATCTGGTAGTAGCGATCAAAACCAGACATCATCAGCAACTGTTTGAACAGCTGCGGCGACTGCGGCAGCGCATAGAACTTGCCTTTGTGCACACGGCTTGGCACCAGGTAATCACGCGCGCCTTCCGGCGTCGCTTTGGTCAGCATCGGGGTTTCAATATCCAGGAAACCGTGGCTGTCCATGAAGCGGCGCACAAAGCTGGTGATTTTGGCACGGGTTTTCAGGCGATCGGCCATTTCCGGGCGGCGCAGATCCAGATAGCGGTACTTCAGACGCGCTTCTTCCGTGTTGTTCTGGTTAGAGTCCAGCGGCAGCGGCTCGGAACGGTTGATGATTTCAAGCTGATGGGCGAACACTTCCACTTCACCAGTGGCCATATCTTTATTGATCTGGCTGCCCGGACGCGCCCGCACGGTACCGACGATCTGGATGCAGAATTCGTTGCGCAATTCGAACGCTTTGTCGAAAGCGGTTTTCTGATCGGGATCGAAGAACACCTGCACGATGCCTTCACGGTCACGCATATCAATAAAGACCAGGCCGCCCAGATCGCGGCGGCGGTTGACCCAACCACACAAAGTGACTTCCTGGCCCACGTGGGACAGATTCAACTGCCCGCAATATTCAGTACGCATACGCTATCCTTTTGGCTTAAGCCGACTCCGAGCCAGATGGGTTACCCTTGGCCCGGCTATTATCTGATGAACCTTTACTACCCGGTTTAAAATCTGTCGCATACCAGCCGGTGCCCTTGAGTTGGAAACCGGCGGCGGAGATCAATTTCGCCAACGCGGGCTGCCCGCACGCCGGACAGACTGTCAGCGGCGCGTCGGAAAATTTCTGCAATTTCTCTAACCGATGATTGCAAGCACCACATGCATATTCGTAAATCGGCATAGGTCGTTTGATTAAAGAGTGTTGAAAAAAGGCTGGCATTATAAAGGAAATTCCCCCGGTCGATAAGTGCGAACACGGCATTGTTGATACACTAAATCGCGGGTAATAGCCGAAACAATACATTGATTAACAAATTTAGCATTAACTTGCGGCAGAATTTGCACATAATCGTAAGCTCTCTCGCCGGGCCGGCCAGGGTTACAGGTTGTGCCGGCCGCCCGGCACACCGTTATCATGCGATTTTTATCAATGGAATTATCCTAATGCTGACACTTCATGCCCAAACCACCGCGCTGGTGTTGATCGATTTGCAAAAAGGCATCTTGCCCTATGCCGGCGGCCCACACAGCGCGGAACAGGTCGTCACCCACGCCGCCCATCTGGCCGGGCGTTTTCGCGCGCTTGGCGCCCCGGTGTTCCTGGTACGGGTAGGCTGGTCTGCCGCCTTTGCCGATGCGCTCAAACAGGCGGTCGACCGCCCGGTGCCGGAGCCGGCCGGCGGGCTGCCCGCTGCCTGGTGGGAACAGCCGGAAACCCTGGCGGTTAGCGACAGCGACATTTTGATCACCAAACGCCAGTGGGGGGCGTTCTATGGCACCGAGCTTGATCTGCAGTTGCGCCGCCGCGGTATCAAAACCCTGGTGCTGGGGGGCATATCCACCAATATCGGTGTAGAATCCACCGCCCGTGCCGCCTGGGAACATGGCTATGAGCTGGTGATTGCCGAAGACATGTGCAGCGCGCAAAACGCCGAAATGCACCAGTTTGCGTTTGACCATATCTTCCCACGCCTGGCTCGGGTACGCAGCACCAGCGAAATCCTTGCGGCGCTGTAACGGCCGGGGCAGCGTGATGAACGCGGCCTTGCCCAGCATCACATAATATATAAAGGAAAAGAACGGCGTTGATGTATATCGGCTTACCTCAATGGCAACACCCGGCCTGGAACCGCATTGGGCTACGCGATCTGGCGGACTACAGCCGCTATTTCAACTGCGTAGAAGGCAATACCACTTTTTATGCTTTGCCCCGGCAGGAAATTGTGCAGCGCTGGCGCGACATGACCGATGATAACTTCCGGTTTTGTTTTAAGTTCCCGGCCGACATCAGCCATAAAGCGGCGCTGCGCAACTGCGCGGCGGAAATTCAGGCATTTTACCACTGTTTGGCCCCGGTGCATCAGCGCATCGGCCAACTGTGGCTGCAACTGCCCGCCGCATTCAGCCCGGCCGAATTGCCCGCCCTGTGGGCCTTTTTCGACGCGCTGCCCAATGAATTTACCTACGGCGTTGAAGTGCGCCACCCGGAATTCTATGCCAAAGGGGAAGCCGAACGGCAGCTTAATCAGGGTTTACATCAGCGTGGCATCAACCGCGTGGTGATGGACAGCCGCCCGGTGCATCACGCCGCCCCCACCAGCCCGGCGGTACGTGATGCGCAACAGAAAAAACCCAAGGTGCCAGTGCATGCGCTGGTGACCGCCAAAAACCCGCTGGTGCGTTTTATCGGCGGCGATCGGCTGGAAGACAACCTGCGTTGGTTTGAACCCTGGCAACAGAAGCTGCCCCAATGGCAACAGCAGTATCAGCCCTATCTGTTTATCCATACGCCGGACAACGGCGACTCCCCCCAGCAGGCGCAGAAGATCTGGCAACGCTTGCGCCAGGCGATCCCAACCTTGCCCTCCGCGCCGGATTGGCCGGAACAGGACTCGCTGTTTTAACCCACTGCCCTGGGGGATAAATTTCTGTTTTTCCGCGCGACAGTTTTCAGAATGACGGCTATCATGCTCAATGCCAGTTTTGGTTAGGGAATGGAGTTGGAAATGGTAAGCGCGCTTTATGTGGTGCTCGGCGCATTGTTGTTGATAAAACTCTCTTATAACGTAGTGAAACTCAGAATGCAGTACCGCGTGGCCTATGGCGATGGCGGCTTTTACGAACTGCAAACGGCGATCCGGGTGCATGGCAACGCGGTGGAATATATCCCGATTGCCGCCGTGCTGCTGGTGCTGATGGAAATGAACGGCGCGCAAGTCTGGATGATTCATATTTGCGGCTTGCTGCTGATTGCCGGGCGGCTGCTCCACTACTACGGCCTGCAAAACCGGGAAATTCGCTGGCGCCGCTCGGGCATGGCCGCCACCTATCTTTCACTGGTACTGATGGTGTTAGCCAACCTGTTCTATCTGCCCTGGGAACTGATTTTCACCCTGTATTAACCGGCACACGCCCGCCGGTGCATCTTTCAGGCGGCCTGCTGGCCGCCGGCTAATTTTCCCGGCCCGGCATAAAATTGACGGGGTATACGCAGCCGTCAGCGCCCCCATTGGGGCAATGGCCCTGGATGGGCCAAGAGTAATAAAGCCAACACACCTGCAACTTGAAGTATGAAGGGTATACATGCTTACTGCGGTTATCTGCTAGAATATGCCCCCTCGAATTCTTATCTGATTTGCCGCTATGCCAAACCGCGATACCCTTTTTTCTGCGCCCATCGCCAAACTGGGCGACTGGACCTTTGACGAGCGGGTCGCTGAAGTCTTCCCCGACATGATTCAGCGCTCCGTTCCCGGCTACTCCAACATCATTTCCATGATTGGTATGTTGGCCGAACGTTTCGTCCAGCCCGATAGCCAGGTCTATGATCTGGGGTGTTCACTCGGCGCCGCAACGCTGTCAATGCGCCGGAGTATCCGGGTAACGGGGTGCAACATCATTGCCGTTGATAACTCGCCGGCAATGGTTGAACGCTGCCGCCGCCATATTGATGCCTTCCGCGCCGACACACCGGTTGAAGTCATTGAAGCCGATATTCTGGACATCGACATTCAAAACGCCTCTATGGTGGTGCTCAATTTTACCCTGCAATTCCTCGAACCGGCCGACCGCCTGCGTATCCTGCAGCAAATTTACCGCGGCCTGCGCCCAGGCGGCGCGCTGGTGCTGTCGGAAAAATTCAGTTTTGAAGACGCCAATGTCGGCGAGCTACTGTTCAACATGCATCACGATTTCAAGCGTGCTAACGGCTACAGCGAGCTGGAAATCAGCCAGAAGCGCAGCATGCTGGAAAACGTGATGCTGACCGATTCCGTGCAGGTGCATAAAGCGCGTTTGCAACAGGCGGGCTTCCAGCATGCGGAAGTCTGGTTCCAGTGCTTCAACTTCGGTTCGCTGATCGCCCTGAAAGCGGAGGATGCGGCATGATTGAATTTGGCGATTTTTATCAGCGCATCGCGAAAAGCCCGCTTAGCCACTGGCTGGATACCCTGCCGGCGCAGATAAGCAGTTGGCAGCGCGAATCGCTGCACGGCAAATTCAAACAGTGGTTTAACGCCGTTGAGCATCTGCCGGCCCTCACGCCCACTCAGTTGGATCTGCAAAACGGTGTGTGTGCCGCGCTGGAGCAGCCGTTGTCTGCCGGCCAGCGGGAAGGCATTGAGAAGATGCTGCGTAACCTGATGCCCTGGCGCAAAGGGCCGTTCTCGCTGTACGGCATTGATATCGACACCGAATGGCATTCGGACTGGAAGTGGGATCGTGTGCTACCGCACATTTCCCCACTGGCCGGCCGCACGATCCTGGATGTCGGCTGCGGCAGCGGCTACCACATGTGGCGTATGGTCGGTGCAGGCGCCCATTTGGTGGTGGGCATTGACCCCATGCAGCTATTTTTGTGCCAGTTCGAGGCGGTGCGCAAACTGTTGGGCGGCGACCAGCGCGTGCACCTGTTGCCGTTGGGCATTGAACAACTGCCGGAACTGGCGGCGTTCGACACCGTGTTCTCCATGGGCGTGCTCTACCACCGCCGTTCACCGCTGGATCATCTCTACCAGTTGAAAAACCAGTTGGTGCATGACGGTGAGCTGGTGCTGGAAACGTTAGTGGTGGAAGGCGATCGCCATCAGGTGTTAGTACCGGGTGATCGCTACGCGCAGATGCGCAACGTGTACTTTATTCCGTCGACCGAGGCTCTGAAATCCTGGCTGGAAAAATGCGGATTTGTTGATGTGAAAGTGGCGGATGTGTGCGTCACCAGCACGGAAGAACAGCGCCGCACCGGTTGGATGACCAGCGAGTCGCTGGCGGATTTTCTCGATCCCGACGATCACAGTAAAACCGTGGAAGGCTACCCGGCGCCGCTGCGTGCCGTGCTGGTGGCAAGAAAACCCTAGGCCTAATATGCAACGGCAGGTGAAAACGCCTGCCGTTGCGTCGCCCTATTCGCTACAGGCTTTTTGCCAGCGGGTTGGCTTGCAACAGCGCGTCTTTCATCGCCGCCACCATATCCCCGTCCACGCAATAGTGGCTGAATTCATCAAAATCGTTATCTGCGCACATGGTGACCCCCGCTTTGCGATAACGCATAAACGAAGGGATGCTGTGCCCCGATGAGCTATGCAACTCCTGAATGCCGATATCAACAAACTTCTGCAGATTGCTCAACCGCACCCCGGCACCGGCCATAATCACCGGCCGCTGGCTGGCGTAAACCAGATCGCGCAGCAGCGGCAGGCCAAGCTCGGCGTTTTGCTGTTGCCCAGAGGTCAGAATGCGCGCCACGCCAAGCTGCGTGAGTTGCTCAAGCGCCACCATCGGGTTTTGGCACATATCAAACGCGCGGTGAAAGGTCACGGCCATCGGGCCGCACAGCGCCATCATGTCGCGCATGCGCGGCAAATCGATGTGCCCGTCTTGATCCAGAATACCGAACACCACGCCGGGGAAGCCCATATCACGGATCCGGGCGATATCGTATTTCATCACCTCAAAATCTTCCTCACCGTAGCAAAAATCGCCGCCGCGCGGGCGCACAATCGGGTGCACCGGCACCTTAACCTGCGCTTTGGCCAGGCGCAATGCGCCATAGCTCGGCGTTAGCCCCCCTTCACTCTGGCTGGCGCACAGCTCAATGCGATCGGCCCCCGCCTGTTCAGCCGTCAGCGCACACGCGACGCTATAGCAGCAAACTTCCAGTTTTATCATCATTACCTCCTCAATGACGGCCAAAATACAACGCAGTTGTTATCCACAAGAATTCTCGCGTAGGCTCAAGATCTCTCCCACTCATCCTGGGCTTAGGAGAAACACTATGGCATTCAATTTTGATCAACAGATAGACCGCAGTCACAGTGACAGCGTTAAATGGGATAAATATCATGGCCGCGATATTATTCCGCTGTGGGTGGCCGACACCGATTTTCGCTCGCCGCCGGCCGTGATTGCGGCGCTGCAACAGCGCGTCGCACACGGTGTATTTGGCTACGGCCACCCTTCGCCCGATCTGAGCGCGGTGTTTGTCCAGCGCATGGTAGAGCGATACGGTTGGCACATCAAAGCGGAATGGCTGGTGTTTCTACCGGGGCTTATCAGCGGCCTTAACCTGTGTGTGCAGGCGTTCAGCGCGCCGGGGGAAGGCACGCTGGCGCCCAACCCCATCTACCCGCCCTTTCGCAAAGCGGCGAAATTTTCCGGCCGCTCGCAGATTGCCATTCCGTTGGCGCTGCGCCAGCGGCGCTGGGTGATCGATCTCACGGCCGCCGAAGCCCAGCTCACCGGCAAAGAACGGCTGTTGATGCTGTGCAATCCGCAAAACCCCGGCGGCACCGTTTACCGCCGCAATGAACTCTTGGCGCAACACGCCTTTGCCCAACGGCACGATCTGGTTGTCTGTTCCGATGAAATCCACTGTGATCTGCTGCTGGAGCCGGGCCTGCGCCATATTCCTTTCGCCAGCCTCAACGCCGACGCCGAACAGCGCAGCATCACATTAATGGCACCGTCGAAAACCTTTAACATCGCCGGCTTAGGCGCAGCAATGGCGATTATCCCCAATCCGGCATTGCGCCAGCGCTTTAACCGCCAACGCAGCGGCCTTGTGCCGCCGGTGGACGTGTTGGCGCTGGCCGCCGCCCATGCCGCCTACCGTGATGGCCAAGCCTGGCTGGGTGAACTGCTGGACTATCTGCGGGCTAACCGCGATCGCGTTAGCCAACGGATCAACGCCATGCCCGGCTTGCAGTTGCAGCCGATAGAGGCCACCTATCTGGCCTGGTGTGATTGCAGCGGGCTGCCGGTAGAAAACCCACACGCGTTCTTTGAACAAGCCGGCGTGGGGCTCAGCCCCGGGCTGGAATTCGGCAACCGCCATTTTGTACGGCTCAACTTCGGTTGCCGGCGTGAACTGCTTGATAAAGCGCTCGATCGCATGGAACAGGCAATCGCTGCACTGACGCCTTAACCGCGTTCGCTGGCGACCACCTCGCGAATAGAATATGGATGGAATTTGAGGGTCACGCTGCCGTCGCTGATCGCCAGCGTCGGATTGGCCAGGCGTTCCCCTTCCCCTTTTGGCGCACTGTATTTCAGCTTGATGCCGGGCGCCAGCAACGCCGCGTCCGGCAAGTGTTGCAGCGCATTGGCGTATAACGCGGCCGGCTCGCCGCCGATCACCAGTTCGACATGTTCCCAGCCTTCATGGGGATAGCGCTTCTCACCGGGATACGGCAGCTCAACGCAATCGATCTGCCACGGCCCAATCTGCAACGGCGTCGCCAAATCAAACAGGCAAATCGGCCGCCCGTTAATCATGGCTTGCGATAACAGCGTGCCGCACTGCAGCAGCCCCTGATGCCAGCGTTCTGCGGTGGCATTCTGGTGGCAACGCACGGCGATGTGATCGGCGGTAAACAAAGACAAATCCAGATCGAGCTTGTCGGCAAATTGCGCCAGCGCCAGGGTAAAACGCGGTAAATCCAGCGCTAAATCATTCAGCTCTGCAACGGCTGATAAAGGGGCCATAACTCTCCCGATAGTAAACAAAAGACCATGGGCGCCTAATTTACCTGTTTACGCTGTGCGTATCCACGCGCAGCGCATGTTGCTGTGCCAGGATTTACGGCTTTGCGTTCTTTAATCCCACAAAAAATAAAGACACAACAAAAACGGCACTTTATTGAAACCGCCAGCGCCATGCCATTTTCATTTCAACTTTAAGATTTATCTCACCAGGAACACCCTAAAATATCAGAGTATTACGTTAGCGCCAGACGACCTATACCAGCGATATGCCACGAAAAAAATAGCAGTTAACTGCCACTAATCATCATTTAATAGCTTAATATTAACTTTACGATAAAAAATGACCAAAAAACACCCTATATACATGTTTTTATTGCACTTGTTATTTACCCATGATGAGACTTATCTTAAATGCGTTCCGGCTAATTGATTCAAAATTACTATTAGGCTACTTTGACGAAATGTTAAAAATACGGGATAGATAAACATGTTGCTCTTAACGATATGCTTAGTTCTGATCGTGGTCGCTAGCTATGCGATTTACCGGCATTTCAAAACGCGCCGCAATAACACGCTCAGTTCTGACCGTCATAATAAAAAACACTAACGCGTATTTATTATTTTTAGTTAACCAACCGGTTGTCGGGTTTGTAACAGATATCTGTCCTATCAATCACCCACCGCCAAGGCCTCAGCATTTCGCTCCCCCAGCACCGCTTCCTGCGCGGCAACTACTGACGCGGCGCTGTAGATCAGTTACAATTATGCGCTGTTTTGTGGTTGGCCGCCGTTTCTCAACACGGCCAGTTAACCCGCATTGAATCCGGAGGGGCGCGGCCGCGTCCCTCGTTCGTCATTTAAGGTAACCCGGTGAATATTCAGGTTCTTCTTTCAGATAAAATCAGCCAGGCGCTGATTGCCGCAGGCGCGCCAGCCGATTGCGAAGCGCAGGTGCGCCAGTCCGCTAAGGCCCAGTTTGGTGATTATCAGGCAAACGGCGTGATGGCCGTGGCCAAAAAACTCGGCATGCCGCCGCGCCAATTGGCCGAAAAGGTCGTGCAACTGTTGGATCTTGGCGATATCGCCAGCAAAGTAGAAATTGCCGGCCCTGGCTTCATCAATATCTTCCTGAACGGCACATGGGTAGCTCAGCAGGCCGAACGTATCCTGGCCGCGCCGAAGCTTGGCATCACGCCGGTTGCACCGCAGACCATCGTGATCGATTACTCTGCGCCGAACGTGGCAAAAGAAATGCACGTCGGCCACCTGCGCTCCACCATCATTGGCGATGCCGCCGCCCGCACGCAGGAATTTCTCGGCCATAAAGTGATCCGCGCCAACCACGTCGGCGACTGGGGCACCCAGTTTGGTATGTTGATCGCCTATCTGGAAAAAATGCAAAACGAGAGCGCCAGCGATATGGAACTGGCGGATTTGGAACAGTTCTACCGCGAAGCCAAAAAACACTATGATGAAGACGCGGCCTTCGCAGAGCGTGCACGCGCCTATGTAGTGAAACTGCAGGGGGGCGATGACTACTGCCTGAAGATGTGGCGCAAGCTGGTGGACGTCACCATGGCGCAAAACCAGAAAACCTATAACCGCCTGAACGTCACGCTCACTGAAGATGACGTGATGGGCGAAAGCCTGTACAACGCGATGCTCCCAGGCATCGTCGCCGATCTGAAAGCCAAAGGGCTGGCGGTGGAAAGCGAAGGCGCCACCGTGGTATTCCTGGATGAATACAAAAACAAAGAAGGCGAACCGATGGGGGTCATCATCCAGAAAAAGGATGGCGGCTATCTGTACACCACCACCGATATCGCCTGCGCCAAATACCGCTACGAAACGCTGGGCGCCAATCGCGTGCTGTACTATATCGACTCACGCCAGCACCAGCACCTGATGCAGGCCTGGACCATCGTGCGCAAAGCCGGCTACGTGCCCGATTCAGTCTCGCTTGAACACCATATGTTCGGCATGATGTTAGGCAAAGACGGCAAGCCGTTTAAAACCCGCTCCGGCGGCACTGTTAAGCTGGCCGATCTGCTGGACGAAGCCGTTGAGCGCGCCGGCAGGCTTATCGCCGAGAAAAACCCGGATCTGCCGGCCGAAGAACTGCAGCAGTTGATCAATGCGGTTGGCATCGGCGCGGTGAAATATGCCGATCTATCAAAAAGCCGCACCACCGATTACATCTTCGACTGGGACAACATGCTGGCCTTTGAGGGCAATACCGCCCCTTACATGCAGTATGCCTATACCCGCGTCTCTTCGGTATTCAAACGCGCCGGCCTGGAAGAGAGCGATCTCACCCTGCCGATGCAGTTGAGCGAAAATCGTGAAATCGCTCTGGCGACCCGCCTGCTGCAGTTTGAAGAAACCATCACCACCGTGGCGCGTGAAGGCACCCCGCACGTGATGTGCGCCTACCTGTACGATCTGGCCGGCCTGTTCTCCGGTTTCTATGAGGACTGCCAAATCCTTAATGCAGAAAGCGAAGCCGTGCGCCAAAGCCGCCTGAAGCTGGCGCTGCTGACGGCGAAAACGCTGAAAACCGGCCTGGACACCTTGGGTATCGAAACCGTCGAACGCATGTAACCGCCGGCCCTGCGGCCGCCAGGTGTTAAAAAGCCCCCTTACCGTTGCCGATAAGGGGGCTTTTTTTAAACCGCTATGTTAAACACGGCAGGGAAATTCCCCCGCCCCGGCGCTCACTGCACAACGCGGCGCGCAAAATCGCGCGGGCGGAACCCCAGCACCCCGAGTACGCCGAAATACGCGACGATACCGGCAACCACCACGGCAGCCAGGCGCAACAGGCGCGCCAGCATCGAACCCTGATCCCAGGCCGGCATCACCCACATCAGCGCCACCAGCACCGCAGACATCACCAACACCGCGATCACCAGTTTGCCAAAGAACATGCCCCAGCCCGGCTGCGGCTGGAAAATCTTCTGCTTGCGCAATTGCCAATACAGCAGCGAGGCGTTCAAGCAGGCGGCCAGGCCGATGGACAGCGACAGCCCCGCATGTTTCAGCGGGCCGATGAACGCCAGGTTCATCACCTGGGTCATGATCAACGTGACGATGGCAATCCTGACCGGCGTTTTGATGTCCTGGCGCGAATAGAAACCGGGCGCCAATACTTTCACCACGATCAGCCCAATCAAGCCCACCGAATAGGCCACCAGCGCGCGCTGGGTCATCGCGGCATCAAACGCCGTGAATTTGCCGTACTGGAACAGCGATACCGTCAGCGGTTTCGCCAGGATGCCCAGCGCGATGGCGCTTGGCAGCGCCAGCAGGAAGCACAGGCGCAACCCCCAGTCCATCAGGCGCGAATACTCAGCCTGATTGCCGCTGGAAAAGCTCTTCGCCAGCGAAGGCAGCAGAATGGTGCCCAACGCCACGCCCAGCACGCCGGAGGGAAACTCCATCAGGCGATCGGCATAGTACATCCAGGAGACCGAGCCAGACACCAGGAACGAAGCAAAGATGGTATTGATAATCAGGGAGATCTGGCTGACCGACACGCCCAGAATTGCCGGCCCCATCTGGCGCATCACCCGCCACACACCGGCATCGCGCCACTTGATGCGCGGCAGCACCAGCATGCCGATTTTCTTCAAATGCGGCAGTTGGTAGAACAGTTGCAACAGGCCGCCGACCACCACCGCCCAGGCCAGCGCCATCACCGGCGGGTGGAAATACGGCGCGGCAAACAGCGCAAAGCCAATCATGCTGACGTTCAGCAGGGTTGGCGCAAACGCCGGGATAGAAAAACGGTTCCAGGTATTGAGGATCGCCCCCACCAATGAGGCCAACGAGATCAATAAAATATAAGGGAAAGTCACGCGCAGCAGCGCCGAAGTCAGCGCGAATTTATCGGGCGTATCGGTAAAGCCCGGCGCGGTGATGTAGATAACCCAGGGCGCCGCCGCCATGCCCAGCACGGTGACCAACGCCAGCACCAGCGTGAGCAGGCCGGAAACATAGGCAATGAAGGTACGCGTTGCCTCTTCGCCTTGCTGGCTTTTATATTCAGCCAGGATCGGCACGAACGCCTGAGAAAATGCCCCTTCGGCAAAAATACGCCGCAGCAGGTTGGGAAGTTTAAACGCCACAAAAAAGGCATCGGTTGCCATACCCGCGCCAAACACGCGCGCCACGATAGCATCGCGGGCAAAGCCCAGCACCCGTGAAAACATCGTCATGGAGCTTACGGCGGCCAGTGATTTTAATAGATTCATGTGGTTTTTCTGGTGTGTACTGAAAGATCAACGCCTGCAAGCTGCAGGCGCCAGTGAAGGATGCCGAGTCAGTTTACGCATCTGCAAAAGAATAGCTACCGCCATATGTTACATGGGGTTACCTTACACACCGGCTTCGCGCAGCAGCGTTTCGATCACCCGCTGGGCCATCAACGCCTGCTCGCCGCTGGTGTCCGGCGCCGTCTGATTACCGACCGCCGCAATAAAATGCTGGATGGCGCCGGTGAAGCCGCGCTGCGCCAGCGTGCTTTGCCAACCAGGCGCCGGTTGTTCGGTAATGCCGTGCTTATCCTCACGCAGCCACTGGCGCATGTCATTGATTTGATAGAGCGCGCCCTCGGTTACCGCCTGCACGCTTTCACGTTGGCTGCCTGCGCAGCGGTGCATACTGGTGGTCACCCACGCCTCGCCGCACTGAAAATGGTGTTCGGCATACAGCATTTCACCCGCCTTGTTGGTGCGCAGCGCCCCGCTCAGCCGTTTGCCTTCATTCCCCGCCAACCACAGCGCGGTATCGATCACATGCAGGTAATCATCCAGCAGGGTAAAACGCAGCTTTCCCGGGCCAACGCTGTCGGCCCGGTGCTTATCCATGCGGATAGCGGCCGGCGCCTGCATCTGCTGCTTTAGCTGCTGATACAGCGGCGCAAAACGGCGGTTAAAGCCCACCATCAGCCCTTTACCGCGCGCGGCGGCCAGTGCCAATAACTGCTCGCCCTGTTCGAGGGTTTCCGCCAGCGGTTTATCAACATACACATGTACGCCAAGATTCAGCAGCTCCTGCACGACGGGATAATGGCTGGCGGTGCTGCTGTGTACGAATACGGCATCGCACTGCCGCGCCAGCATATCCAGGCGCGGGAAGCACGCCATGCGATAGTTGTCGCACACTGCCTGCGCTTTATGCTGGTTAGGGGAAAAGCCACCGACCAGTTGCCAATCCGCCGCCTGGCTAAGCACCGGCAGATAGGCCTTTTGCGCGATATCGCCCAGCCCTACCACACCAATGCGTAACTTGCTCATGCATTCCCCCGCGCCAACAGTTGCGCCAGTTGCAGCTTCAACGCCGCAACATCGTCTTCCAGTTGGGCAACCCGCGCGCTTAATGTGCTATCGCCGCCGTCTTCCGCGGGCGGCGGCACATCGCTCGCAGCGCCGCTGAACAGGTGCATAAAACGGCTTTCCCGCTTGCCCGGCTCCCGCGCCAACCGCGCCACGAACGGCCCGTCTTCCCGTTCGGCCAGGGTGGACAATACTTGTTCAACTTCGCCGACGTCGCTAAATTCATACATCCGGTTGGTGCGGGTGCGCAACTCGCCCGGCGTCTGCGGCCCGCGCAACAGTAGCGCTGCGATCACCGCCACTTCAGCCGGCGAGAGCTTGAGCTGGCCAAATTCGGAATTGCAAAAGCGCTGTTCATATTTCACCACCCGGTTGCCAAAGCCGCTCAGCGTGCGCAGGAAATGGCGTTTTAGCAGCAAATCGATCACTTGCTGCACGTCCGTTTCAGCCATCTCCATCACCGGATCGCGGTTGGTCTTTTGGTTGCAGGCCAGCGTGATGGCATTCAACGACAGCGGGTACTGATCCGGTGTGGTGACCTGCTTTTCCAACAGGCAACCGATAACCCGGGCTTCCGGGGCGCTCAGTTCATATTTCATGTCAGCTCTCAGCGTGGCGGTAGCCACTCTTTATTGGTGTAGGCGGTCAAAACGTGATCCTGCCATTTACCGTCGATCAGCAGGTAATCCTTGGCATAGCCTTCGCGCTCGAAACCCAGGCGGGTGAGCAGCGCACCGCTACGCCGGTTATGCGGCATGTAGTTGGCCATAATGCGGTGCATACGCTGTTGGCGCAGCATGTAACGAATGGCGGCCTGCAAGGCTTCATACATCAGGCCTTGCCCTTGCCACTTTTCCCCCAGCGAATAGCCGAGAAAGCAAGCGTAAAACGAGCCGCGCAATACATTGCTGAAGTTAGCCACGCCGCGCACTTCCTGTTCATCAGGATCCAGCAAGATAAAGTAGTAGGCACTGCCCTGCTTTTGCATATCCGCAATCATCCCCAGGCGCGCTTGCCAGCCGGAAGGATAGCAGTGGCTTTCATCACGCACCGGCTCCCAGGGCTTGAGGAAGGCGCGATTTTCCGCGTAATAATCGGCCAGGCGGTAGGCATCCCGTTCATGGACTAAACGGACAACCAGCCTGTCGGTGGCAAGGCGTACTTTGGGTGATGCAGAGCGGTAGCCAAACATCATTTTCCTCGTGGTCTGAGCGATTCATTTAAAGAAAGGGCGTGCCCACCGGGGCTTCACCTTGCCGGTGCGGGCAAGATGAAAATAAAGAATATATACCCAAAATAATTCGAGTTGCAGGAAAGCCAACACACCAGCAACTTGAAGTATGAAGGGTATATTAATAGGTAATATACCCATAGCCGCCCCCACAGGTAAAACCCCCGGCGCTCAGGAAATCGCCATTCAGGCATTTTTCGTGATTTTTATGCATTTTCAGCGTGCTAGTCCGATTAAGCTAAAAAATATTCCCCCTACTCCCCTAGCCGAACAACGATATTGGGCGCAAAATAGCAGGATTATTCTCCTCCCTTCCTTCTTTAATTGTTGCTCGTGGTGAAGCATGTCTTTGGTCTCGCAAGCGCGGCGCTTGGGTAAAGGCTTTTTATTACTCGATAACCTGTTAGTGGTTTTAGGCTTTTTTGTCGTCTTTCCGCTTATTTCAATTCGTTTTGTCGATCAGCTCGGCTGGGCGGCCTTGGTGGTCGGTATTGCGCTGGGGCTGCGCCAACTGGTGCAGCAGGGATTAGGGGTGTTTGGCGGCGCAATCGCCGATCGCTTCGGCGCAAAACCGATGATTGTGAGCGGGATGCTGCTGCGCGCCGCGGGCTTTGCCACCATGGCGATGGCGGATAAACCCTGGCTGCTGTGGGCATCCTGCCTGCTTTCCGCCCTCGGCGGTACGCTGTTTGATCCGCCGCGCACCGCACTGGTCATCAAGCTGGTGCGCCCACGTGAACGCAGCCGTTTTTATTCCCTGCTGATGATGCAAGACAGCGCGGGCGCCGTGGTGGGCGCGTTGATCGGCAGTTGGCTATTGCAGTATGACTTCCACTTCGTTTGTTGGGCCGGCGCCGGGCTTTTCGTGCTCGCCGCCGGTTGCAACGCCTGGCTGCTGCCGGCGTACCGCATATCTACCGTGCGCGCACCGATGAAAGACGGCGTCATACGCGTGGTACGCGATCGCCGCTTCCTGACCTACGTGCTGACGCTAACCGGCTATTACATGCTGGCCGTGCAGGTAATGTTGATGTTGCCTATTGTGGTTAATGAAGTCAGTGGCTCGGCGGCGGCGGTGAAATGGATGTACGCTATCGAAGCCACGCTGTCGCTGACATTGCTCTACCCGTTGGCGCGCTGGAGCGAAAAGCACTTCCGGCTGGAACAGCGCCTGATGGCCGGCTTGCTGCTGATGACGTTGAGCCTGTTGCCTATCGGGCTGGTGACCCATTTGCAGGGGCTGTTTACCCTGATTTGTTGCTTCTATCTGGGTTCCATCATCGCCGAACCGGCGCGCGAAACCCTGAGCGCTGCGTTGGCAGACCCGCGATCGCGCGGCAGCTACATGGGGTTCAGCCGCCTGGGGCTGGCGCTTGGCGGGGCGCTGGGCTATGCCGGCGGCGGCTGGATGTATGATACCGGCCGCGCCCTGGGCATACCGGAAATGCCCTGGCTGATGCTGGGGATCGTCGGTTTCGCCACGTTAGCGGCGCTTTACCGGCAGTTCACGGTGCGCTCGGCCGCACCGGCGGTACTGCGCGGCCATTAAGCCCAGCCCCGCTCAGGGCCAAATAACCCACTATAAAATATGTAATTACCACACAAAACCGCTATCATTAGTAGATTATCTGGCAGCAACATTGCTCAACCACTGCGCAATGCCATAGTAACCATTGCTGTTACCTCAGTTACAGGAAAGGGAGCAAATATGAAACTCTTTATTTATGACCATTGCCCATTTTGCGTGAAGGCACGCATGATTTTTGGCTTAAAAAATTTGCCGGTCCGCCTGATTACCCTGCTGAACGACGATGAAACCACGCCAATGAATATGATCGGCAAAAAAATGGCGCCCATCCTGCAAAAGGACGATGGCACATACATGCCGGAAAGCATGGACATCGTGCATTACGTCGATCAACTTGACGGCAAACCGGTGCTGACCGGGCCAAGCAACCCGGCGATCGCCGATTGGCTGAATCAAACCGGCTACACCAATAAATTACTCTTGCCGCGTTTTGCTCATGCCGATTTCGAAGAGTTCGCCACCGACAGCGCGCGCCAATACTTCACCCACAAGAAAGAGGCCGCCATTGGCGACTTCGCGGCGCATTTAGCCAACAGCGCTGATTTGATCAACCAGCTTGAAGAAGATCTACAGCGCCTTTCCCCGCTGATCGTTTCCGCCGAGGCGGTAAACGGCGAGCTGTCCGACGATGATATTCACCTGTTCCCAACCTTGCGTTCATTGTCGATCGTCGCCGGCGTCACCTTACCGGCCAATGTGGAAGCCTATCGTAACCGCATGGCTGAACGCAGCGACATTCCACTGCTGTTGGATATGGAACAATAATCACCACGATGGGCAACGGCGGGTGCCGCCGGCATTGCACGTTGCCATCGCCTTCCCCCAGCGCCTGGTTTCAGCGTTTTCCGATAGGCTCCCGCCGCCATCTCACGCACGATTGTTCCCCCAACGGCCTGCCGTTTCGCCCGCGGGCGCCGCAGGGTATACTAAGCGGCTTTTTGCACCGACAGCTTGATGAGGCTTAAATGAAAAAGATTTTGATGGGCGTGGCAGCCCTGGTGTTCGCCGGCGCCACCGCCGGTTGCAACCAACTGACCCAGTACACGCTCAGCGAGCAGGAAGTAAACGACTACCTGCAAAAGCATAACGATTACCAAAAACAGATTGGGGTGCCAGGGCTGGTGGATGCCAACATCGTGCTAACCCAGTTGCAAAGCCAGATCGGCCGCAGCGAGCCGGGCAAGGTTACGCTGTCTGGCAATGCCAAAGTGAACATTACGTCGATCCTCGGCCCGCAGGAAGCCGATCTGCAACTGTCGCTGAAGGCACAGCCGGTTTACGATCGTGAGCAAGGCGCAGTGTACCTGAAAGACATGGAACTGACCGACTATAAAGTGCAGCCAGAAAAAATGGATACCGTGATGAAAGCATTAACGCCGTATCTGAACCAGTCATTGAAGAGCTATTTCAATCAGAAACCGGCCTATGTGCTAAACCCGGAAAACAGCAAAACCGAAGCGCTGGCAAGAAAACTGGCGAAGGGGCTGGAAGTGAAACCGGGTGAATTGGTGATCCCTTTTACCGACTAACTCACCGTTTGCCCCGCGACCACCAGCGGGGCAACGCCAAACGGGCGCGCTGTTGCGCCCGATGTTCAAATGCTTACTCTTCGTCCTGCTGATACTCCGCCAGTTCATCACGCATCGCCTGCAACGCTGCGCGCGTGATTTCGGCCAGCGTACGGTAAAAACCGCTGGTGGCGTGCGATTCCACCTTGCCGAGAAAACGGCCGCACCACGGCAACAGGTATTCATCAAACAAGGTAATCTGCGCCTGCGTTTCGTCTTCCTGGGATTGGTCCTCCAGCCAAGAGGCGGCCAACAGCAACAGGCCAAAATGGTCGGCCGGCGCGGGCGCCAGCGGCATGCCGCGCTGCTCTAAAAAAGCCCTGACCGGCGCTTCGTCTGCCCCTTCGACATAGGCGGAGCGGAATGGCGGCACGCTGCATTCGCTGCCCACGAACAGGGCGTTGAAATCCGCAGCCAGCAGCGACGGCTCACAGTCTTGCTGCAAGCGAGCCAACAGAGCGTCCTGTTCCAGTGGCCAGTTCTGCTGCAGCTTGCCCTCTTTAATCAGGGTGAACAGCGGAACCAGCAAAGGATCCTGCGGCTGGCGGTAAAACAGCGTCCCCAATACGCGGCAGACGATGGAAAATTCATTCATAATAGCGGCCTATTCAATAACGTAAAAAATTCGCGTGACGATGTCACAAATCCGCCAGTTCCGCAATTGCCGGTTTGCCGCGCTGCTCAAGAAAATTTAACAGGCGGCGAGGGCTAACGTTCAAAATACGCTCCTGCGGGAACCCCACCTCATCGATAACACGTTCACACTCCGCGAAGTTGCCCAATGAAAAGGCAATGTGTGAATCAGAGCCCAATGACAGCCAGCCGCCGGCATCGCGCACGGCAGCGGCGATCGCTCGGCAATTGGGCCCGCTGCCCTTGCGCGAATGAGTGAATGACGAGTTGTTCAGCTCCAGCGCCACGTTGTATTTAGCGGCGGCGGCGGCCACTTCGGCAATGTCGATCGGATAACGAGGATTTCCGGGGTGGCTTATGATATGCACGTTGCCCTGGGCCATGGTAGCGATCATCGCCTGAGTATTGGCCGCCTTATCCTGCGGCGCCAATACCGGCTCATGGAAGCCGGCAATGATCAGATCCAGCTCATTGAGCATCGGGCCGGTACAGTCGATATCCCCTTCCAGGTTCTTGATGTTGGCCTCAATGCCGCGCAGGATGCCCACACCATCCACCAGGCGCGGCCATACCCGCATATTCATAAAGTGCCAATAGTGCGGCGCATCCGCCATATCCGGGCCGTGATCGGTGATGGCAAATAGCGCGATCCCTTTGCGTTTGGCTTCGGCAATATAGTCATGCAACGTACTGTAGGCATGGGTGCTGGCGACGGTATGCATATGTAAATCAACGGGGTACATGGGCTCTCCTGTTTAATTGCCCGCAGTGCTTCGCGGGCCGTGCCGGCCCGGCTACGGGGTTTTGCCGTCAAAGACGGCGGCCGGGCGCGATGCAAAAAATGAACTCATCAATAGCCACGCAGGCGGTCAACCCTGCCAGCCGGCGCCTCGCCGGCTTCAAGCGCGCGAATGGCGGCCACTATTTGATCCATCGCCGGCTCCGGCAATGTCATAGCGGCAATATGCGGGGTTAGCGTGACACGCGGATGACGCCAAAACGGATGTTGCGCCGGCAGCGGTTCGGTGGCGAAAACATCCAGCACCGCCGCCGTGATCTGCCCGGATACCAACGCAGACAGTAAATCGTCTTCCACCAGATGGGCGCCGCGGGCGATGTTAATCAGGTAGGCGCCCGGCGCCAGTTGGGAAAATAGCGCACTATTCAGGATGCCGGCAGTGTGCGGCGTGTTGGGCAATAGATTGATCAGCAACTTTACGCCGTGCAGAAAAGCCGTTCGCTGTTCCTCACCCGCATAACTTGCCACCCCCGCAATCTGCTTGGGGCTGCGGCTCCAACAGCGCACGTTAAACCCCAATGCCGCCAATGCCTGCGCAACGCGTTTACCCAACACGCCCGCCCCCAGTATCCCCACGGTAAAATCAGCGTAGGTATGGGGCGCCAGCGGTTGCCAGCACCCCTGCTGTTGCTGCAGTTGGTATTCATCGAGGCGCCGGAAGTAGCGCAGCGCATAGCTCAACACATACTCCTGCATCTGCTGCGCCATGCCGGTATCCTCAAGCCGAAACAGCGGCACGCCCTCCGGCAGTAGGCCAGGGTTTTCCCGCTCTTGCTGCAAAATGGCGTCAACCCCGGCGCCTAATGAAAAGATGCCTTTCAACTGCGCCTGGCCCGCCAGCATGTCGAACGGCGGCCGCCACACCAGTGCGTAATCGGCCGGGCGCCGATCGCCGGACAGCCATTGGCGCACGTTAGCCTGCGGCAAACGCCGGGTTAACCCGGCAAACCAGATATCGGGATCGGTGGTGCGATCGTAGAAAATGATGTCCATAACCAGAATCTCTGCGCGTCGAATGCCTTTTAGCCTTCCCTGATTTCAGTACCAATGCAAGCACATTCATACCGGCCGGCATCAGTCAGCAGAACCCGCGTTGCTAAGCGGCCAGGACTCGAACAGGTAGCCATCAAAGTTGATGTCGTCGACGTCAGAAAACTCCAGCAGGCGGTTTTTCACGTTTTCCAGATGCTGCCACATGGCCAGCTTGGCGGCAGCGGGGTCTTTTTTCACCAGGGCAGAGAGAATTTGTTTGTGATCGGTCAACCATTCTTTGCGGTAATCGTTGTTGATCAGGCGGCTGTGCAGTTGCATCCACATCGGGTTATTTTCACGCCATGTCCAGGAATGCTTGAAAAGCTCCACCATCAGGCTGTTATGCGTCGCCTCGGCAATCGCCAGGTGGAACTGCATATCGCCGCTTTCCTTGCCGTTGTGCGCCAGTTCATACTCCTCAACCTGAAGCGCCTGACGCATTTTGATGATATCTTCCCGCGTGGCCTGCAGCGCGGCGAACTCCGCAATATTGCTTTCAAGCAGTTGGCGCGCCTGGAGCATTTCGAACGGGCCGGCATTATTGCTCTGCGCGTCGAGCGCCGCACCGGGCGCATGCTCAAGCGGGTTCTTCAGCAGGAAAATGCCCGCCCCGCGTTTGACTTCAATCAGCCCTTCTATTTCCAGCATGATCAACGCCTCGCGCACCACGGTGCGTGAAACGTTCAACGTCTCCGCCAACTCACGCTCCGGCGGCAGGCGCTGGCCGATGCGATACTGCTGTTGCGAAATCATTGAACGCAGTATGCCCCCGACCTCCTGATAAGGCCGCTGGAGCGCTGCCGCGGGTTGCGTGGTTATAGGCTGTATTTTCATCGTTGCTTTGCGCTGGGGCCGGCAGTGAAAAAAGTGGTGCAATTATGGCACGATTGGTCTGCCAATTACAGGCGCACGGCCAGATTACGCCCACCGTTTCTGTGGACGTGCCAACGCCCGGCCGTTAACTGGCAGGAGCAAAATAACGCGCCGCGTTGTTGAAACAAACATTCCGAATCAGTTCGCCCAGCATCGCGCTATCGTCGGGGATCTCCCCTTCTTCCGCCCACTGCCCAATCAGATTGCACAGGATGCGGCGGAAATATTCATGGCGAGTATACGAAAGGAAGCTGCGTGAATCCGTCAGCATACCGACAAACAGGCTCAACAGCCCCATCTGCGACAGCTGTTCCAACTGGCGCAGCATGCCGTCTTTCTGATCGTTAAACCACCAGCCTGAACCAAACTGCACCTTGCCGGCAACGCCTTCGCCCTGGAAGTTGCCTACCATCGTCGCCAGCACTTCGTTGTCGCGGGGGTTCAGGCAGTAGAGAATGGTTTTCGGCAGCTCATCGGTAACGTCCAGGCTATCGAGCAGGCGCGCCAGCGGCCAGGCGATCGTGCCGTCGCCAATCGAATCAAAACCGCTGTCCGGCCCCAGCAGCCGGAACATGCGCGTGTTGTTGTTGCGGATCGCCCCGATGTGCAGTTGCATTACCCAGCCGCGGGCGGCGTACTGGCGCCCCAGCCACACCAATACGGCGGTGGTAAACTGCGCAATTTCATCTTCACTCAGGCTCGCGCCGCCAAGGCGCTTGGCCAGAATCGCATCCAGGCGGCTATCGTCCGGCACCGGAGCAAAACGCAATTGTTCAATGCCATGATCGGCCGCCCGGCAGCCATGCGCCGTGAAGTGATCCAGGCGCTTGAGCAACGCGGCGCGCAAATCCTCAAACCGGCTGATGGCGGTATCCGCCGCCTGCTCCAATCTGTGGATATAGTCGGCAAAGCCATCCAGTTCAATTTTAAACACTTTGTCCGGCCGCCAACTGGGCAAAACCTCGATATCAAACTGGCCATCAGCGGCGATCTGGCGGTGATACTCCAGTGAATCGACCGGATCGTCCGTGGTGCCCACCATGCGCACGTTCATTTGCCGCATGATGCCGCGCGCAGAGAACGCCGGCTCCGCCAGCCGTTCGTTGCACTGATGCCAGATGCGATCGGCCGTCTGCGGCCCGAACAGGGTATCGGTAATGCCGAACGGCCGCCGCAGCTCCAGGTGCGTCCAGTGATACAGCGGGTTGCCCAGCGTCATCGGCACCGTATTCGCCCAAGCGAGGTATTTTTCATAATCGCTGGTTGCGTTGCCGGTAATCAGGGCTTCAGCCACGCCTGCAGCACGCAGTGCCCGCCATTTGTAGTGATCGCCGGCCAGCCAGATTTGCGCCAGGTTGTCGAAGCGACGATCTTCAGCAATCGCCTGCGGGCTTAGATGGCAGTGATAGTCATAAATCGGCATGCCAGCCGCGATGTCATGATACAACGCGCGGCCGGTGGCGTTTTTCAGCAGGAAGTCTTCTGTCATAAACCGTGCCATAACCTGTTCCTCTGCGTTTAAAGGGCTTCGACGGCGGCACGCGCACCGTCGCGCAATAACCGCTGATAGGCATCGGTGATTGCCGAGACAACCTCTGGGTTCTGCGATAAATCTGTGCCGAAGATGCCTTCAATGGCCAGCAACGCTTTTACCCGCGCCGCCGGTTCAGCATACCGTTGGTAAATGCGCTGGAACTCACCCGCCAACGGATCGACCACCTCAATGGCCGCGCCCTGCTCGTCCACGCCCCCGACATAACGCATCCAGGCGGCCACACCCAGAATCAGATGCCGGTAGCCGCCACCGTTCGCCAAATGGATACGCAACGGATCCAGCATGCGCTGCGGCAGTTTTTGGCTGCCGTCCATCGCGATCTGCCAGGTGCGGTGCCGCAGCGCCGGGTTGCTGAAGCGCTCAATCAACAGATGCGCATATTTAACCAGATCGGTGCCTTCCGGCATGGCGAGCGTCGGGGCCTGTTCATCGAGCATTAAGGCCAGCGCGGCCTTGCGATACGCCGGGTTCGTCATGGTCTCGGCGATGGTTTCGTAACCCCCCAGGTAGCCCAGATAGGCCAGGAACGAGTGGCTGCCGTTGAGCATGCGCAGCTTCATCATTTCGAACGGCACCACATCTTCGACAAACTGCGCGCCGACCGTATCCCAGGCCGGCCGGCCGTTGACGAAATTGTCTTCAATCACCCACTGGCGGAACGGCTCGCAGGCGATAGCACAGGGATCGTAAACGCCCAACTGGCTGGCGATGGTTTGCAAGGCTTGCTCCGTGGCCGCCGGCACAATGCGATCGACCATGGTGCAGGGAAAGCTCACCTGTTGCTCAATCCAGGCGGCCAGTGCCGGATCGCGTGCCTGCGCCAGCCCCAGTACGGCGGCGCGCGCTACGTGCCCGTTTTCGCGCACGTTGTCGCACGACATCACGGTAAACGCTTTTTCCCCTTTCAGGCGGCGAATATTCAGGGCTTCGACAATGTAGCCAATGGCGGATTTTGGTGCGGCAGGCTGGCTCAGATCGTGTTGAATCAGCGGGTTGGCCAGATCCAGCTGGCCGTTGGCGGCGTTGGTGCAGTAGCCTTTCTCGGTCACGGTTAACGAAACGATGGCGGTTTCCGGGCGCGCCATCGCCTGCAGGATCCCTGCGCAACCATCGAATTCCGGATGCAGCGCTTCTTTCATGGAACCGATGATTTTCAATTCCGTGCTCTTTTCGCCGCATTCGGCCACGGTATACAGCAGCGCTTGCGCCTTCAGGTTGGCGATCAGCGTGGCATCGTTGCCCGGCATCAGGTTCACTTCACAAATGCCCCAATCGCTGTCGGAACTTTCTAGCAGATGGTGGGTAAACAACGCTTGATGGGCGCGATGGAACGCGCCACACCCCAGATGAACAATGCGCGCCACCAGCCGCGATTTATCCCACCCAGGGCGGGCGACGGAAACCGGGCTATTGGCAAGATTTTTTTCCATGACGGACTCCTTTAAGTCCGCGGCCAGCAGTCAGGCCGCGGGGCGTGGGCTGCAGGGAGCCACACGCCGTGCCAAGCATCGTTAGTGGTTGAAATAAGCGCGGTGGATAGCCAGCTCCACCCCACGCACTTCCGCCAGCCCTTTCAAGCGGCCGATTGCCGAATAGCCTGGGTTGGTTTTCTTTTTAAGATCGTCGAGCATCTGGTGGCCGTGATCCGGGCGCATCGGGATCGGTTGCGTTTCGCCCAGCGCCTTGCGACGGTGCTCTTCTTCGGCAATGGCCTTCACTACATTGAACATGTCGACATCGCCATACAGATGCGCCGCCTCGTGGAAGCTGCGCGGGTTTTCTTCCCGTTTGGTGGCGCGCAGGTGCAGGAAATAAATACGCGGGCCAAAATGCTTGATCATCGCGACCAGATCGTTATCCGCGCGCACGCCATAGGAGCCGGTGCACATGGTGAAGCCATTGGCCGCGCTGGGTACCGTATCCGCCATCCACTGCATGTCTTCAGCCGTGGAGACAATGCGCGGCAAACCCAGGATCGGGCGCGGCGGATCGTCTGGGTGAACGGCCATACGGATACCCACTTCTTCCGCGACCGGAATGATGGCGCGCAGAAAATAGGCGAAAAACTCACGCAGTTTCGCTTTATCGATCCCTTCATAACGCGCCAACTGCGCGCGGAATTGATCCAAGGTATAGCCCTCTTCGGCACCGGGCAGGCCGGCGATGATATTGCCGGTGAGTTGCGTTTTCTCCGCTTCGGACATGGCGGCGAAACGGGCCTGCGCCTGGGCAATTTCTTCGGCGGTGTAGTCGGCTTCTGCGCCGGGGCGCTGCAAGATGTGCAGCTCGAAAACGGCAAACGCGATCTGATCAAAACGCAGCGCTTTTGAACCGTCCGGCAGGCCGTATGCCAGATCGGTACGGGTCCAGTCGAGGATCGGCATGAAGTTGTAGCACACGATACCAATGCCGCATTCGGCCAGGTTGCGCAGCGTTTGCTGGTAATTGGCGATCCAGCGCTCATACTGCCCGGACTGCGTCTTTATCTCTTCATGGATCGGCACGCTCTCTACCACGGCCCACTCCATCCCAGCCGCTTCCACTTCAGCCTTGCGCTTGCGGATCTCGTCCACCGGCCAGACTTCCCCGTTCGGGATATGGTGCAGCGCAGTGACAATGCCGGTGGCCCCTGCCTGCCGGGCATCGGCCAGGCTAACGGGATCGTTCGGTCCATACCAACGCCAGGTCTGCTTCATGCTGAATACCTCACAATAATGGTGATCGCCTTCCCTTTCTGATTGCGCCGCCGTTTGGCGGCCGGCAAAAAAGGGAGTTAACGGTGGCGGTTGCCCGGTACTATCCCCCGCCGTGGCCGGCGGACATTCGGATTGCAACATTGGTCAACCAATTTAGCGAAGATACTCAACCATTGAAAAATGTTAGTCAACCAAAATAACGCGGGCACCACGGCACGGCCGTCGCAACCCGCTTTATCTGTGACAAAGATCGCGTTTTAGCCACTTAGTCATACAACCCTTCCTCATTAACCGGGGTATGCGCGTGATCGGCTCGAATGCGCTTAACGGATTTCCCCACCGCCAGCGCGCCATGCAGTAACAGATTCCCGCTGGGCTGTGTGGGGCTGATAACGCGGCGCTGCAACATACGCACCGCTTCTTCCCCGAGTTCTTCACGCGGAACGTGCAGCGCGGTCAGCGGAATGTCATGAATCAGCGGTGAATTAAAGCCATCCATGCTCATCAGCGAGATATCCTGCGGCACGCGCAGCCCGGCATCCTGCAATGCCGCCGCCGCGCCGGCGGCGATAAAGTCGCCACCGGCCAGCAGCGCCGTGGGCCGCTCATCCGGTGGGCAGCCGCGCAAAAATTCGCTCACGGCCTGATAGCTTTCTGCTGCGCTGAACCCGGCGACCGGCAACAGATGGCGCTGCTCTTCAAATGCCAGGTTATGGGCCTTCATCGCCACTTTAATGCCCTGCAGCCGATGCTCCATAGTGTAACGCCGCAGGCAAAGCAGGCTCAGAATGTGGTGGTGGCCCAACTCATGCAAATAACCGGCGGCCGCCTCACCGATCGCCAGATGATCCGGCGCCACGCTGGGTAAACGCATCTTGCGATCGCGGCAATTAATCAGCACACAGGGCTTGCCTAAATCGGCCGCCAGCGCATGGATGTAACTGTCGTCGATACCAATCATCAGTACCGCCTCCGTCAGCGGATCGCGCGTTTTCTCCATAAACAATGCCGCATCGCTGTCGTACTCTTCTAATGCGCAATAGCGTACCCGCACTTCATAGGCGCGCAGCGCGCTGAGTATCCCCTGGATCACCTGGTAGTAAAAAACGTCGGTGCGCGCATCAAAAGCCCGTGCCGGCGCGAAAATCATCACCCCATTCAGCAGCAGCCGGCCATCGGCCAACTGATCCAATACACCCAATTCGCGGGCACAGGCCAATACCTTGCTTCTGGCTTTGTCGCTGGAATTGGCTTTGCCTGACAACACGCGGGAAACGGTACTGATCGAAAGCCCGGTTAGCAGGGCGATCTCTTTGATTTTTAACTTTCCGTTCATTTTGTGATCCAGTTCAAGTTTGAAAATGACAAAGTTTTCACGGCAAAAAAACTACGGTAATAAGCATTTCCCGCTCTTTTCCACACCGCCGCAGTCTGCCATGAAAAAACTTGCAAAAAAGTGCGTATCACCACGTTTTCAACTCATCTACTCTGAATTGGTAAACCAATTTACATAACTGGTATTTCAATTAGGGCCATCTAATTGACTGAATCTAGAGATAAAAAAAGATGCGCCACAGTGCCGGCTCTGTAGCGATTAAGGATCATCACGCAGCCAAATACGGTAGGTTCCAATGCCAGGGCCACCATTCAGCGGCTAGAAAATGAGGATATGACGGTGAATCTCAATATTGATAATGCTGCGGTTACAACGCAGGAAAAACGCAAAATCAGCAACTTACGTTGGTGGATACTGAGCCTTTTCCTGCTGGGGGTAACGGTAAACTATATTACGCGTAACTCACTGGGCATTCTGGCCCCGGAGCTGAAAGACAGCCTGGGGATGACAACTGAACAATACTCCTGGGTGGTGGGCGCCTTTCAATTGGCCTATACCCTTTTTCAACCGCTGTGTGGTTGGCTGATCGATGTTATCGGGCTCAAGCTCGGCTTTCTGATTTGCGCCAGTATCTGGGCGCTGATGTGTATGCTGCATGCCGGTGCCGGCAGTTGGTTCCAACTGGCCGTGCTGCGCTTCTTTATGGGCGCGGCTGAAGCCGCAGCGACACCGGCCAACGCCAAAACCCTGGGCGACTGGTTCCCGAAAAAAGAACGCCCGATCGCCGCAGGTTGGGCCGGCGTCGGCTTTTCCATCGGCGCCATGCTGGCCCCGCCGATTATCGTGATCGCACATATCAATTTTGGTTGGCAAGGCGCCTTCCTGTTCTCCGGCCTGCTGGCCATGTGCTGGGTGGTGTTGTGGTGGCTGTTCTACCACAGCCCGGAAAAGCACCCTAACCTGAGCCGCAATGAACTGGAATACATCAAACAGGATAACGAACCGGAACCGGTCAAACTTCCCTTTTTCACCGCGCTGAAGACGGTGTGCAAAAACAAACGTTTTTACGGCATCGCCATTCCCGCCTTTATGGCAGAACCGGCCTGGGCGGTCCTCAGCTTCTGGGTGCCGCTGTATCTAGCCAACGAACGCGGCATGGATCTTAAACAGATCGCCATGTTCGCCTGGCTGCCGTTCCTGGCCGCCGATCTGGGCAGCGTCGCCAGCGGTTATTTAACCCGGCTGTACGGCAGATTTTTCAGTGGGTCACGGGTTAATTCGATTATCGCCAGCTCGGTAACCGGCGCGTTCCTGATGATTTCCCTGGCGCTGGTGGCGTTCACCCGCGATCCCTACGTCACTATCTTGCTGATCTCCATCGGCGGCTTTGGCCACCAGGTGATCTCCTGCATGCTCAGCGCCCTGGTGGTGGAATCCTTTGATAAGGGCCAGATGGCGACGGTGAACGGCATGCGCGGTTCCTTTGCCTGGATTGCCAGCTTCCTGTTCTCGCTGCTGATTGGGCTGACCGCCGATACCATCGGCTATAACCCGCTATTTATCGCGATGGGGTTCTTTGACTTGATCGGCGCCATGTTCCTGATCGCCTTCATCGCCGAGCGCCGCAGCAAAGCGCGCAACGTTTAACTGTCTGAGTTGTTGGGGTAATCGTTTATGAAAATGTTGAAACACTGGGTACTGAATCAGCACACCACCGAGTTTGCCGAACTGAAAGTGGATGGGCAGCACCTGTTCCGCATTTACGTGCTGGAAGCGGATATGTTCCGTGTGCTGATCAAACGCCAGGGCGAACTGGCGCTGGATCGTACCTGGAGCATCGCGCCGCAGCAGGATGTTCCCTGGGAAGGGCGCTTGCGGGAAAGCTGCGCAGGGTTCAGCCTGCCGGGCTTTGCGCTGGAACCGTTAGGCAATGAATTGCGCCTGAGCAGCGAAAAACTGCGCGTCACCCTGCACCAACCGCTGTGGCTGGAGTGGGAATATCGCGATCAACAAGGCATATGGCAACCTCTGGCCGCCGATCGGCCCACCAGCGCCTATCTACTCAATCCGTTTGGCGACGGCGTTGAGCACTACCAGCGCCGTTACCCGCAGGAACGCTATTATGGCCTGGGGGAAAAGGCTGGGGATCTTAACCGCGCCGGCCGCCGCTATGAGTTCCGTAACCTGGACGCCATGGGCTACAACGCAGCCAGTACCGATCCGCTCTACAAGCATGTTCCCTTCACCATTACCCGGCGCGGCGAGGTCAGCTTTGGCCTGTTTTACGACAACCTGAGCACCACACGGCTCGATCTGGGCAACGAACTGGATAACTACCATCGGCCCTACCGCCGCTACCATGCCGAAGCCGGCGATCTGGATTACTATTTATTCCTCGGCCCGCGGGTGCTGGACGTCACCAAGCGCTTCGTGCGCCTGACGGGCAAAACGCTGTTCGGCCCCAAATGGAGCCTGGGCTACAGCGGCTCCACCATGCATTATACCGACGCGCCCGATGCGCAGCAGCAGTTGATGAAATTCATTGCGCTATGCCAACAGCATGATATTCCCTGCGACTCTTTCCAGCTCTCTTCCGGTTATACCTCGATCAACGATAAGCGTTATGTGTTCAACTGGAATTACGACAAAGTGCCGCAGCCCAAGGTGATGAGCCAGGCGTTCCACGATGCCGGGCTGAAACTGGCGGCCAATATCAAGCCCTGCCTGCTGCAGGATCACCCGATGTATCCGAAGGTCGCCGAGCAAAACCTGTTCATCCGCGATTCGCAACACGCCGCGCCGGAACGTTCGTGTTTTTGGGATGACGAAGGCTCGCATCTTGACTTCACCAACCCGGCAACGGTGGCCTGGTGGCAAGACAATGTCACAAAGCAACTGCTGGCCATGGGCATCGACGCCACCTGGAACGACAACAACGAATATGAGGTGTGGGACAGCGAAGCACGCTGCCACGGTTTCGGCAAGGAGATTGCCATCAAGCACATCCGCCCGGTGATGCCGTTGTTGATGATGCGCGCCTCGATGGAAGCGCAGCAGCGTTTTGCGCCGGAAAAACGGCCCTACCTGATCTCCCGTTCCGGCTGTGCCGGCATGCAACGTTATGTGCAAACCTGGAGCGGCGATAACCGCACCAGTTGGCAAACCCTGCGCTACAACATCCGCATGGGCGTCGGTATGAGCCTTTCCGGTTTGTACAACGTGGGCCACGACGTCGGCGGCTTCTCCGGCGACAAACCCGATGCCGAACTGTTTGTTCGCTGGGTGCAAAACGGCGTCATGCATCCGCGCTTTACTATCCACTCCTGGAATGACGATCATACCGTCAATGAACCCTGGATGTACCCGGCCGTCACGCCGGCTATTCGCGCGGCCATTGCGCTGCGCTACCGCATGCTGCCCTATTTCTATACCCTGCTGTGGCAAGCCAGCCATGACGACGAACCCATGCTGCGCCCCACTTTTCTGGATCACGAAAGTGACCATGTCACTTTTAACGAAACCGATGATTTTATGCTGGGGCGGGATCTGCTGGTGGCCAGCGTGATCGAACCTGGCCAACGCCAGCGCGCGGTGTATCTGCCACGCAATGCGTCTGGCTGGTACGACTTTTACAGCGGCGCATGGTTCAGCGGTGGGCAAACCATCACGCTGGACGCACCGCTTGAACGGCTGCCGCTGCTGGTCAGGGCCGGCGCGATGTTGCCGCTCTCTGGGCGCATCGCGCATGTTGAGCACCGGGCTGACGATCGCCGCGAGATGCTGCTGTTCCCACCGATGGGCAAAGGCCAGGACAGCGGTCTGCTGTTTGAAGACGACGGCGAATCCAACGGCTGGCAACAGGGTGACGCGCTGTGGCTGCGTTGGCACATCACCAGTGACAATCAACGTATTGATGTCCAGTTCCAGGCGGAAGGCAACTACCAGCCGGCATGGCGCACGCTCGACGTTCAACTGCCGGCCGGCGAGCAGCGCACGCTGTATATCAACGGGCAACAGCAATCCCGTTGGCAGCGGGAGTAAGCCGCTTACTGGGTGATACCGCCACCCCGGCAAGGTGCCCGCCGGGGTGGGTGCGCGTTACGGCGGAGAAATCGCTCGTGAAACCAACAAATTGCTGCAACTTTAGCTAAACGCGCACTGATTTGCGTGAAGAGTGTTGACGCTGGGATCAGTTTCTCCTACATTAGCGCCCGTCGAGAGTGGCTAGGCCGCTGCGGCAACAATATGGTGAGGTGTCCGAGTGGCTGAAGGAGCACGCCTGGAAAGTGTGTATACGCGAAAGCGTATCGAGGGTTCGAATCCCTCCCTCACCGCCATATTCAAAGAGAAAGCCTGAGCGCAAGTTCAGGCTTTTTTGCATTAGCCGACCAACTCTGAAAGCTGCATCAGCCGGCTGCACGCCACGTTGTTTTTTCCGGCGTGTTTTGCACAATATAAGGCTTCATCGGCAATTTCGACCGCTTTATCTATCCCCATCCCCGGCAAATACAGCGAAGCGCCAATTGATAAGGTGATGCAGATTTCTTCGCCTTCCGCAACGATAAACAGCGTATCCTGAACGTCCTGGCGAATGCGTTCCGCCACCGCGTGGACCACTTTGGGATCGTGGCTGGCGGTGATCACAATAAACTCTTCCCCACCATAGCGGCCGACAAAGTCTTCATTACGCACCCCATCCTGCAGCAGCCGTGCCACGCTGGCCAGCAGCATGTCACCCGAGATGTGGCCGTAGGTATCATTCACCATTTTGAAATTATCGAGATCGATAATCAGCAGCCCACAGGGCTTGCGCTGGGCGTGTTGCAGCATCATCTTATAATCCACGCTGGCGCGGTTGTTTATATGGGTCAGGCCGTCCAGAGTGGCTTTGTCGCGCATGGCAAAAAAGGTTTGGATATAGCGCTCCTTATAGCTCAGCGCATGGTAACAAACCACCAGGAAAAGCAACGAAACCGCCTGATACAGCAAAATATCCAGCCACTGTACGGCGACATTAACCTCATTGCTGACCACCGCAATACGATATAGCGCAATCAGGCCAATCGTGATGTAAAAAACGCGGTTCGATCTTTTCAGCCACACCTGCGTTAATAGCAACGGCATAAGAATGGAAGCGGTAAACAGGTTATCCACGGTCAAACCGCCGGTGAAAATGGCACAGAGCAAGAATGCGATCAGCCCACTCAATCCCCCGCCGAAAAACACCACCAGGATCATCGGCAACGCGGCAAAACTGTAATAAATGCTGGCGCTAAAAAACTGCCGATGCTGGCTGAGTACGATCATCGCCACGCCGGCAAAGATGCCGAACAGCACGCGGCGCCACCACTCCGAGTGGTAGGAAAACGGGGCTTTGTTACTTAACGCAAAATAACTGACCGACAATGTGGCGCAGGTAATACACACATCCCTGTATAAAGAAGGTATCAATACATCATAAATCATAAGCTCTCGGTTGGCCCCACGGATATAACGTTGTGCTTTGTGATTGTTGTCGTGGCATCTCTTTGTTCCGAGCGCACTGTCGCCCCATTGCTCTTGGGGCGTAGCCAGGTAATAGGTCAGCAGCGCAACGTGATTACCGGGCGAACTTTGCTATAGGCAGCGTTCAGGATAGTCGTTATTCGGCAAGATAGCAGGGAAAGCAGTATAAATATTGACGATAAGTTGCAATAAAAACCGAAATCCCTTGCCCATCTCCGGGTTGAGGCGTACCGCCGCAGTGGCTTTTGCAGCCGGATAACATCCCCGTGCGAAAAAGCAAAAGTATCACGGCCGGCGCGCCAAATGCCTGCGCTGCAATCCGCTTGACGCCTGGGTTGTTCCCTATCCCGCCGGAAGCGGCATGCACTTTTTCGCCTTATGCTCGCCAATACTGCGCTAACCCACAAAAGCAAAGGTAACAAAATAGTTACCTTCCGCAATCCCATGCCGGTTATAGCCCCAAAAAAAATAGCGAATTCTAAAAGTGGCGAAAATCTTATTTCGCACACCAATTGACATACATCTAGAAATCACTACGTAGAAAGGCGTATGCTGATAGGCAGCTATTCGAGACGGACCTCAGCTGGCCCGCCATTCCGTTCTCTTTTCCAGACTTGGTTTGCAGCTTAGATGAAAACGCACGAAATAAACGACATTCGTCCCTTCAGCGCATTAATTGATGCCTGCTGGCGGGAATCCTATTCCCTAAATCGCTTATTAAAAGATGCCATTGCCGGCGTTACCGTCGGTATTATCGCCATCCCATTGGCCATGGCGCTGGCGATTGCCAGTGGCGTCCCTCCGCAATACGGCCTGTATACTTCCGCCATCGCAGGGATTGTCATTGCGGTTATCGGCGGCTCACGCTTTAGCGTTTCCGGCCCCACCGCCGCCTTTGTGGTGATCCTGTTCCCGGTATCGCAACAGTTTGGCCTTTCGGGCCTGCTCATTGCCACTCTGCTTTCCGGGGTATTTTTGGTGATCATGGGCCTGGCACGTTTTGGCCGGCTGATTGAATACATTCCGCTGTCGGTCACACTGGGCTTTACTTCCGGTATCGCCATCACTATTGCGACAATGCAGATTAAAGACTTCTTTGGCCTGCAATTAACCGCCCTGCCGGAAAACTATATCGGCAAGGTCTATGCATTATTGCACGCCCTGCCCACGCTGGATTACGGCGATACGCTGATTGGCGTGGTGACGTTAGCGATCCTGATTTACTGGCCTAAGCTTGGCCTGCGCGTTCCCGGCCACCTGCCTGCGTTGCTGGCAGGTACGGCGGTGATGGGCGTATTGGCGATGTTTGACCATCACGTCGCCACCATTGGCTCGCGCTTTAGCTATATTCTGGCCGATGGCACCCACGGCCAGGGCATCCCACCGATCCTGCCGCAATTGGTTCTGCCGTGGGACATCCCCAACGCCGATGGCAAACACATGGCGTTAAGCTGGCAGACAGTTTCTGCCCTGCTGCCGGCGGCATTCTCGATGGCGGTGCTTGGCGCGATCGAATCCCTGCTGTGCGCGGTGGTGCTCGACGGCATGACTGGGAAAAAACACAACTCCAACACCGAACTGCTCGGCCAGGGCATCGGTAATATCATCGCGCCGTTTTTTGGCGGCATCACGGCCACTGCGGCCATCGCCCGTTCCGCCGCCAACGTGCGTGCCGGCGCGACATCGCCGATTTCCGCCGTTATCCACGCCTTATTAGTGCTGCTGGCGCTGCTGGTGCTGGCGCCGTGGCTCTCTTACCTGCCGCTGGCAGCCATGGCTTCCCTGCTGCTGATCGTGGCCTGGAACATGAGTGAAGCACACAAGGTGATTTATCTGCTTCGCCGCGCGCCGAAAGACGACATCCTGGTCATGCTGCTGTGCCTGACGCTGACCGTGTTGTTCGATATGGTGATCGCGATTACGGTGGGGATTGTGTTGGCATCACTGCTGTTTATGCGCCGCATTGCCCGAATGACGCGCCTGAGCACGATCAGCGAAGAACATCACCGCCTGGTGCTGCGTGTCAATGGGCCGCTGTTCTTCGCCGCTGCAGAACGCATCTTCAGCGAATTGCTGGCACGCAGCGAAAGCTATAAACAGATAGTCCTACAGTGGGATGCGGTGCCGGTGCTGGATGCCGGTGGCCTGCAGGCGTTGCAACGCTTTATCGAAACGCTGCCTGAAGGGAAACAATTGGTCATTACCGACATTCCTTTCCAGCCGCTCAAAACGCTGGCGCGCGCACGCGTTCAGCCGATTGAAGGGAAACTGGCTTTCTATGCCACGTTGCCGGAAGCCTTGAGCGCATTGGATCAGTAAACGCGGCCCGCCCGTGCGGGTGTTCGCTAAACAGCAAAAAGCCCGGCGCAGGGTAACCTGCACCGGGCTTTTTATTGCCTGGTTTCAGCCTGGCTTAGTTGCTGGTATCCAGCTCTGGGAAGCTTTTCACCAGGTCATCAATCGCTTTCATCTGAACCAGGAACGGTTCCAGTTTGTCCAGCGGCAGTGCTGATGGGCCATCGCATTTGGCGCTGTTCGGCTCTGGATGCGCTTCGATAAACAGCCCCGCCAGGCCAACCGCCATCCCAGCACGGGCCAGTTCGGCCACCTGTGCACGGCGGCCGCCAGAGGCAGCGCCGAACGGATCGCGCGTTTGCAAGGCGTGAGTCACGTCGAAAATCACCGGGTGGCCACCGCTGACATTTTTCATCACGTTAATGCCCAGCATGTCGACAACCAGGTTGTCATAGCCAAAGTTGCTGCCGCGATCGCACAGGATGACCTGATCGTTACCGCCCTCCTTGAATTTCTCAACGATATTGCCCATTTGCCCTGGGCTGACGAACTGCGGTTTTTTCACGTTGATCACCGCGCCGGTTTTCGCCATCGCTTCAACCAGATCGGTCTGCCGCGCCAAAAATGCCGGCAGTTGGATCACATCCACCACTTCGGCCACGGGCTGCGCCTGAGCTGGCTCATGGACGTCGGTGATTACTTTCACGCCAAAGGCCTTTTTGATCTCTTCAAAAATACGCATACCCTCTTCCAGCCCCGGGCCGCGGTAGGAGTGGATGGAAGAGCGGTTGGCCTTGTCAAACGAGGCTTTAAAAACGTATGGAATACCCAGTTTTTGCGTTACGGTGACATAGTGTTCGCAGATGCGCATCGCCAAATCGCGCGATTCCAGCACATTCATACCGCCAAACAGTACAAACGGCAAATCGTTCGCTACGTTGATGTCACCAATGCTAACCACTTTCTGTTTCATGCAGGCACCTATGTGTAAGGGGTAAGGATAAAGGGGTTGTCTTCAGTGCAAAGTAACCTGTTTCGGCTCAATCGCGTGGATTTGCACTTTGATCACTTCGCTGACCGGATCTTCCGGGCACTGCTCAACAAAATAGTTAAGATCGGAAATGGCGGCGTGGTTGCAATCCAACTGGGCAAAAATTAGGCCGCGATCGCGGATCTCGTAGGGATCGTCCGGATCAAAACACAGCACCGTTTGGCTGGCACGCAGCGCCATTTCCATCTGTTTTTCTTCCATCAGGGCCGCTTTCAGCGTATCAAGCATCTTGCGCACCACCATAATATTCTCGGACTCGTCCAGATCGTCATCTTCAAGCTCTGCGCCCAGCCCCAGATTGCCCTTGATCCACACTTCAAGCGTATGTTCGCTGAGCGTTTCACCGTTCAATGGGTTGATCAGCCACATTTCGTCATCCAGCCAATCGGCGCGCAGGATCAATTGAGTGGGGAAAATCACCGGCATCAGCGGCAAATCAAGCTGGTGCGCAATGTGCAGGAAAATCGTCCCCAGCGATACCGGCGTGCCCTGCCGGGCCTCAAGCACCTTATCGAGCCAGATGGCATCGGACAAACGATACACGCCGCTGGCCCCACCGAAACCCCACGTTTTATAGAACAGTGCAATCAGCGCATCCATCTGCTGTTCCTGGCTCAGGTGTTCCGGGATCGCCACACGCGCCTCCTCCACCAACTGCTGTAGCCTGCGCTGCACTTCCGCGGTGGGGAAATCCTGCCGTATGGCTTGCGAAACCAGGATGACGCCATCACTCAATGGTGAAGCGTTAAATTCAAAATCAGCGATGCTACTCATAGGTATCCCATCAGAAACGGTATCTTCGTCGTGGCCAGTTTAATAATAAGGTACAAGCAACCCAGGGCCAGTATAAATGCCACGGTGCGCACATTCTGGCTCTTTGTTCTTCTGCCTAACGCGATATAACCAAGCAGGATATAGATAATAACGCCAAACAGCTTTTCGGTCAGCCATGAGTCCATGCCCAACAGCGGATAAAACTTAAACGTGATCACCAGTGCGATACCGCTGAGAAACAGCACGGTATCATTAATATGCGGCGCAATCTTTACCCAGCGCTTGCCACTCATCGCCGAGCCACGCCACTGCCAGACAAAACGCAACACGAACAGGGTGATGCTGATCGCCACCGTGAGCAAATGGAGATGTTTCAATACCATGTATGCAGTCATTCATTGCTCCCTGATAAAAATTGGAATGATTTCCCGCCGCCGGCCCACTGGCCTAACGTAACGCGTTCATTGCCGCCATAGTCCTTATGGGTAGCCACTGCCCCAAAACCCGCGGCCAGCAACAGTTGACGCACAGCTTCCCCCTGCAGCCAACCGTGCTCCAGCAACAACCAACCCTGCGGCAGCAGGTAGCCTGGAGCCTGGCGCACGATGGCGGCCAGATCGGCCAGCCCCTGCTCCGGCGCCACCAGCGCGCTACTGGGCTCAAAACGCACATCGCCCTGGGCCAGGTGCGGATCGGCCGCATCAATATACGGGGGGTTGCTGGCGATCAGCGCAAAACGCTGGCCGCTGACCGGAGCAAACCAACTGCCCTGCAGGAAAGTGGCATTCGCAATCGCCAATTTGCGCGCATTATGCTGGGCCAGCGCCACGGCGGCAGGTTGCAGATCAACGCCGGTGATCACACAGTCTTTGCGCTCGCTGGCTAACGCCAGCGCAATTGCGCCGGTGCCGGTGCCCAGATCGAGCAGAGGGCAAGGGGATGACGGCAGGCGCGCCAGCGCCAACTCAACCAGACATTCGGTATCCGGGCGCGGGATCAGGGTGGCGGGTGAAACAGACAGTGGCAACGACCAGAACTCGCGTTCGCCAACCAGATAGGCCACCGGCTCGCCGCGCTCGCGCCGCGCCAGCAGCGTTTCCAACTGTTCAAGCTGTTGCGCCGTTAATAACGTTTCGCCAAAGGCAAACAGGAAGGTTCTGGCGCGGCCGGTCACAAAGCCCAGCAGAATTTCCGCATCACGCTTAGCGCTGCCGCTTTGCGCCAGCCGGGCCGCCGCCGCCCGCAGCCAGGACTGATAGTCCATTATTCGGGCTCAGCGGCGAGCGCGGCAAGCTGATCGGCCTGGTATTCCTGCACAATCGGCTGGATCAGCATATCGAGCTTGCCTTCCATCACCTCATCAAGGCGATAAAGCGTGAGGTTGATGCGGTGATCGGTCACCCGCCCCTGCGGGAAGTTATAGGTACGGTTGCGATCGGAACGATCGCCGCTGCCCAGCAGGTTGCGGCGGGTCGACGCCTCTTCCTGATGGCGCTTGGCCATTTCCGCCGCACGGATGCGCGCGCCCAACACCGACATCGCTTTGGCTTTGTTTTTGTGCTGTGAACGCTCGTCCTGGCATTCGACGACGATACCGGTCGGCAAGTGGGTAATGCGGATCGCTGAATCGGTGGTGTTAACGTGCTGGCCGCCCGCGCCCGAGGAACGGAAGGTGTCGATCTTCAAATCACCCGGGTTGATTTCCGGCAATTCGGCTTCCGGTACTTCCGGCATCACCGCAACCGTGCAGGCAGAGGTGTGAATACGGCCTTGCGATTCCGTTTCCGGCACGCGCTGCACGCGGTGGCCGCCGGATTCAAACTTCAGTTGGCCGTATACCCCGTCGCCGGAGACTTTGGCGATCACTTCTTTATAACCGCCGTGTTCGCCTTCGCTGGCGCTCATGACTTCCACCCGCCAACGGCGCGCTTCCGCATAGCGGCTGTACATGCGGAACAGATCGCCGGCAAACAGCGCCGCCTCATCACCGCCGGTGCCGGCGCGCACTTCCAGGAAGCAGCCGCGCTCATCATCGGGATCCTTCGGCAGCAGCAGCACCTGCAGCTCTTGCTCCAGCGTTTCGCTGGCCGCTTTGGCCTGCTTAAGCTCTTCCTGCGCCATCTCGCGCATTTCCAGATCGTCCAGCATCATTTCGGCCGTTGCCAGATCGTCCTGAACCTGGCGCCATTCAAGGAAACAGCGGCTCACATCGGTCAGTTGTGCATACTCACGCGACAGCGCGCGAAAACGTTCCTGATCGGCGATCACGCCGGCATCGCCAAGCAAAGCCTGAACTTCTTCATGGCGTTCTTGTAACGCTTCCAGTTTGGCAACAATAGAAGGCTTCATGCGTGGTATTAGACCTTGTTAATAATAAAGAAAACTAATGCTGATCCAGCCCAAGGCTGTCGCGTAAAATTTGCAACCGCTCCACGTCGCCGTCAATAGCGGCCTGCTGGAGGGATTTGGTAGGGGCATGAATAAGGCGGTTGGTCAGTTTATAAGCCAGTTCGTGAATAACCTGCTCGACGTTTGCACCCTGGGCAATCGCGGCCAGCGCTTTTGCTTCCATTTCCGTGCGGATGTGATCGGCCTGCGAACGGTAGTCACGGATGGTCTCCACCGCGCCTTGCGAGCGCAGCCAAGCCATAAAGTTGGAGCTTTCCTGCTGAACAATGGTTTCAGCCTGCACCGCGGCGGCTTTGCGCTGCGCCAGGTTGCTCTGGATAATGGCCTGCAGATCGTCGACGCTGTAGAGGTAGGCGTTAGCCAGCTTGCCGGCTTCCGGTTCGATGTCGCGCGGCACGGCGATATCCACCAGCAGCATCGGCTGGTTGCGGCGCGCTTTCAGCGCCCGCTCCACCATCCCCTTGCCGATAATCGGCAGCGGGCTGGCAGTGGAACTGATGACAATATCCGCATCGGCCAGGCGTTCGTCGATTTCCGGCAGCGTGATCACTTCGCCGCCCACCTCTTCCGCCAGCTGCTGCGCCCGTTCCCGGGTACGGTTGGCAATAATCATATGCTGAACTTTGTGCTCCCGCAGGTGGCGCGCCACCAGTTCGATGGTTTCACCCGCGCCGACCAGCAAGACGTTCAACTCGGCCAGGGATTCGAAGATCTGCCGCGCCAGGGTGCAGGCAGCAAAGGCCACCGACACCGCGCTGGCGCCAATCTCGGTTTCGGTGCGTATGCGTTTAGCGACAGAAAAGGATTTTTGAAACAGCCGCTCCAACTCACCGGAAAGCGACTGCCCGCGTTGGGAATCGGCAAAGGCTTTTTTCACCTGGCCAAGAATCTGAGGTTCGCCCAGCACCAGAGAATCCAGGCCGCTGGCGACGCGCATCAAATGACTGACGGCGTCATTGCCGTGGTGCCAGTACAGGCTTTTACGCACGTCTTCCGGGCGCAACTGGTGATATTCGCACAGCCAGGCCACCAGTTGCTCGTGGATGTGTTCCTGTTGCTCAACGCTGAGGTAGAGTTCTGTGCGGTTACAGGTAGACAACACAACACCGCCCTGCACCAACGGCTGTTGGAGCAGGCTATTTAGCGCTTTTTCGATTGACTCTGAGGAGAAGGCAACTCGTTCTCGTAGAGAAACCGGAGCGGTCTTGTGATTAATACCTAACGCGAGCAGGCTCATTGCTTCGAGTAATACTTATCTTGGTACGGGTTCTCGTTGAACGGCATTCTACTTGATGAGCTGGATCAATTAAAGTAACAACCGCATATTCCGTTCAATCGCTGGCATAGGCCACAGTAATCAAAAATTACCGATTAATATCAAAGCAGTATGAAATTACACCTGTCGCGCCTAAAATGTATCCGGCATCAGAAATTTACGCACTAACTTGGCCATATATCAATAAGTTACATATGGTCTTTAGGGAGCATTAACCGCCAATATAAAAGTGACATCGTCACAAAAAGCCCAAATACGCCCATTAGAGGGAAACGCCGGCGCCAAAGTATACGCCGCAGGTTCGTCGCTAACTGCGCCCCACTCAACGGCAAGGGCACACGACAACCGGCGTCAATCCTTCTTGCGAAACGGCATCATGCGCAGCAAGGTGTTGTCTTTGACAAGATAGTGGTGGAACAAGGCCGCCGCCGCATGTAAGCCGATCAGCCAATACCCCAAATTCGCCAGCGTTTTGTGCCAGCCGATAACCGCACGGGCTGCGCCCCTGTCGCCCGGCTCGGCAAACGGCATTGGAATGCCAAACAGGAACCATTCCCGGCCGCCAATATAACGGGAATAGACACCCAGAATCGGCAGTGTGAACAGCAGCAGATAAATCAAAATATGGGCCGTGCTGGCCGCGGCGGCTTGCCATTTCGGCGGCGGCGGCACAATCGCCGGGGTGGGATAACGGTGGCGCAGGATCAGACGGAAGATCATCAGAAAGAACACCGCCACCCCGCAGCTAAAATGGGTGACGACCAAAACATACCATGGCACAGAACCAATCTCTGCCATCGTGCGCAGTTCGATGGTCGCGCAGGTTATCACTAGCAGGATAAACACCCACCAATGCAGGCGAATCTGTACCGGTGCATATCGGTTTTCCACTATTCCACCTATTTTCTGTGCGTAAAGAAATTATGGCCTGATAGTAACCAAATGTTACAGCGAAAGAAAGCGGCAAAAAGCGCGGCGCGCCCATGCCGGCTTGCTACTGCCATAGCATTTACCACAAAATTAAGACAGCAGGATGTTATGGCGCCATGCGATGCAGCGTAAGGTGATTGTGTTACCCTAGAGGTTGCCCCGGCCACTGGGGCAGCACGTTGCCCTTATGAGCACCTTTGGTGATCTGTTATTGACGCTGCACACTCCCTCGTTTGCGTGGGCGCAGCAAGAAAAAAGGACGATAGAACGTTATGCCAATTCGCAAAGTCAATTTGCTTCGCCTGATCCCGCTGGCCAGCCTGGTGCTGGCGGCCTGTACCACCACCAAACCCAGCGGGCCGGCGACCAGCCCAACCTCCCCGCAGTGGCGCGCCCATGAACAGGCGGTACAGCAAATCAGTCAATACCAAACCCGCGGTGCTTTCGCCTATCTTTCCGATGAAAAACGACAGTACGCACGCTTTTTCCTGCAGCAGTTCTCGCCTGAGCGCTATCGCCTGCTGCTCACGACCCCGGTTGGCAGCAGCGTGCTGGAACTGAACGTGCAGCAAAACGTGGTGCAGCTCACCGACAGCAATGGCAAACGCTACGTGGGCGACAACGCCGAAGAGATGATCCGCAAACTTTCCGGCATGACGATCCCGCTGGACAACCTGCGCCAATGGATGCTGGGCCTGCCGGGCGACGCCACCGATTTCACGCTGGACAGCCAATATCGGCTCAGCAAGCTGACCTACCGCCAGGGCGATCAAAGCTGGATAGTTGACTATCAGGACTACAACACCGAAGTGCAGCCCTCGCTGCCGGGCCGCCTAGAGCTGCAGCAGGGGAACCAGCGCATCAAGCTGAAAATGGATAACTGGACACTCAAATGATTCACCGCTGGCCTTCTCCGGCAAAATTAAACCTGTTTCTTTATATCACCGGCCGGCGCCCCGACGGCTATCACCTGTTGCAAACGCTGTTTCAGTTCCTGGACTACGGCGACACGCTGACTATCGAACCGCGCGCCGATCAACAGATTCGTTTGCTCACGCCGGTTGCCGGCGTGCCTGATGAGCAGAACCTGATCGTGCGTGCCGCCCGTCTGCTGCAGCAACATTGCCATGAACAGGCGATCGCCACTGCAGCGCGCGGTGCGGATATCAGCATAGAAAAAGTGCTGCCGATGGGCGGTGGCCTGGGCGGCGGTTCATCCAATGCGGCGACGGTGCTGGTGGCGCTCAACGCGCTGTGGCAATGTGGGCTGAGTGAGGATCAACTGGCGCAAATGGGGCTGGCGCTCGGCGCTGACGTGCCGGTCTTTGTGCGCGGCCATGCCGCCTTTGCCGAGGGCATTGGCGAGCAGCTGCAGCCAGCCGAACCCGCGGAAAAATGGTATCTGGTCGCCCACCCTGGCGTCAGTATCCCCACGCCGGTTATCTTCGGCGACGCCGATTTAACCAGAGATACGCCGGCCCGGCCACTTGAGGCGTTATTGCAGGCTCCGTACGCAAATGATTGCGAACCGATCGCAAGAAAACGTTTTCGCGAGGTTGAACAGCTTCTTTCTTGGCTGTTACAATACGCGCCGTCGCGCCTGACGGGTACAGGCGCTTGTGTATTTGCCGAGTTCGATACCGAGTGCGCTGCCCGTAAGGTGTTAAATCAAGCCCCGGCGTGGTTGCGTGGTTTTGTAGCGCGTGGTGTCAACATTTCCCCGCTGCATCGCACCCTTTCCGGGCAACGATGAACCGTAGCCCAACGTTGCGCTGCGCAAGGCTAGCCCCATATAGCCCTGTAACCCCTGCGCTGCCTGCGGTTTCATGCAGTTTTACATACCCGTATGCATATTGCGCCGGCGTCGCTAACAGCCCCTTAGCGAAGGCCGTATGACAATATCTTCTCTGGACGCAAGCCTGAGGTTCTTCTCGTGCCTGATATGAAGCTTTTTGCTGGTAACGCCATCCCCGAACTAGCACAACGTATTGCCAACCGTTTGTACACCAGCCTTGGTGACGCCGCTGTAGGTCGTTTTAGCGACGGCGAAGTGAGCGTGCAAATCAACGAAAACGTACGCGGCGGTGATATTTTCATCATCCAGTCCACCTGCGCACCCACCAATGACAACCTGATGGAGTTGGTTGTTATGGTCGATGCCCTGCGCCGCGCCTCCGCAGGGCGAATTACCGCCGTTATCCCTTACTTCGGCTACGCGCGCCAGGATCGCCGTGTGCGTTCGGCACGTGTGCCAATCACCGCCAAAGTGGTTGCCGATTTCCTCTCTAGCGTAGGCGTTGACCGTGTTCTGACGGTTGATCTGCACGCCGAGCAGATCCAAGGCTTTTTTGATGTGCCGGTCGATAACGTGTTTGGTAGCCCTATCCTGCTGGAAGACATGCTGCAACAGGATCTGGAAAACCCGATCGTGGTTTCACCGGATATCGGCGGCGTTGTGCGTGCCCGCGCTATCGCCAAACTGCTCAACGATACCGACATGGCCATCATCGATAAACGTCGCCCACGCGCAAACGTTTCTCAGGTGATGCACATTATTGGTGACGTTGCAGGCCGCGATTGCGTGCTGGTGGACGACATGATTGATACCGGCGGCACCCTGTGCAAAGCGGCCGAGGCGTTGAAAGATCGTGGAGCCAAACGCGTGTTTGCCTACGCAACGCACCCAATCTTCTCTGGCAGCGCCGTAGACAACATCAAAAACTCGGTGATTGATGAAGTGATTGTTTGTGACACCATTCCGCTGTCACCGGAAATCAAAGCGCTGAAAAACGTCCGTACCCTGACCCTCTCCGGCATGCTGGCTGAAGCTATCCGCCGCATCAGCAACGAAGAGTCAATTTCTGCCATGTTCGAGCATTAATTGTAACCGGGCATGGCCATGCATGCCATACCCGGTTATCGCGTAATTTTGCGGCAGAAAAGCAAAACCCGTTGACGCCCTGCATCAACGGGTTTTCTGTTTTTTCATCATCAGCCCAAGCCTCACGCCCGGATTAGTGGCAAACGCGGTGCTTCAGCCTTTCACTTACGCTTAATGCGAAGCGCGGTGCTGGTTATCCCGGCAGCGTTTGTCGAAGTGTTTGACCCACCAATAGCGATCGGCAACCCGTTCATGACCACTCACTCTGGCCCCGACCAGCCACAGCAAGGCGCCAACAAAAATGCTCAAAACCGCGCCATGTGAGAAAAACTGCGGCAGATTAAACTGGGAGACTTCGGCAATAATCGAATACCCGACGCCGCCAATCATCACTACCAGGCCAAGCCCCATAAGGGTATTACCAAGCCGGTCTGCATTTTTACGTTTCATATGTCACCTCCATCGAGTCACATATTTCATCAGCAAAGTGGGATGAATGATTAATCCTGTTTGATGAGTTAAGTATAGGAAACTTATCGGCGGCGTTGTTGCGTTAACGATCACATAATAGCAATAAACACTGACAAATCTTTACGTAAACAGCGTATTAATCACCACTGGGGACAACAGCAGCACCAAAAGGCCATCAGGCCTTCGCGCTATTTCGGTAGCGAAATTATTAACAATGTTAATGAAATGATCTCTTATGCCCCCCACCTGCGCGTACGCCGGGTTTTTGTCATTCCGCCCGTGGGAAGGTAGACTAGTTCTCTTTCTCTATCCCAGCTAAAGTGAATTTTCAGTGAGCAGTATCAAATTAATTGTCGGCCTGGCTAACCCAGGCGCTGAATATGCCCAAACGCGGCACAATGCCGGGGCGTGGTATGTTGATCTCCTGGCCGGGCGCCATAACCAGGCGCTGAAAGAAGAGAGCAAATTCTTCGGCTATACCGCCCGCCTGAACTTGGCCGGCAACGACGTGCGCCTGTTGGTGCCAACCACCTTCATGAACCTGAGCGGCAAAGCCGTCGCCGCAATGGCGACGTTTTACCGCATTGCGCCCGATGAAATCCTGGTGGCGCATGACGAACTGGACCTGCCGCCTGGCGTTGCCAAATTGAAACTGGGGGGCGGCAATGGCGGCCATAACGGCCTTAAAGATATCCAGAGCAAGTTGGGTAATAACCCTAATTTCTATCGTTTGCGGATCGGCATTGGCCACCCGGGTGATAGAAATAAAGTCGTGGGTTTTGTGCTGGGCAAACCGCCGGCAACCGAACAGGCCCTCATCGATGAAGCGATTGATGAATCCTTGCGCTGTACCGAGCTGTTATTGCAAGAAGGCATGACGAAAGCGATGAATCGCCTTCATACTTTCAAAGCCGGCAGCTAAACGCCTGGCTATGGGGGCGGCCCAAGGATGGGCCGAGTAATAAAACCAATACATCTGCGGCTTAAAGTAGAACGGGTATGCCTCTATTTTATTATGCTGCCGCCGAAAAGATTGCTGTTATAGCGCGCCTTGCCATGCACAATAATCCTCCGTTTATGAACAAGACGCGCATGTTTATAGAACGCAAATATTGAAATAAAGATTAATAGAAACAATATAGCCAACATGTGGATTCCATTCCCAATGCATATTTAAGGATCCGCACTTTAGCTGAAAATCAAAAAACGAACAATTAATTTAAGCATCAATAAAACTGCTATTTTATTAAAATAACATAAGCAAGAAATATATTATTCAGCGGAGGTATGCACCACTACTATAAAAATTAAAAAAACATATGTTCCGCCCCAAATAATGGGAAAATTCTTGCTTCAGAAAGTGACGTGATTGGGTGCCAAGCCGTACAAATTTGAACGTGGCAGGTAACGGCCCCTCAGGGCCGTATATCGGCACGTTGATGCCGGTTTATTGAGGCCCATCCAGCTCATGGCTGCAGAAAGGACCGGCCAGTTTGAGCAGATGGATACAGTCTTCGCTCAGGTGGCGCAGGCGGATAGTTTTCCCCTCGGCCATATAGCGGGCGGTCAGTTTATCAATCGCCTCTACGCCGCTGGAATCTAACACCCGCGTTTGCGCAAAATCCAACACCACGGTGGCGGGATCATTTTCCGGCCGAAAGAGTTCGGCAAAAGCGGTTGCCGAACCAAAGAATAACGGCCCCTGTAAAAAATAGATGACCTGTTCCTCTTCGTGCTTAACGGCACGCAGCGTAATACGCGCATGCTGCCAGGCAAATACCAACGCCGAGATAATCACCCCGCTTATCACCGCCACGGCCAGGTCCGCATAAATCGTAATGGCCGTTACCACAATCAAAATAATTCGGTCGGCTTTAGGCATATGTTTAAAACGGCGCAGTGAACTCCATTCAAAGGTGTTGTAGCACACCACCAGCATAATACCGGCCAGGGCGGCAACCGGGATCACGCCAATATACGCCGAAAGGCTAACCACAAAGAGTATTAACAACAGCGCGCCGAGGGTGGATGAAATGCGCCCGCGCCCGCCGGAGGTGAAATTGATGATCGATTGCCCAATCATCGCACAGCCGGCAAAACAGCCAAACAGGCCGCAAAGGGCGTTGCCGGCCCCCTGCGCGATACTCTCCCGGTTGCCATCGCCTTTGCTGCCGCCCATATCATCCAGCACGGTCATCGTAAGCAGTGATTCAATCAGGCCCACCAGCGCAATCACTAAGGCATAAGGCAACACCACGCGCAGCATCTCCAGGTTAAATGCCGCCAACGGCAACCCCAAATGCGGCAAGGTGCCGGAAATATCCGCCAAATCGCCGACCCGCAGCGTGTTCAGGTGCAGGCCGATAGCCAACGCAGAAATAATAATCAACGCCGCCAGCGACGACGGGATAACCTTGGTCAAACGGGGGAACAGCACCACCACCAGTATCGCCAATAGCACCAGCGCATACATCAGCATCCCCTGACCGGCGATCATATGCAGTTGGGCTAACATAATCACGATCGCCAGCCCGTTAACAAAGCCGTGGATCGCCGGTAGTGGCACCAGACGAATAAATTTCCCCAGGCGGAACGCCCCAATCAGGATCTGGATAATGCCGGCAAAAATGGTCGCCCACAGCACGTATTGCATGCCATGCTGCGCCGCCAACCCCATAAGCACTACCACGATCGAACCCGCAGCCCCTGAAACCATACCAGGCTTACCGCCGAATAACGCAGTGGTCAAACCGATGATAAACGCGGTGTGCAGCCCAACGATCGGTGAAAACCCGGCAACCAACGCAAAGCCAACCGCTTCCGGCACCATGGATACCGCGACGACAAAACCGGCCAGCACTTCATTTTTAATATCAGAAAACCTGATATTTTTTATGTTAAACATAAACTTCCCAAATTTATTCATCATACCTGCGCCAGTTAACCGTTACGCGGCGGTTCGACTGCAAGCAGAAACGTTAACGGCGCTCAGGCGACGGCACCGTTTCGCTGCATTCCGGGCGCAGATGTGTTTTGCCAACATTGCGTGCCAGTATGTTGAAATGTGATCGATATCTCAATGACAAACGCCCGTTCGGCACCGGTGCTAAACGGTGCAGCAACAACAGTGAGTCGAGATAAAGGCGCATTACGTGTATAATGGCGCCATAATTTTGCCATTTATACGGTTGGTTAACTTTAACCATCTGATAGTTAAGATATTTAAGGTGATATAAACATGGGATTCAAATGCGGTATCGTCGGTCTGCCTAACGTTGGCAAATCCACCCTGTTCAACGCGTTGACCAAAGCGGGCATTGAAGCAGCCAACTTCCCGTTCTGCACCATTGAACCAAACACCGGTGTGGTGCCGATGCCCGATCCGCGTCTGGATAAACTGGCCGAGATCGTCAAACCCCAGCGTATCCTGCCGACCACGATGGAGTTTGTCGACATCGCCGGCCTGGTTAAAGGCGCATCCAAAGGCGAAGGCCTGGGCAACCAGTTCCTGACCAACATCCGTGAAACCGAAGCTATCGGCCACGTGGTGCGCTGCTTTGAAAATGACAATATCGTGCACGTTTCCGGCAAGGTTGATCCTGCGGAAGATATCGACGTTATCAATACCGAGCTGGCCCTTTCCGATCTGGAAACCTGCGAGCGCGCCATGCACCGCGTGCAGAAGAAAGCCAAAGGCGGCGATAAAGACGCCAAAGCCGAGCTGGCCGCATTGGAAAAATGCCTGCCGCACCTGGAAAACGCCGGTATGCTGCGCGTGTTGGATCTGACCCCGGAAGATAAGGCCGCCATCCGCTACCTGAGTTTCCTGACGCTAAAACCGACCATGTACATCGCCAACGTGAACGAAGACGGTTTTGAGAACAATCCGTATCTGGATAAAGTGCGTGAAATCGCTGCGGCAGAAGGTTCTGTGGTGGTTGCCGTATGCGCTGCGGTGGAATCCGATATTGCCGAACTGGAAGATGACGAGCGCGACGAGTTCATGGCTGAGCTCGGCCTGGAAGAACCCGGCCTGAACCGCGTGATCCGCGCCGGTTATGAACTGCTGAACCTGCAGACCTATTTCACCGCCGGTGTGAAAGAAGTCCGCGCCTGGACCATTCCGGTCGGCGCAACGGCACCACAGGCCGCCGGCAAAATCCATACCGACTTTGAAAAAGGCTTTATCCGCGCCCAAACCATCGCCTATGAAGATTTCATCACGTACAAAGGCGAGCAAGGGGCAAAAGAAGCCGGCAAAATGCGTTCAGAAGGTAAAGACTATATCGTTAAAGACGGCGATATCATGAACTTCTTGTTTAACGTCTAATTAAAATTTGTTGTCTCATGAGGTTTCAGTGAATCTCATGAGAATTGCAAAAGCCCTTAAAATCCACGCAATTGCGTGGATTTTTGTTTTCATTATGTCTCATGTAATCTCGCTATGAACCGGCGATACTAACAGGGAAAAGTACGATTCCTCGAAACCTATCAGGAATGACACTGAATAGTAGGGTTAAAATCAATCGGCCTTAGTCCCCCCTAGGGTTCTGCTCTTGCATTAGTAAAAGCAGCAAAGCCAACCCGGCGAACTTACACATCGAACGCCAATAAACACTACCTCGTGCAGAGCCCTTGGTGGGCAAGGGGTTGGTAAAGATTGCTCGTTTTTTTTGCCCATTCCAAATCATCTGAGTTATTTCCAATCCATCACTTCGTTGCTAGTCTGTGTGGTACTACGAACACAGGGTGAAAGCGCTATGGATACTGCTTTACTTGCATCTCTTGATGGTGAAGGAAAGAAAAAGCTGGACCGGGTAATCGCAACGCTACAGGGTGATGTGAATGCTGCTTCAGGCGTATTGTACGTTGATCCAAAGCTCAGACTTGAGTACTCACGCCGCATCAAAGCCATGTCTGACGATCTCTACGCCAAGGCCTCACGCGGCATCATTAGCTGGGAAAAAGCAGCGGAAGAGGCAAACCAGACGCGCAACCTTCTGATGGAGCTCATCCGTTACCGAAGCACACCTGTCGGCAAAGCACTGGCGCAAAAAATGAAGGCGCAAGGCAAGACAACTGATAGCCTACAAAACAAAGGCGTTGTACGGTGATAAAGTTAACTTTAATCATATTTCTGTTTCACAGAAAGATGCTGTTTACAGTGCGGTGGTGCAATCGGCCGGCAAGTCCAACCATGAAGTAAATATCAAAATGCAGCGCTTGTCCGGTGCCGGACGAGGATTGATATTCCTTTCACTTGCAGTAGCTGTGATCCTACCCACGAATAGTGGACACGCTGTTAAGCGAGTAAAATCGTTAACAAGGTGAACCATGACGCAAGCAAAATCTGTGAAGAAGACATCCCGTAATCAATATACCCCGGAGTTTCGCCAGCA